>JBDIVQ010000182.1:0-5599 GCA_039794345.1 Phycisphaerae bacterium | reverse complement strand
TCGCGCGGCGACTCGCATCGCGATGTCTGCCTCATCCCCGTCTCGGCGCACGGCACGAACCCCGCCAGCGCCGTCATCGCGGGCTTCAACGTCGTGGCTGTCGAGTGCGACCGGCACGGCAACGTCGATCTCAATGACCTGCGCGCCAAGGCCGCGGAACATGCCGATCGCCTCGGGGCGCTGATGATCACCTACCCCTCGACGCACGGCGTCTTTGAGCCGAAGGTGAAAGAGGTCTGCGCCGTCGTGCACGAGTTCGGCGGTCAGGTCTACATGGACGGGGCGAACATGAACGCGCAGGTCGGCCTGTGCCGCCCCGGCGACATCGGGGCGGATGTCTGCCACCTCAACCTGCACAAGACCTTCTGCATCCCGCACGGCGGCGGCGGTCCGGGCATGGGGCCCATCGGCGTGGGCAAACACTTGGCAGCGTTTCTGCCGGCGAGCCCGCTTGATGAGAACGGGCATGCTGTCGGCGCCGTCGCGGCCGCCCCTTACGGCAGCCCGAGCATTCTCACCATCTCGTGGGTCTACATCGCCCTGATGGGCGCCGCCGGGCTGCGCCGGGCGACACAGGTGGCGATCCTCAACGCGAATTACATGGCCCACCGGCTCAAGGAGCACTACAACGTGCTTTACAGCGGCATGAGCGGCCACGTCGCCCACGAGTTCATCCTCGACTTCCGAGCCTTCGAGAAGAGCGCCGGCGTCAAGGTCGAAGACGTCGCCAAGCGCCTCATGGACTACGGCTTCCACGCCCCCACCATGAGTTTCCCCGTGCCCGGCACACTCATGATCGAGCCGACCGAGAGCGAGTCCAAGGCGGAACTCGACCGCTTCTGCGAAGCCCTGATTCAGATCCGCGAAGAGATCCGCGCCATCGAAGAGGGCCGGGCGGACAGGGCGGACAACCCCCTCAAGCACGCCCCGCACCCGATCCACGTCGTCGCGGCAGATGAATGGCCGCACCACTATTCGCGCGAGCAGGCGGCGTACCCGGCGCCGTGGCTGCGCGATGCGAAGTTCTGGCCCCCGGTGGCGCGGATTGATAATCCGTATGGGGATCGGAATCTGGTGTGTACCTGTCCGCCGATGAGTGAGATGTGAGCGACAAGATCGGGCGCGCTCTGTATCGCATGGCGCTTCGCCTGGCGATGCGGCGCTGGAAACAGGGCGAGAAGAGCGCAGGGGTCGTGTCCGCGTTCCCTCCCCCGGCTCTGCGGGGGAGGGTCAGGGTGGGGGTGCCTTTCTCCGCGCCCTTGCCCGCTCGATGCGACGGGTGTCCCGGCGCCGCCCATCGAGGCAACCGAGCGAGTTGGCTCGCTCAAGGCACACCCTCTCCAGACGGGCGTGCACGCCCTCGAGGTTGTCGATCACATCGATCGTTCGGAATCGAAGCGTCGCGATTTCCTGCGCCCGCAGATACGCGTCCCGCGCGGCATCGCGCGCCTTTCGCTCGTCGTGATGCGTGCCATCGACTTCCACGGCGAGGCGCAGCGCCGGGCAGTAGAAGTCGAGCGTGAACGGACCGATGGGGAATTGGCGCCTGAAGCGCCAACCGAGAGCGCGGCGGCGAATCACGCTCCAGGGTTGGCGCTCGGTGTTGGACATGCTGCTGCGAAGTGTGCGTGTTCGCTGGGTGGCGCCAAGTTGGGTGTCGCGCGTGCCCATTGACGGATCGTAGGGCGTTCGGGAGGGTCTGAACTGACAAACCCCCACCCCAGCCCTCCCCCGCAGAGCCGGGGGAGGGAGCACGATGCGCTGCCTTGCGGCAGCACCGTGCTCGCTGTGGATCACTCGTCTGCGGCGATTGGCTCCTCGACGGCGGGCGTCGTCGCCCCGTTCGCGGCGGATTCGCCCTCAACGAGGCGCTGGAGGCCGCGGCGCTGGTCGCGGAGGCGGCGGCTCTTGCCCACGCGCTCGCGGAGGAAGTACAACTTCGAGCGGCGCGCGTCGCCGCGCCGCACCAGTTCGATCTTCGCGATGCGCGGGGAGTGGATCGGCACGACGATCTCCACGCCCTCGTTGGCCACGATGCGGCGGACAGTGATCGTCTCGTTGATCCCGCTGCCCTTGCGCGCGATGAGAACGCCCTGGTAGACCTGGACGCGCTCCTTCTCGCCCTCGATGATGCGGCGATGGACGTCGATGGTGTCGCCGATGGTGATGTCGGGAAGACCGGTCTTGAGTTGCTTCTCGACGACGCCGGCGAGGAGTTGCTGCTGGTTCATCGGGGGGCCTTTCTGAGGCGGAGGTGAAGACGCAAGCGTTACCGGCGGCGGAGCCGCGAACGTGCGCCAGTGATCTTTCGCCTCGTTCCGGACCATTCACGCGTCCGGGGGGTTGTTCCTTTCAAGCAGGTCCGGCCGCCGTTCGGCCGTCCGCGTTCTTCGCTGCTCCATTCTCCAGCGTTCCACCTCGCCGTGATCTCCGCTGAGGAGGACGTCGGGGACGCTGCGGCCGCGCCACTGGCGAGGCCTGGTGTATTGCGGGCAGTCGAGCAGGGGCCGCCCGCCGAGGCTCGCCGAGAAACTGTCCTGCTCGGCGGACTGCTCGTGCCCCAGCGCTCCGGGCAGGAGGCGCACGACGGCGTCGATGAGCACCATCGCCGGCAGTTCCCCGCCGCTGAGGACGTAGTCGCCGATGCTCAGTTCCATCGGCCCAAGTTCTTCGATCACCCGCTCGTCGATGCCTTCGTAGTGGCCGGCAATGAGCAGCAGTCGATCCCGCTGCGCCAGGTCGGCCACGATGGCCTGCGTGAGGGGTCGGCCCTGCGGCGTGAGGAGGATTCGCGTGGCCGGCCTTGGGTCGAGAGCCTCGGTCGCGAGGACCGCATCCCACACCGGCTGGCACATCATCACCATGCCCGGGCCGCCTCCGAAGGGGCGATCATCTACCTTGCTGTGTTTGTTCTCCGTGTAATCTCGAATGTTGACGAAGTTGAATTCGACGAGGCCCGCCGCCTGCGCCCGGCCGGTGATCGAAGCGCCGAGCACGGGGGGAAACATCTCCGGAAAGAGGGTCAGCACGTCGATGCGCATCGCTCACCGCCCCCTCCCGCGCACGCGCCAGGGCCGGCGACCGGACTTCACTGACCGGTCGGTCCGGCGGGGGTGTGCTTCTGCCCCGGCGTGGGATCGACGCCGATGCGCTTGAGCAGACCCGTCACCGTCTCACTCGGCTGGGCGCCGACGCTGAGCCAGTACTGAATGCGCTCGGCGTTGAAGTTGATCTGCTTGCCGGCGTCGGTGTGGGTCGGGTCAAACCAGCCGAGTTCCTCGATGACGCGGCCGTTGCGCGGCGATCGGGAATCCATGGCGTTGAGACGATAGCGAGGCGTGTGGCGACGGCCGAAACGCTTGAGACGCAGACGAACCATGTACGGGTGCTCCGAAAACTGCCAAGGCCCGGTTCCCGAAACCGCTTCGGGCGCCCGCCGGGACCGGCGCCAGAGCGGGCGGCGGCGTGGGGCGGATCGTGTGGGCCGATTCCACCGAATTGGAGGAGGCACAGTGTACGCGGCTTGCTCCGGGTTTCAAGGGCGACGGGGCCGAGGGGCGGACTGTCGCGTATTCGAACAGGCGTCGTTCGTGTTCCACACCCAGCCCTGCGGCAAGGGATCGGGGTCGCGGAAGGCGCCGCGCGGGTGGAAAGCCTCCCTGTCCTGCCCTCCCCGGGGGTGCATGGAGCGGGAGGCAAGCGGCTGTCGAAGCGAGGGGTCATTGCCCCGGTCCTGCGTTCACAGGAGCCGCCGGCCTTGGGAGCAGGCGCGTTCATCGAGTCGCATCATCCCTCGCACCGCTGCTGGATCCCCGCCGGCGCGCCTGACAAAGGGAGAGAGGCTCCGCAGGGCTGATGGGAAAGTGCGACTGAGCCGGGCTGGTGCGCTGCCGGGGCCGCTACGCCGCCGTGCCCGCGATGCCGTCCATCGTGACGAGGAAGAACCGGTCGGTGATGGGATAGGGCAGGCGCTTGTAGTCGATCTCGACGCGCTGATGGATGCGCTGGGCGAATTCCTGAGGGTCGGCGGTGACGGCGAGGAAGGCGTCGCGAGCCGGGGCGGCGACGAGGAAGTTCGACCCCAGCACCGGGGCGAGGCGCCCGTGCAGCGATCCGAGCAGGAGCCGGCTGGCGTCGTAGCCGTCGTTCTCCTGAAAGACCGCCGCGCGCCCGCCGTTGCCCGCCTCGATGATGCGCAACTTGAGTTCCTCGGAATAGGCCGCGAGGTTCCGACGCGCGAGCGAATCGATCTCCTCCACATCGGTGCCCCACTTGAGCATCTGTTCGACGGTGATGCTCACGGTGAGGTGGGGCATGTCGATGACGTAGAGCACGACCGTGTCGTTGACGAAGGACTGGTGCACGACGAGCTGGGAGTCGAGGTGCTGAAAGATCGACTCGGGCTGAATGCGCGGCATGATGCGCGGCTTGGCGAGGTCAAAGGGCAGCAGGACGTTGGCCGCTTCCTCGCCCTCCATGAGGTGGTCAAGAAACTGCTCGACGATCTCCACGCCCCGGTCCGGATCATTGAGCACCATGCGGTAGAGGTTTTCGAGGGCGAGGTGCCGGCCGTCGATGAGCATCTCGAAGGTGCCGATGAGTTCAACGTGGCGCGAAGGGCTCAGGCGGTTGAGCAGCGTCATGACCGCTTCGCAGAAGGCTTCGGGTTCGTGAGGCATTCGTGCCATCGTGTGGGTGGCTCCCGCCGGCGCATCGACAGACCCTCTGTGGCGTTATCGGCGCGGCGGGCGCCGTTCTTTGAGCGATGTCCGGCAGTCTGAAACCGGGAAGGCGACCTGTGATGCGCCGCCCCGCCCCCGCCTGTACGTCCACCGCGCGGCGCTGGTTCCCGGTTCGGGCCGGCGCCACGGCCGCCTATCCTTGACGATGCAGGAGACGTGTCGCGTCGGCAGCATCGTTATCGGCCCGGATCGCCCGCTGTGCATCATCGCCGGTCCCTGCGCCCTCGAATCCGTCGATCTCGGGCTGCGCATCGGCGAGACGGTCGGCCGCGCGTGCGAAGACCTCGGCCTGCCCTACATCTTCAAGGCGAGTTTCGACAAGGCGAATCGCTCGAGCGTCGCCTCGAAGCGCGGTCCCGGCCTCGGACAGGGGCTGCGCGACCTCTCAGCCGTGCGCGATCGTCTCGGCGTGCCGGTGACCACGGATATCCATGAGCGCGAGCAGGCCGCGCCGGCGGGCGAGCACGTGGACCTGCTTCAGATTCCCGCGTTCCTGTGCCGGCAGACGGACCTGCTCGCCGCGGCCGCAGCGACGGGCCGGCCCGTCAACGTCAAGAAGGGCCAGTTCCTGTCCCCCGCCGAGATGAAGCACGTGGTGCGCAAACTCAACGAGGCGGGATGCACGGACATGATGCTCACGGAGCGCGGCACTTTCTTCGGCTATCACCGCCTCGTCAACGACTTCATCGGCCTGGGCGACCTGATGGAAATCGGCCCGCCGGTCTGCTTTGACGCGACGCACTCGACGCAACTGCCCGGCGCGACGGAGACGAGCGGCGGGCGGCCGGAGCGCGCGCCGCTGCTGGCGCGGGCCGCCGTCGCTGCCGGAGTCCACTGCGTCTTTCTCGAGTGCCACC
>JBDIVQ010000181.1:0-5707 GCA_039794345.1 Phycisphaerae bacterium | reverse complement strand
CAGGCCGGGCGCAGGTCCGTTGGTTTCGTGCCACTCGTAGAAGTTCGCGATCGGTCCGCCGAAGTAATCGGGTCCGACGTAACCGTGGATCGTCGCGTCGGCGTGGAAAATGGGCCGGAGGTCGGCGGTGAGGCCGGACTCGCCGCCGGCGCGGTACTGCTCGAGGACGCGCGCGATCGCCTGATGGTCGGCACTGAGTGTGGTGTCAGAACTCACTGATGGGTGCTCCTGTTCGAGGCGAGAGGGTAGGCCGGGCCACGCCCCCGCGCCAAGCGCGTGGCGGACAGTTCGGCGCACGTTGTGGTTTACGGACGCGGCATTGCGCGCACACGCCCAACCGCCGGGCAGCGCTCAAAGCAGCGGTCGCGACCTGCACGCTAACCCGGCAGGTCGTATTCGACATCGGCAAGGTGGCTCGGAAGCGGCGTCGCGACCGGGAGCGGACGTTCGCCCAGTTGCGTGAGCAGCGGCAGATCGGGATCGACATTATGCAGGAAGAAGGCCCATGTCCCGCGCGCTTCGTCGATGAGCTGCTCGTCGTACGGGGCCTGCCAGTTGGCGCGAGGCTCGCCCTCCACGCGCTGCGTGATGCGGTCCCAGTCCACGTCAGCGCCGGGCGGCGTGACCTCGATCTCAATGAGTCTCAGTTCGTCGAAGTGTTCGCGCGTCTGGTCTCGCGCGCGTTCGAGATCCGCCCCTTCGAGATCTGAACCCCACATAGACTCGACGGCCTCCTCGAACGCTCCGGGCGACACCTCCACGCGGTGCACGCCGATCACCCTGATGTCCTGCGGGTCCATGAGCGGCCTCCCTCACGACGCGCCGCCGCCCAGCAGAGAGCGGCCATAGCGCGGCATGGGCGATCATACGGAGAGAGACGGTTCGAGGCAGTCGCACACCCAACTCGGAGGGATGCGCTTCCAGAGCAGCGATTGTCCCGCCTTACGATGCCGGGCTACTTGCTTGCTTACTCAGCGCGATCGAGCATCGCCGCCGTAGCACCGCGAGTGGCCGAATAGACGGTCACTGCCCAACCCGCGACAAACTTCTGCTTCAACCAGCCACTGATGGACCGTCGCTGTTTCACGATTGAGCCCGGATCGCTCGGCACCAAACCTTGTTGGTCCGGCACAAGCCGCGAGTGGTCTGCGACGGCTTGCGCGAGTTGGTCCAACACCGACTTCGCTTCTGCTGCGGCTTGCGTCTCCAACAGCTCGTTCGGAACGGCCTCGCCGACGCGGTCATGGATTTCAGAATCAAAATTCCCCGTGATCTCGATTTCCCTCGGATTGAATGCAGCCTTCACCGCGGAGAGGAGTGCCAGCGGGTCATCAGGCTCGCGACCCTGCAAGACGATCCTGACTTTTCGGCTCGACGGACGGCTCATCTCGCCCCTCCCGTCGCAACACTCATGCCGACAAAACACTCCACCGTTCTCACCTCAAGTCCCCGGCCGCCGTACACACGGTGCAAGCCATCCGCGAGCTCTGCAAACTCGCGCACGGTTCGAATAACTTCTTCGTCCGAAGTCCCATCCGGCACATCAATCTCAACGACAATCTCATTCCCCTTCGTGGGTTCGTTATCCCTAAGGACATACGCTTCCCAAGCCTTGAGATCGTACTCTGCGACGGAGAACGGAGCACCGAGCACGTCCATGTCTACTGCGGTATCGTCGCTCCATTGCTCAGATTCCGCGAGTGCAATGAGAAGGTCCAAATCGCGCAAGTAGGGAAAAATCCCCCAGAAGTGCTCGTTGATGATGGTACTGCTGTTTGGGCCCCCTCCGCCCTGTTCGGCAACGCCCTTCACACCCTTCACTACTTGGTCACATCCAGCAGCCCGACGCTCCGTCGATGGCGATAGTAGCAGCGGCACCGCGTCCACACATGTCAGTACGCCTCGAAGCCCAACGGCGCGCCACATCGCTTCGTAGTCATCGTGTGGCTCCCGTCCTCGCTCCTCCAGCTCCTCCACATACTTGCGAAACAATGAAAGGTGAGGTTCGAGCCGCGAGCCGTGGTTGCCTCCTGCTAGGTCACTAAGGGCATGGAAGAGCCCCATATGCTTAGTATGCCGCAACTCCCTTTGGCACACACGTGCAACAAGCGCAACCTGAGCAAGGCGAGGCAGTCCCTTCAGAGCGGACAAATGCCGCTCCCTCGCTTGAATGTACTCGCCTCTCTTTCTCGATTTTTCGTAGTGGTCTGAGCTCATCGTGCGGAATCCGAATGACACATACCCGAGATCAACTGACACATTGTAGAAGGGTTCTGTACTCGGGGCGCGAGCCGATCAGGCAGCAGGTAGGTCGGGGCAAGGGTCGGCGCCCCGTCGGGCGGTCGGTGCCCGTCATGGCTCGCGGCGTCCGATTCAAATTGGCACGCCCAAACGCCGGGCGGCGCTGAAAGCAGCAGGCCCGACTTGCGCAACGGCGCATATCCACGCGCGGAGAGGCGAGTCCTTCGCGCGAAGAGGTCAGATGAACGCATGGGGATGCGAAGTGGGCGAGGGCGGTCGTCAGCGGTTCCGTTGGCTTCGCGCCCAGGGTGGGGGATTTCGCGAGAGCGACGGGTGGTATCGCCGGGTGCCGTGGTCTAGGCGACGCCTTGGGCGCGCAGGCCACGCGAGCGCGCGATTGACGCCGGAATCGACCTGAACGTCGGTCCGCGCAACGGCGTGGCCTTCCGGTCGCAGCCTTCGGCCCTGAGCTCAGGCCGTGGGGAGCCTCCCTCCAGACCACGGCACCCGGCGATCAGCATTACGGTTCAGGCCGTTTCGGCGTATGCATCCGCCAAGCGGTCCCACCTGTTGTAGTCGTCGCGCGTCCATGCAACGAAGCGGTTGTCCAACACATCAAAGCACTTCGGGCTGGCCTCTTCGAGCGCGACCAGGGCATCGTTCCGATCGCCGCGTCTGCGCGGGTACGTCGATCCGAGGAGTCGCATCGCCTCATCGACGATCGTTGCCCACTGCTGCGCTCCGGTGGCCCGGTATCCTGCGACGGCTTCGGGAGCGAGGATGCCCGTTGTGTTTGAGAAGAACTGCGATAAGCCGCCGTTACGAACTTCGGACTGACACCAGTGACCGGCATAGAGATGCCGGACAGGGAGCGGCACCTTTTCAAGGCGCGCGAGAAACTCCGTTGGATCATCCTCCCAACTCTCGTTGAGATAGACCCAGTAGGGTTCGATCATGCTCCCATATCGCAGGCCGGGTGTATCCTCCATCGCCCACTCGCTACTTCTGAACAATCGCGAGGTATATCGCTCGGCCCACGGTCAGAATCAGGTACCATGAGATCGCACTGAGCGCGCCCCCCACGAGCATTGCCTGCCCCACAGGGGCAGAGTTTCCGGGATTAGGGAGCGGATTACCGTTTAGGTCCGCCCACAGATTGGGGACTCCACCGGCTGCTATCGCGGTTGAAGCCACGAATGCGAGCCCGAGGATGAGCCAGTAAACCACTTGCCCCTGCGGAGATTCGGGCCACCACGGGCTGAGTCTCGCTCTGGGTCCGTTGATTTTGCCCTGCGCCGGACCGAGCTTTGAGGGATTCGTATCATCCACCACATCATACGGGCGACCGATTAGCAACAGATCCTTGTCTGGCTCTCCTAGTCCATCAATGTCCACACTCCAGAGCCACTTTCCATCGTCGGATCGTCCTCGCGAAACGGGCCGAAGTAGCGCCCGCGATTCGTCAGCGAACCAAAGCAGCAATCCGTCCACTTCGTATGACTCGTTACCGGAGTCGGGGCCCACGCTCACGCGCTGAACGCGCGAAATCTGCTGTCCCTTCAGGAATCTGATGTTTACAGGCATCGCAAACCTCCAAGCATTGGGCCTGCTCCGTGGCCTCGGGGACTTCCGGGCAAATCCCGGCTTCGAATCACAGACTCCGCGCCACCGCCTCGGCGACTTCCAGCGTCGAATCCGCGGCGGCGTCGCCCGCCCGGACTTTGCGGACATCGTACGTCGCGACCCTGCCGTCGCGGATCACCTTGGCGACGGCGCTTTCGAGGCGGGTGGCCAGATCGGCCTCGCCGAGCCAGTCGAACATGAGTTTCACCGTCAGCAGCATGGCCATGGGGTTGACGACGTGTCGGCCGGCGTACTTGGGCGCTGAGCCGTGGGTGGGTTCGAAGACGGCATAGTTGTCGCCGATGTTGGCCGCGCTGGCAAAGCCCAGGCCGCCGACGAGGCCGGCGCAGAGGTCGGAGATGATGTCGCCGAACATGTTCTCGGCCACGAGCACGTCGTAATCCTGCGGGTTCTTGATCATCCACATGCAGATGGCGTCGATGTTGGCTTCCCAGGCCTGGATGCCGGGGTAGTTCTTTGCCACGTTGCGAAAGACGCGCGTCATCAGGCCGCCGGTCTCGCGGAGGACGTTGGGCTTTTCGACGAGCGTGACGGACTTGCGGCCGTGCGTTTTCGCGTACTCGAAGGCCTGGCGGCAGATGCTCTCGCAACCCTGCCTGCTCATGATGCGCGTGGAGAGGGCGACGTTTTCGAGGCCCTTGTCCTTCCACGGCTTCATCTTGGGGTTGAGGCACAGGGCTTCGTAGACGGACTGCGGAAGCGGGAAGAACTCGACGCCGCCGTACATGCCCTCGGTATTTTCGCGGAAGACGACGAGGTCGATGTCATCGCCGCCCCCGCCGGGCGGAGAATAGTTGAGCGGGTTGCCGGGGTAGGCCTTGCAGGGGCGGAGGTTGGTGTGGAGGTTGAAGAGTTGGCGGAGTTTGACGATGGGGCTGAAGTAGACGAGACCCTTGCCGTGCAGCGACGGGTCGAGTTCGGCCTCGGTCTCCTGCCGCGGCTTGCTGGTGATGGCGCCGAAGAGGGCGCAATCAGTGCTCTTGAGAATGTCGATGGTGCGCTGGGGGAGCGGGTCGCCCTCTTTGCACCAGAACTCCCAGCCGATGTCGGCGTGGTGGTACTGTGCGTCGAAGTGGAGGGCGTCGAGGACGATTCTGGCGGCCTGCATGACGTCGTGTCCGACGCCGTCGCCGGGCATCCAGGCGATGTTGTAGCGGGGCATGGGCGGGTCCGTTTCGCAGAGGTGGAGGGTCGAGTAGGCCGCGGCGGCGCGGCGAGTTGCTCGTGGTGGTGAGTATAGACGGCGGCAATGAGTGGACGGGCGGGGCGGGGACTCGGCGCAGGGCGCTGCGTGAGGTGGAGTCGTCAGGGTTTGCGCCCTGGGCTGGTAGCGCCCTGGGGTGGTGGGCGGCGCTCGGCTGCCGCTCCACCTTCACGATCGACCCTTCCTACACTGTGCCGATGAAAAAGATCGATCCTGACACAATCAAGGTCATTCTGGCCACCGACTGCGGCTCCACGACCACCAAGGCCATCCTCATCCAGAAGGTCGGGGGCAGTTACCGGCAGACACACCGCGGCGAGGCCCCGACGACCGTCGAGGAGCCTTTCGCCGACGTGACCATGGGCGTCATCAACGCCGTGACCGAGGTCGGCGAACTCGCCGGACGGCGGTTCGTCGATGACAACGGGCGGCTGATCCAGCCGGCAACGGAGACCGAGGGGTGCGACATCTACATCTCGACCTCCTCGGCGGGCGGCGGGCTGCAGATGATGGTCGCGGGGGTGATCAAGGAGATGACGGCGGCGAGCGCCAAGCGGGCGGCTCTCGGCGCCGGGGCGATCGTCATGGACACCATCGCCAGCAACGACAAGCGCAAGC
>JBDIVQ010000180.1:0-5772 GCA_039794345.1 Phycisphaerae bacterium | reverse complement strand
AGACGCTCATGGGGCCGATGATCCACGCCGGCGCGGTGGACGCGATGATGAAGGCGATCGAGACGGCGAAGCGCCAGGGTGGAGAGGTGCTCTTCGGCGGCGGGCGCCTCGACCGCCCCGGACATTTCGTCGAGCCGACGATCATCCGCGCCACGTCCTCAATGACCATCGTGCATGAGGAGACCTTTGCGCCGATTCTCTACGTGATGGAGTTCGACGATCTCGAAGAGGCGATCGCGCAGCAGAACGCCGTCGATCAGGGTCTGAGCAGCGCGGTCTTTACCGACTCGGTGCGACGCGCGGAGCGGTTTCTCAGCCACGCCGGCTCAGACTGCGGCATCGCCAACGTCAACATCGGCACCAGCGGCGCGGAGATCGGCGGCGCCTTCGGCGGCGAGAAAGACACTGGCGGCGGGCGCGAGTCCGGCTCCGACGCGTGGAAGGCCTACATGCGCCGCCAGACCTGCACCATCAACTGGGGCGAGGAACTCCCGCTGGCGCAGGGGATCGAGTTCGGGTGAGCACGATATGATCTCAGCGACTGCGACATGTTGAGATCCACTCAGAACTCGAATGATCCGCTGCGCGATGCGCCGGATTCACTCCGCCCGGCCGACACGTCCCCCGAGGCGGCTCAGATCGAACGGCTGGCGCTCGAACGTCTCGGCCCGCAGGGACGCGCGAGACTCACCTTCGAACTCATCGAGCAACTGCGAATGATCGTCGAGGCAGGCGTCCGAACCCGCCACCCTGAGTACACGGCCGAGCAAGTTCGCCTGGCCCGGAATCGACTCTGGTGGGGCGATGATCTGTTCAGGCTGGTCTACCCCGGCGTGGAAATCGAGACATGAACGGTCCGTACGCTCTTGCGTCGCGCCCTGACGAATGGCTCAGGCCGGTCGATGAATCCCCTGAGCATGCCCGTTGGGCGTCGGTGCACTACTCGCGATTCGGCGCCGGCCCGACGTAGATCACGCAATCCGCGCGGCCCTGATCCTCCTCGCGCAGCGACTCCGACCACTCCGTCACCATCGAGATCGTCCAGACGAGCACGTCGCTGCGCTGCTGCGCGATGCGCGAGACGGTCCCTCCGGAGTAATCGCTGTGGAATTGCCCCACGACGTGGACGACGGGACGCCGCCCCTGCTCCGCGGCCGCAAGGATCGAGTCCGCCATCGTCGCGTCCCACATGCACTGCGATCGGAAGTACCCCTCGCCATCGATCGGCGGCGCGTCCGGATTGCCCGGATCGGAGTGCTCCTCCATCATCTCAAAGAACTTCTCACGGTAGCGCCCTTCGGTGAGCGATTCGGGAATGACGAAGAGTCGGCGCTGCTCCTCGCTCAGGCCCCTGAGCGCCTCAAAGCCGCTCACGCGCGCGATGGAGACATAGCGGCGCGGGGCGTTGGCGGCGATGACGGGCTGCCCGTTCGCCCTGGCCGTCTCCACCATCGCGCGATGCCCCGCGGGGTAGTTGCCCTTGCGCCGGCCGGCGGCCACGAGAAACTCCTTCTCCTCCTTGAACACGCCCGTCAGGTAATCGTCGAGTTTCACCTGCTCGTCGCGCTCGAAGAACTCGAGGCTCAGCGCCGCGGTCGCAGCGCCGGCCGCGACCTGCTCGAACAACTCCGCCGCGGCCGCAAGTCCGACGGGATGTCCGTGGACCTCGCCTATGAGGACGACGTCAGCCTCGCTCGCGGCGCGGACGAGCCCGTCCCAGGACATCACCGCGCCGCTCAGGCCGTTGAAGAGGCGCAGGGAGTGAACATCAACCTCCGCCGGCTCCTCGATCACGTAAATCGGCGCGAGCGGCGGAAGACGATCGCCGCTTCCATGACACCCGAGAGTTGCGCTGATCAGACCGATCGCCGCGAATGTGAGAAGTCCGTGTCGCTGGTTCATGCCGCAAGCATCGCAGGCGCCGCGCCCCGGTCAACCGCGCCCGGGTGCGAAACGGTGTCATTTCCCCCATGCCTGATCACTCACGATCCCGCAGCATCGAGGTTGAGTCGCCGCGTGCCGGGTGCGACAATCTGCCCCGCCTGCTTGTCGGCGTGGTAACTCGAACGCACCATCGGCCCGCTCTCGACCACCTTGAAGCCCCGCCTCAGACCCTGCTCGCGGAAGTACTCGAACCGCGCCGGCTCGACCCAGCGCTCGACGGGCAGGTGGTTACGCGTCGGCTGGAGGTACTGGCCGATAGTCAGAATGTCGCACTGCGAACCGGCGATCACGTCGTCCATGAGTTCGCGTACTTCGTCATCGGTCTCGCCGATGCCGACCATGATGCCGGTCTTGGTGACCAGCCCCGCCTCTTTGCTGCGGCGGAGCAGTTCGATGGAACGGTCGTACTTGGCCTGAGGCCGCACGACGCGGTAGAGGCGCCGGACGGTTTCCATGTTGTGCCCGAGCACCTCCGGAGCGGCGTCGATGACGGTCTCCAGAGCCCCCCACTTGCCGCAGAAATCGGGAATGAGCACTTCGACGCTCGTCTCGGGGCAGGCGGCGTGCGTCCGGCGGATCGTCTCGGCCCAGATCGACGCCCCGCCGTCGGGCAGTTCGTCGCGGTTCACGCTGGTGATCACGACGTGACGCAGGTCCATGATGCGGATCGTCTCCGCCACCCGCGCCGGCTCGTCGAGATCGAGGACGGGCGGGCGGCCGGTCTTGACGTGGCAGAAGCCGCACGAGCGCGTGCAGACGTCGCCGAGGATCATGATGGTGGCCACGCCGTCGGCCCAGCACTCGCCCATGTTGGGGCAGCGGGCTTCTTCGCAGACGGTGTGGAGGTGGTGATCGGTGATGAGGCGGCGCAGTTCGTGGTACTTCGCCCCCCCGGGAAGCCGCGCCCTGATCCAGGACGGCTTGCGCTGCCGCCCCTCCGGAGGTTCAACGCTGAGGATCATGCTGGAGAGGTTGACGCCTGCCATGAGTCTCCAGAGTCTATGCGCTGCACGGCGCTCCGCGCCGAGGAGCGAAAGAGTGCGGTCCGCTGCCGGGTCGGGACGATACCATGCACGTCCGGTCCCCCCTCAGCGACTCGGCGGGCGGACCTGCACGGCCGCGAGGCGCCGGATAAGATGGCGGTGGCAGGATTCGCCCAACGGACGTGCCCCGCCCGACCCGCTCGGCGCCCGCGTCCCGCATCTCTCTCGAACGGAGTCTGACCCGATGATCGCGGATTCCCGATTCCCCGACCCCAAAGACGAGCGCCGCGCCGTCGAGGCGCTCACCCGAACCCTTCGCCGGCACTCGTTCGGACGGCGCGGCGCCGGCCGGCGCTGCGTGCTCTCGGCCTCGCTCCTGCCATTGTTGGGCCTGACAGGATGCGAATGGGACTCCTTCATGGATCCCTCCGTGACGGGTCGCTTTGAGGAAACAGCCATTCGCGTGCCGATTCTCGACCGCATCGCGGTGATCGAAGCGGATCAGGAAGACGCGATCCAGCCGACCGAGATTCAGCCTTCCGATCTCATCGCCGAGCCGGCGATCTACAAGGTCGGACCGGGTGATCTGCTGACGATCGACATTTTCGAGTTCATCTCTCCGGGCCAGCCGTACGTTATTCAGCGAAGCGTCGATGAACGGGGATTCATCACGATTCCGCAGATCGGCGCCGTCAACGTCTCCGAACTGACCGAAGCGGAGATCCGCAACAAGATCGCTGATCTGCTCGACCCCGACTTCGTGCGCGACCCGGTGGTGAGCGTGGTCGCCGAGACGAAGCGCCGCAGTTCCTACAACGTCATCGGGGGCGTTGGCGCTTCGAACGCGTTCTACATTCCCGAGCCGAATTTCCGACTCCTCGACGCCATCGCCACGGCCGGCGGCATTCCCGACACCGTCAAAAAGATCCGGGTGGTTCGTCAGGTTCCGCTCAAGCGAGAGGTGGAGCTCGGCCACGGCAGTCCGGGGCGGCCGGAAGAGGAGGCTTCTCCTCCCATCGACATCGACATCCCGGCCCCTCCGCCGGACAAGGAAGAGGACATTCTCGACCTGATCGACGAGGCCATCGAAGGCGGAGGCGGGCGTCCCGCCGCCCTCGGCGCGGACGGCGACTCGAGCCGCACGCGGCGTGTCTCACGCCAGCCGGAGGAGCGGAGTCAGCCGCCGATCGACGTGACGCCGCCCGGAGGCGAAGCGGGTCGGGGCGAGGGCGACTGGGCCTATCTCGGCGGCAAGTGGGTCTTCGTGGCCCGCGGCCCCGAGGCCGCAGCCCTGAGTGAGCAGGCCCAGGCGCAGGAGCGGGCCCAGGAGTTTGATCAACTCGTCACCCAGCGGGTGATCGAGATACCCGTCGAACCGCTGATGGACGGCCTGGCGTCGTACAACATCGTCATCCGTCCCAACGACATCATCATGATCCCCCCGCCCAGAACGGGACTCGTGCACCTCGACGGCGAGATCGCCCGCGGCGGCACGCTGGCGATTCCGACGAACGGGCGCCTGACGCTCAAACGCGCCATCGCGGCCGCGGGCGGCCTCGGACCGCTCGCCATCCCCGAGCGCGTCGAGATTCACCGCATGCTCAGCGACAATCAGGAAGCGATCGTGATGCTCAACTACCGCGCCATCAGCGAGGGCGCGGAACCGGACGTCTACCTCAAGCCCGACGACCTGATCAAGGTCGGCACCACCTGGTACGCCGCACCCCTGGCCGTCCTGCGCAACGGTTTCCGCACCTCCTACGGATTCGGGTTTCTCCTCGATCGCAACTTCGGCAATGATGTCTTCGGCGCGCCGCCGACGAACCGCTTCGGACAGTGACCGGCGCCTTCCGGCCCGGCCGGAACCGGGGCCGATCACCCTGCGGCCTACACTGTCGCATGACGATTGCCGCGATCATCCAACGTGGGCGCCTTCCGGGGTTGACCGCCGTGCTCGCCCTCCTGCTGCTCGCCGCCGGTGGCTGCGCCGGCCCGCGAGCCGTGTCCGGAGTTCCCGACGATTTCAGCCTCGACGCCGCCATTCTGGCGCCCGCTTCGTCGCGTGGCGGCGAGGAGGCGCGCCACTTCGTGCTGCACGCCGACGGGTCTCTTCGCGCGGGGCGCGGACGGCCGGCCGACGCGACCCACTATCCCGGCCTGGCCCGGCAACTCTCCCCCACGCAGATGGTCGAGCTGCTCAACCTCGCGCGTCAGGCCATCGACTCCGCCGCCGCCCAGGGCGCTGTGCTTCCGACGCAGTGGCTGCACGAACCGCCGCCGGCCGACGCCCCTGCGATGCTGCTCTGGGTGCGCGATTCAGGAATCGAACGCGGCGCGCGCTTTGACGCGGAGGGTGCGTCGCTCCCTCGCGCGGCCGAGCGACTGCGACAGCGGCTGAGCGATCTGGCGCTCATGCCCTGATCGATCCGGCCCTACGATCCAGCAAATGAGCAACCCGCACTCCACCGACCCCATCGTCGGCATCGATCTCGGCACGACGAACAGCCTCGTCGCCCTCTGCGATGAGCAGGGCCCGCGCGTCCTTCCTGATGAAACCGGCGCGGCGCTGCTCCCCTCCGTCGTTCGCTTCGACCCCGACGGTTCGATGGTGATCGGCCGCGAAGCGCGCGAACACATCGTCGAGTTCCCCCGCGAGACCGTCCACAGCGTCAAGCGCCTCATGGGGCAGACCATCGAGCAGGTGCGCGGCGATCTCGACTATCTCAGTTATGCAGTCGTCCCCGGCGAAGGCTCGGCCGCACGCATCCGCATCGGCGATCGCCTCTACAGCCCGCAGGAGATCAGCGCGGCGATTCTCAAGCGCCTGCGCGAGATCGCCGAGCGA
>JBDIVQ010000179.1:0-5774 GCA_039794345.1 Phycisphaerae bacterium | reverse complement strand
CAGGCTGGCGTGGAGCATCATCCCGCCCGCGCCCAGCGCGAGGAGCACTACGCCCCAGACGATGAGCAGCGCCAGGCGCGTCGGCGTCACGCCGCTGATCGACGCGGTCAGCGGCGGCAGGCCCTTCACGCACGCGGGCACCGTCGCCAGGTTGATCGACGCGGCTGAGCCGTTGCCGTCGGCATCGTGCGTGCGCGGCACGAGATCCGCCTCGGGCATAAGGTCGGCGACCTCTTCGATGAGCGTGGCGCGCAGGCGCGGCCAATCGACGAGGAACCCCTGCAGGCGGTGGCTTGTGCCGATGCGGATCTGGCGCAGGTAGATCAGTTCGAGTTGCCCGCCGCCATCGCCGACCCACAGGGGCACGAAGGGGCCGACGTGTACGCCCTCGGAGCGATCCTGCTTCTCCGGGATCCCATTGATCTGCATGTCAAAGGTCTGAGGGGCGCTGTGCGCCTGAAGCATCTGCTGCGAGGGCGCATCGAGCTGCTCGGCGTTGCGGGCCATGCGCTTGGTCTGCTCGATCATCGTCCACGCCGTCTGCGCCTTCTGGTAGTCGCCGGACACTTCCTGCTGCTGTTGCGCCTGCTGCGGCGGGGCGGGCGGGGTCATCGCCAGGCGCTGCTCAGCCTGGGCGACCTGCGCGCGGATCGCCTCGATGTCGATGATCGCGTCGATCCGCTCGAGCACGATGTTGCACCCCCGGATCGTCTCGCCGCTGAGCACCGTCGATTCCGCGAGGTCGCGGTGATTGCTCGTGGGCACCTGCGGCGAACTGAGCCGGCCCGACTCATCGACCTGAAAGTGCAGCGTGATAAATTGCTCGCGGAAGGTAAGCAGCGGCGAAGGGGTGAGGATCGCACCTTCTTCAATCGGCGTGAGCATGCGCGTGTAGGCGCGCTCCTGGGGGTAGTAGGAGAGGTACTCGAAGTAAGGCCGGGCGGACTCGCGCGCCAGCCGCGGCGCGAGCCAGGAGTCCATCCGCCACAGCGCCAGGCGCAGCACCTCCTGCCTTCTCGCGTCGGCGCGGGCGGCCCACTCGGAGCGTTCGAGATCGAGCACGGCCGAGGTGACCCAGGCGAGCGCGAGCATGACCAGCGCTGCGCCGAGGGCGAACCACTTCCACCATGTGCTTTGGCGGCCGGTCATGGGGGATCGACCTCCACGGCGGCGGCGAGCATATACCCCTTGCCGCGCACAGTCTGGATGACCTCGTCGCCGGCGCTTTCGCCTCGGCCGGCCGCGAGTTTGTCGCGCAGGCGGGCGACGTGCATGTCCACGGTGCGCGTCTCCACGCCGCGCGGATCGAGGCCCCAGACACGGTGGAGAAGTTCGTCGCGGGCGATGGCCCGGCCGGCGTTGCAGGCGAGGTAGCGCAGGATGCCGCACTCGCGCTGCGAGAGGGTTGCGCGGGCGGCGCCGGCTTCGACGACCTCGCCGCGATCGAGGCGCACGATGACGTTGCCCAGGCGCAGTGAATGCACATCGCTGGGGCGCTCGGGGCTGCGGCGGAGCACCGCCTCGACGCGCGCGAGCAGTTCGCGGGCGCTGAAGGGCTTGATGATGTAATCATCGGCGCCGTTCACCAGGCCGCGCACGCGGTCATCCTCGCCGCCGCGGGCTGTGACCATGATGACGGGCAGCGTTGGCCGCGCGCGGCGGAGATCGTCGAGAATGCTGAACCCGTCGCGGCCGGGCAGCATGACATCGAGGAGGACAAGGTCAATCGTCGCCTCGATCGCCAGGGCGGCCCCGCGTCGCCCGTCGGCCGCTTCGAGGACCGTGTAGCCGGCGAACTGCAGCGCATCGACGAGGCCACGCCGAATGGGCGTGTCGTCTTCGATCACCAGCACGGTGGGATGGGGCACGCGTGAATCTCCGGTGAACAGTGGATCATATGACGTTGAGAGGGCACCGAGGCATCAAGGCTTTGGTTAGCCGCGACCCGGAGGCTCTGCGCAGGGGAGCGCGCCGGACGTCAGGCGCATCCGGCGCGCCGCGTGCCGATTCGACTTCGATTCCTCCATTCCTCAGCAGTCAAACGGCAGATAGACCAGCTTGCCGTCGATGCGCACGATCAATCCTCCGCCCCAGTACTTCAGTTGCAGCATCCGATCGATAATCGACTTCGCTCCCTTGCGCTGCGATTCGTTCAGCCGCGCCAGCAGCGCTTCGCGGCCTTCGGGCGTGTTCGGTATCGTTTCGTCGAACTGCGGCCTTTCGTTCTTCGCGGTCAGCGCATCGTACTCGTTCACGTACGAGGCATCGATCCACCAGTCGCCGCGCTGGACAAAGGCGGTCTGAGCAGCCGGCTCGTCCGCCGTCGGCTCGACCGGAAACTCGAAGCCCTTGCTCATCGCCTGCGCGCGGATGGCCTTGCGCAGGGCTGTATCAAAGGAGCGGTCCGCGTCGGACTGGTGCTTCTTCATTTCCTCGTTGACGAAGGCCTGGCGTCTGGCGCTGTAGTCGGCAATCTCCTTCTGGATCGCTTCGCGCTTCCTGGCCATCTCGGCGATGATCGCCTGCTTCTGCTCAAGCGTCTTGCCGCGCATGGACTCGGGCAGGTCTTCGTCCTTCACGTCGGCCAGTTTGAATGACTCCTGCCTGCAGGCGTCCACGAGGTCCCAGTGCTCGTTTGAATAGAGGGCGCCGCCCTTGGACTGGCACCGCGCGGCGACGACGGCGGAACTGAGCGTCTGCGCGTTGGCGTCCTGCTGCACCTGATTGGCGGCGCCCCAGACGCCCTTCTCGCCGTAGGCGAGGTAGGTCGTGTTGATGGCGCCGCTCAACTCGGCCAGTTTGTCATCGAAGGGCGAGGCGATGACGATGTTGCCGTTGTTGTGGTCGATCGCGGCGTAGTGCCCGTCGGCAAGCAGCGCCACCTCGCGCCACCCCGGCGCGATTTCGTCCGCCGGGTTGCCGCAGTAGATCGCGTTGACCATGATGCCGCGCGAGATCAGCCCCTTGCACACGTCGCCGTAGCGAAAGGTCTGATCCTGGTCGGCGCTCTCGTTGCCGGCAACAACGACGAGTTTGAGAGCGTGGTCCGAGGCGGTCCACTCGAGTTGCTCGCCCGCCTCGCGCAGCACCCGGCCGACGTACTCCGTCCCTCCGTTCGTGCGGAGCGCGAAGAGTTGGCGCGAGATCTCGTCAAGATCCTCGGTGAAAGGCGAATCGATGCGCACCCATCCGTCTTCGGCAAGATGTCCGTCGTTGCCGAAGGTGAGCAGGGCGACGCGCAGGCGCGGCGTAGGGGTGGCGAGGGCGAGGTCGTTGACGATGTCCCAGAGTTTGAGTTTCGCCGCCTCGATCAGCCCGTCCATGCTCCCGCTCGTGTCGAGGCAGATCGCCAGTTCGACGGTGCGGCGGAGGGCGGCGTCGGGAAGGCGACCCGTGGGGGGAAAGATGTTGATGCCGCGCAGAGGCGGGGCCTCTCGAATGATCGGGTCGGCTGTCTGCGGCGTCGCGGGCGGCGGCGGGGCCGCAGCGGCAAAGGCGCCGATCGAGAGCAGCATCAGGGCCGTGGTCTTGATTGCGTTCATGGTCATCTCCTTGGCGGGTGTTGGCGAAGTCAGGTGTGTACGAAATGGATTCACGGCGAAGGCGGCGTGTTGCGCACCAGAATGTTGCGGCCCTCGAATCGCAGCATGATGTCCCCGTCGAGCGAGAGCACCCCCTGGCGGCTCTGCTCGATGAGGCGATGGAGGATCGCGATGTGTTCAGCGCTGCCGAACTCGATCGTCTCATCCGGTTCGATCGCTTCGCTCTGCGCTGCGGTCGCGGTAACGAGTTGCGAGTCGATCCACTGCGAGCCGCGCTTGAAGAACGCGCGGTCGCAGACCTGCTGCACCGAGGCGATCTCGACGCGGTTGAGTTTTTCATCCACGAAGGCGTTCTGGTAGTTGACCTTGCTCTGCACCTTCTGTTCGTTGAAGTTCACGCCCTGGTTGACGGCGCCCATGCCCCAGCGCTGCTGCACGGCCCGGCCGTCGAGGATCGTGTTGCACGTGGCCTGGAGGTTGTTCCAATCCGACAGGTCCGTACCTTCAGTGGCGAGGAACGCCGTGTACTCGGTGAGAATCCCGAACTCCGTCGAGAGGCGCAGAATCTCCTCCGCCAGTTCGCGGTAGCGCGGATCGTCGAAGATGGACGCGTTGGCGACGTGCGGCGACGCGGTAGACGCCGCGCCCGCCTGTCGGACCTGATCGACGAGATAGGCGATGCGCCGGCTCGCCCAGAGGCGCGGCACGAAAGCGTTGCGCGTCGTCGCCGAGTCGAGATTGAACTCGAACTCGAAGACCCGCGCCTCTCCGAGCAGTTCGCCTGTGAGGCGGAAGCGGATCGGCGACTTGCCGCCTTCGCCGTCCGCGCCGGGCGCGTCGCGGTATTGTCCGAGGACGATGAGCTGATCGCCGTCGAAGAGATCGGGCAGCGCTGAAGGAATCAACTCGCGCACCGCCGCGCCCGTCGTAATCTCCCCAGCGCCGTCGATCGTGTTGAGCACGGCACCGGCGAGCACCGGACCCGACAGGCGGCGGAAGGTCTGCGCCACCTTGAGTTCCACATCCTCCTCGGGCTGGACGTAAACGGACACGGCCCGCGTCGCATCAGAAAGGCGATCGAGCAGCGGCACGTTGACATCGTTGCCGACGCCGAAGGTGAAGATGCGGCGCTGCTGCGGATTGCCCTTCTCGACGAGAGCGCGGATGTCCACCTCGGAGGTGCGCCCCACTGTCGGCAGGCCGTCGGTCAGGAAGAGCACCAGCGGCAGGCGCCCTTCCGTCGAATCATGCGCCTTGAGCGCCTCGACGAGGGCATCGTGAATGTTCGTCCCCCCGCCCGAGCGCATGGCGTCGAGGTACACACGGGCGGCGGCGGCTGACTTGCTGTTCTTCTCCACCGGCTTGCCGGCGAACATCGAGACGGTCGTGGAGAAGTCAATGATGTTGAACGCTTCGCCCTCATCAAGGCCTTCGAGCACCTGGAGCGCGGCCGCCTTGGCCTGGTCCATCTTCACCCCGGCCATGCTCCCGCTGCGGTCGATGACGAGCGTAACTTCGCGCTTGACCTTGGGCCGATCGGCGGCGGAGTCCGTCGGCAGGCCGGCGACGAGGAGAAAGTATCCCCCCTCGATCTTCGGGTCCGGGTAGGCGTAGAGCGAAGCCGTCACCCCGCTCGTCTCGCGCAGGTACGAGAGGCGGAACGAACCCGGGTCGAGGCGCGAACCCTCGGCGATGCGCACGCTCAGGTGGTTCGGCGACCGCCGCTCAGTTTCCAGCGTGTGACTCGGCGAGTAGACCATGGAAATCGGCGCCTTGCTCTGCACATCGACGGCGACGTGCCAGGGCGTGCGCCGATCGAGGGACTCGCTGCGCGGCAGGATGTAATCGACGCGGCTGCCATCGACGGGCAGCAGGTGCTCATAGGTCAGACGGACCTTCTGCGTTCCGCCCGCCTCGATGGGAAAGACGCTTGAACGGACGAGGTTGTAACCGGCGAACTCGAGGAGGGCCGGATCGCGCACCTTCGCGACGATGGCGTCGTAAAGTCGCCGCGCTTCATCGCGCCGCATGACCTGCGCCTTCGGCTCGGCCGAAGCGCCCTCGAAGAGGAACGACCCCACCACCGCCCCGTCCGGCACGGGCAGAAGCAGCACCGCTTCCGCGAGACTCGACGAAGCGTTGCGCAGCGAGACCTCCAGCGTCGTCGTCGCCGTGGAGTCAAGAATGCGCACGCGCCCTTCGACCTTCTCAATGATCACCGGTTCGCCGCGG
>JBDIVQ010000178.1:0-5845 GCA_039794345.1 Phycisphaerae bacterium | reverse complement strand
GGCCCGTTGCGGGCCGCGGCAGCGCAGGTGCGGGCGGGAGGCGGCCGGGCGGGGGTGTGCAGGTCCGGCGCCGAAGTCCCCGATCACCACCAGATTACCCGATCCGGCGGACCGATGCAAGGGGCAACCGGCGGATTCTCACAACATATTTTGCGCCGCCGAGGCGATCCAGGTCCATCCGGCGCGAGCGGGGACCGATGCCGGACTTCCTCCGACCAGATTCGGTCAGGAGGAGATCCCCTCGCACCGGTTCATTGGCGAGAGCACTCCCACGTGAGACGAATCGCTGCGGGGTGGCATCGATCGCCGCCGCTTGGGGCGGAGATCGATGGCGAGGGTGCCGGTGAGCGCCGTACGGGAGGGTGCCATCCCGGCTCGCGCCGGCGCACTGTGTTCGACCGTGCAAGCGCCAGCGGAAGCCCCTGCCCTCCGCACTGCACTCTCGCTCAGAGCAGCGAGCGTGCAGTGGCACCCGCCACCTGAATGGAAACCGCTCGAGGGGAGAGTGCCGACTGCGACGCAGCCGGCAGCGCCTCTCGGATGCACTTGCGCCGGGCTTCAGCGTGTTTCGCCCGCCCTCCGCCGGCAATCCGACGGCCTGGTGTTTCGTCGGATCACTCGATCCTGATCGTGCCGCGGACCGTCGGCTCGTCGGGGCGGTCGCTGGGCTTGCCGGGATCGCCGCCGGCCCCGGGGCCGAAGTCGATCATGTAGCCGATGCCCTCGCGCGTGCGGATGGAGTAGATGACGGTCGTCTCGCCGGTGCCGAGGTTGGCGGCCTCAATGCGCTGGACGTCCGCGATGGACTGAAGCACTTCATCGCCCGGGCCGAGTTCGATGGTGAGCAGGCGGTCGAGCGCAGCCGGGTGGTCGGGCGAAGGGCCGAAGAACTCGAGCCGCGCGCGGTCCGGCCCGGTGTTGCGCAGCGAGATGGTCCCGACGGGCGGAACGGGGGCGAAGCGCATCGTGGCCCGCGCCTCGGAGGCGAGACGCAGCGAGGCGTCGATCGTGAGATCGGTGGTGCAGGCGGGGAGAAAGATCGCCGCCGCAAGCAGCGAAGGCGCGCTCCAGCGCGAGGCAATAACGAGGTTAACAAAGAACATGAAGGGTCCTCCCGAGGCGCGGCATGGCTGGCGCTGTGGATCATACGCCGTACGCATCCCATCTCCGCCCGCTCGAGCGGGGTGATGAAGTGGCCGGCGCGGCGCTGCGCCGCTACGGTTGGCCGACGTGGCGGCGGCGCGTGGCACAACGGCGGGGGCGTCGCGGGCGGCGGCGCTGGCAGCCCCGAGACCGCTCGCGTCGCCTGCGCTTCAACCTCACCTCCAAACCAGTCCCCGCGCCGCGGAGCGACGCGATGGGCGTTGAAAGCGCGCTGCGCGCGCCCGCGGAGGCGCCGGATGGCCCTGCCGTCTCGCGCCGGCCCGTCGCGGCGCTGGCGCTGCTGAGTTCCGGCCTGCTGCTGGCGCGCCTGCTGGCCGTGGAATCGCCCTGGCCGTGGATCGCGCTGGCGCTGCTCACCGGTCTCGCGGTGCTGGTGCAGCGATGGAAAGGGGTGAGCACGCCGCGCCTCACTCCCGCCCTGCTGGGCGCTGCGCTCGTCGCCCTGAGCGTGGCGTGGGCGGTGGTGCGGGAGCATCGCGTGAGCGAATCGTCGCTCGCGGCGATGGTGACGCGCGGCGAACACCTCTGGCGCCTCGAAGGCCGCATCACCACGGAGCCGACGGTGAAAACCCCCGGTCGCGGCTCGCTGGGGGCGTATGGCTTTCAGCAGCCCATCACCGTCTTCCGCTTTGAAGCCATCGAGGCCATCGACATGGACGGCCGACGTGTGCCCCTGAGCGGCTCGGCGCTCGTGCGCCTCGACGCGCCGGTCCACCACTGGGGCGTGGGCGACCGGCTGCGCCTGACGGGCATGTTCCGCGCGTTCCCGCCCGCGATGAACCCGGGCGAGACGGATCTCTCGAAGATCGCGCGGGCGCAGGGTCTGGCGGGGCTGCTCGACGTCGCCTCGCTCGACGCCGCCGTCGAACTGGGGCGCGAAGAGCGCTGGACGTGGCGGGTGCGGCGCTGGCAGAGCGACCTGCGCCAGCGCGCCGCCGGGTGGATCCGCCAGGACCTGCCCGAGACGGACCAGACGCGCCGCGATGCCCTCCTCGCGGCGCTGATGCTCGGCGAGCGCGGGCCGGGACTTGACGGACTGGACAAGTCCTTCACGCGCGTGGGGCTGGCGCACCTGCTGGCGATCTCGGGCATGCACCTGGCCATTCTCGTCCTCACCGGACTGATGATCGTGCGCATCTTCGCCTGGCCGCCCGCGATCGAGCGGCTGGCGATCGCCCTGCTCGTGTGCGGGTACCTCGCGATCGTGCCGGCGAGTGTTCCGGTCTGGCGCGCGGGCCTGATGGCGCTGGCCTTCCTGGCGGCGGGGATGTTCGGCCGGCGGCTCGACTACCTCAACGTCTGGGCCATCAGCGCCATCGCACTTCTCCTGTGGAAGCCGAGCGAACTGGTCGCCCCGGGCGCGCAACTGAGTTTCGGAGTCGTCCTCTCGTTCATCACGCTCACGCCTCACCTGCGGCGGAAGATGTTCGGCGAACCGCGCGATGCGGAACTCCTCTCTCCGGCGGATGATCTGCTCGAACAGGGCAAGACGATCGTGGCAGCGACGCTGCTCGCCTGGCTCGTCTCGACGCCGCTCGTCGCGCATCACTTCGGCGTAATCTGCCCGCTGGCGCCGCTGGCGACGCTTCCCGCGATGCTGCTCACGCACATCGCCCTGGCCGCGGGGTATCTCAAGGCGCTTACGGCCGTGGTGTTCCCGAGCGTCGGCATTCTGCTGGCGCCGGTGCTCGCCATCGCCACCGACGGGCTCATCGGCCTCGTCGATCGGGTGGACCGGCTGCCGCTCTCGAGCGTGCCGGTCGGCCACCCGGGCGCGCTGTGGACGATCGCGGCGACGGGCGCGGTGGTGGGGTGGCTCCGCGCGCCCGCGCCGGGCGCGCTCGTCGCCCCGTGGCGGCGGCGGGCGCCGGCCGCGGCAGGCGTCGCGCTCGGCCTGTGGCTCCTGCGGCCCTATGCGCCGGCCTGGCTCGATCCGACCCCTGCACCGGCGCGGGTCATCATGCTCGCCGTGGGCAACGGCTCGTGTTACGTCGTGCAGTCGGGCGGCGAGGCGGTGATGTTCGACGCCGGCTCAGGCAATCACCTCGGCATCGGCGAGACGACGATCGTCCCCGCCCTGCGCCGCCTGGGCATCCTCGACGTGCCCACCCTCGCGCTCAGCCACGGCGACGTCGATCACTTTGCCGCAGCCGTCGAGATCCTCGCCGAGATGCGGACGCGCCGCCTGCTCATCACCTCCGACATGATGCGGCAGGCGCAGGAGGATCCCCTCGGACCGATGGCGCTGGTGGTCAGCGAGGCGCAGCGCCTCGGCGTGCAGATTGTCATCGCCGACGCGGGATACGAGGCGCGCCTCGGAGGCGCCGCGTGGCGCTGGCTGCATCCGGCTGCCGACGCCTCCTACCGCACGAGCAACGAGGCGTCAATGGTCATCCGCGTCGATCTCGGACCGCATCGCATCCTGTTCACGGGCGATGCGCAGGGGGCGGGGCTGGTCGATCTCATGCAGCGAGAGCCGGCCGAGGCGCTGCGCGCGACGATTCTCGAACTGCCGCACCACGGCAGTTGGTCGGAGATTGCCGCCGAGTTCGTGCGCCTCGTCGATCCGCAGATCGTGCTCCAGAGCACGGCGGGGGCGCGACTCATCGGGGATCGCTGGGAGGAGCAGCTCGCCGCACGCCAGCGCTACGTCACTGCCGAGTGCGGGGCCGTCATCGTTGAGTTGCACCACGACGGTTCGCGGGAAGTGCGCACGCATCGCCCGCGGCGGTAGCCGGCGGCAGACGGTCAACGGAGCATGAACCTACGATACCGCGGAGATTCCATGATGCCGACGCGACAGGAAGTGCTGGACCGGATCGCCCCGCACCGCGAGGAGTTCTGGGCGATGGGCGCGTCGTCGTTGTCTCTGTCCGGCTCGCTGGCGCGCGGCGACGCGACGGAGGGCAGCGACGTCGATCTGCTGGTCGAGTTTGATCGGCCGGTGGGGTCGTTTCATCTCTTCGACGTGCAGTATCGCCTTGAGGAAATCCTGGGAGTCGTCAAGGTTCTTCTCATCATACCGGATGCGCTGCGCAAGGAATTCAAGGATGAAGTCCTTCGGGAGGCGATTCGTGCGGCGTAGCGATGGGCGTATGGTGCTGGTTCGGTCCATACGCGCCCGCAGACTTGTTGTTCCATTGGCGATGTGTGTATTGTTTCTGCTCGCCGGTGCGTCCGCTTCGGCCCTCGCGCGGCAAGGCGACTACGTCATCCTCCACACCGCCGAACTCGCCGAGCCGGCGCGCGACTGGGGGGCGTACCGCGCGGCAGATGGATGGCGCGTCGAGACGATCAACGTGGATGGCCTTGCGGCTGATCGACCGCAACAACGTTCGAACGAGGCGGTGGCGGCGGCGATTCAACTGGTACTGCGCCGCCGCGTCAGCGAAGTCCGGCAGCGCGGTCATAATCCATCCGACTTCGCCGTGCTTCTCCTCGGCCCGGTGAGTCACGGCGACGGCCGGCCCGCCATCCCCCTCTGGCGACGGCCTCAGACTGATCCTGACCTCATCGGCCGCGAGGGGCTGGCCGATATCGCCACCGATCTCAACTATCAGTTCGCCGACAATCTCGATGATCTGCCCGATTTCCCCCTCGGCCGCGTGCCGGCGCGAAGCGTGGCCGAGGCGCGCGCGGCGCTCGACAAGGTGAAGCGGTACGAAACGGCCGCGCCCTCCGGCCTGTGGCGGCGGCGCATCACCTATCTCGCCGGCGAAGGCGGCTTCGGAGCGATCGACACCGTGCTCGAACGCCTCTTCATCCGACTCGTCGATCAGGTCGTGCCTTACGAGTTTGATGTCGGCATGACGTATGCCAATCTGCGCTCGCCCTACTGCGCCCCGCCGAGCCGCTTCAGCGAGATCGTGCTCGACCGGCTCAGCGAGGGCGCTTTGCTCGTCAACTACGTCGGGCACGGGCAGGTGAACATGCTCGACCGCCTGACGCTCGGCGATCAGCGCTACGACGTGTGCAGCATCGAATCGCTGCGCCGGCTGCGCCCCGGCGGCAACCGCCTGCCCATCGCCCTGCTCGTCGCGTGCTGGACGGGGCGCATCGACCTGCCTGCCGACCGGCGCGGCCTGGGCGAGATGATGCTCTTTCATCCGCACGCGCCCGTCGCCGTCATCGCCTCGGGGCGCATCTCGCACCCATACGCCAACGCGCTCCTTCAGAAGAGTTTCACCCAGCAGTTGTGCGTCCAGCGCCCGGCCACGGTCGGGCAGGCGCATCTCGCCGCGCTGCGCGCGCTGGCGAATCCCGATGAGATCGACCGGCAACTGGAAGGACTTGCGCAGCCGATCGCCCTGGCGATGAAATGGAAGTCAACTCCCGCCGACCTGCGGCTCATGCACATCGGCATGTACGGCCTGCTCGGCGACCCGGCGCTGCGCATCGCCTATGCGCCGGGCGAGATCATCGACTGGCTCTTCGATGCGGCGACGGGGCGCGTGAGCGGCGCCCTCGCCGGCGGTGCGCGCGGCGAGGCGGTCATCACCATCGAGACGATGCGAGAGCCGATCCACCGCGCCGCCGAGTTGCGGGCCACGATCGGCGCCGGCGGCGCAGCGCTCGACGCGGCCCTGACGCACAACTATGCGATCGCCAACGACAAGGTCCTCTGGCGCACGACCGTGGCGCTCGACGAAGCCGGCCGCTTCACCACCGACCTCCCGCGCGA
>JBDIVQ010000177.1:0-5893 GCA_039794345.1 Phycisphaerae bacterium | reverse complement strand
TTGACGTTCCACTTCACGAGCGTGCCCGCTTCCATGGTGTCCGAGAGGCGCGGCATTTTGATTTCAATCGCCATCGTGTATCACCCTGGAGTTCTTCACTCACCCTGGAGTACTTCACTCACGCCCACGATGAGGCTCTGCGAATCGTGGGGTGCCTTTCACTTCCGTCGCGCTCCCCTGCGCAAAGCCTCCGGGTCGCGGCTAAACGGTCAGATACAACGCCTTCTTCACCGCCTCGATGATCTTGCCCGCGTGGGGCAGCATCGCCTGTTCGAGCACCTTGCTGTACGGCGCCGGCACATCGTCGCTGCACACGCGGTAGACGCGGTTGTCGAGATAATCCATCGCGCGCTCGTAGACCTGCGCGGCGATCTCACTCGCCACCGAGCCGAAAGGCCAGGACTGATCCACCACCACGCAATAACCTGTCTTCTTCACGCTCTCCACAATCGTGTCGATGTCGAGGGGTCGGATCGTGCGGCCGTCGATCACCTCGCACTCGATGCCCTCCTCGGCGAGTTTCGCCGCCGCTTCGAGGCAGAAGTGCACCGGCCGGCCGAAACTCACGAGCGTGCAGTCCGTCCCGGCGCGCTTGATGTCCGCCACGCCGAAGGGGATGAGATACTCCTCCTCGGGCACCGGCCCCTTGTTGCCGAGCATGCGCTCGGACTCAAGGAAAAAGACGGGATCATCGCAGCGGATGGCGGTCTTGAGCAGACCCTTGGCGTCGTAAGGAGTGGAAGGGATGGCGATGCGCAGTCCGGGCACGTTGGAGAAGAGCCCCTCGACGGCCCAGGAGTGGGTCGAGCCGAGTTGCCCGCCCGCCCCGTCGTTGCCGCGGAAGACGATCGGACAGCCGAACTGCCCGCCGGACATGTAGAGCATCTTCGGCGCGTTGTTGAGAATCTGGTCGGCGGCGACGAGGGAGAAGGACCAGGACATGAACTCGATGATGGGGCGCAGGCCCATCATGGCCGCGCCGATGCCCAGGCCGGCGAAGCCGTTCTCGGAAATCGGCGTGTCGATGATGCGCTTGGGACCGAACTCCTCGAGCATCCCCTGGCTGACCTTGTAGGCCCCCTGGTACTGCGCGACTTCCTCGCCCATGAGAAAGACGCGGCTGTCGCGGCGCATCTCTTCGCTCATTGCTTCGCGCAGCGCTTCGCGGAACTGGATCTGCCGGGTTGTCGTCGCCGTCGCCGCGTTCATGAACGTGCTCTCAAATGACTACCAACCTTCACCTGCAAGCGCTTCCCGCCTGCGTCTTCACTTCACTCCTCAGAAATCTCACCCGGCTCATGTCCGCACATCTCCGGCGGCGTCGTCGGTCCGTAGGGTCCGAACGGCTCCATCACGACGTCGCTGTAGAGATCGGTCGCCGGATCAGGCTCAGGCGACTTCTCCGCCCAAGCGATGGCGTCGCGCACCTCGTCGCGCACGCTCTGACTCATCGCCTTGAAGGCCTTCTCATCGAGCTCGCCCGAGGCGGTCAGGGAATCGGCGAGGCGGCGGATCGGATCGTTCGCCTCGTACTCCGCGACCTCATCCTTGCTGCGGTACTTCTGCGGGTCCGACATCGAGTGGCCCTTGTACCGGTACGTCTTGATCTCGACGAAGGCGGGAAACTGCTCCGCGCGGGCGCGGTCGATGACGCGCTTCATGACGTTGTAGACGGCCAGCACGTCCATCCCGTCGGCCTGGGCATACGGCATGCCGTATGCGGCCGCCTTGGTCGAGAGATCATGGGCCACGGACGTGCCGCGCTCGATGGCGGTTCCCATCGAGTAGCGGTTGTTCTCGACGATGAAGATGCAGGGCAGTTCGAGGACGGTGGCCAGGTTCATCGCCTCGTGCAGCGCCCCCTGGTTCAGCGCGCCGTCGCCGAGGAAGCAGAGCGTGATGCGCTTGCGCCCCCGCTCGAGAACCTCGTTCTCGTACCTGGTGGCGAACGCGAGGCCGACGCCCAGCGGCGTCTGACCGCCGACGATCGCGTGCCCGCCGTAGAAGTGGGTGCGCTTGTCGAAGAAGTGCATGGACCCGCCCTTGCCCTTGGCGCACCCGCCGATCTTGCCGAACATCTCGGCCATGGCGTAGCGGGGCTCCATGCCCCGCGCCAGGGCATGTCCGTGGTCGCGGTAGGCGGTAATGACAGGGTCGTCCGGGTTCGCCGCGGCGATGCAGCCGACGGCGCACGCCTCCTGCCCGATGTAGACGTGGCAGAAGCCGCCGATCTTCGCCTCCTGATAGGCCTGCATCGTCCGCAACTCGAATTCGCGGATGAGCATCATGTCGCGCAGCCACTTGAGACGGGTGCGCGGCTCGACGCGGTCCACGGGTTGGAGGGCGGTCTTGGGGTCGGTCATGGTCATGCGCAGCCGGTCCTCACGCTCGCGATATCACCGCGTCCGGGCCTCCCCCGGGAGGGTATGCCGCTGCGACGAATGCGAACAGGATCATATGAATATCGGCCGCCCCGGGCAATGAATCCGCTCCGCCGCACCGGGTTTCCGACCCGCGGCCAAGGAATGGCCTTCCCCCGACCACGGTCCGCACCTGGCCGCAACCAACGATAGACTTGCCCATGTCTCACTCGGGCGGGGAAGTTATCGCGGCCATCGAGGCGTGCGGACCGCGAGGGTCCGTCGCGGTCGGCCGGGTCGGGGCGCCGCTCTTCCTCGAGCCGGTCGGCCCCTCGCTCCGCCATGATGATGACCTCATGCCGGCCCTGGCTCGGGCGTTCAAAGCAGCCGACTCCTCGCCGGATGACCTCGCAGAACTGTGCGTCTCGGTCGGACCGGGCGGCTTCACCGGCTTGCGCATCGCCATCGCCACCGCCAAGATGCTCGCGCTCGCAACGGGATGCCGGCTCGTGGCGGTGCCGGAGAGTCTGGCGGCGGTCGATGCGGCTGAATCTCAGGGCCCTGGGCCTTTTTGTGTCTGTCTGACGGCCAAGGGTGGGCAGCACTGGACCTGTCTCGACCCCGCCGAGCAGCCGTTCACCGGCCAACTTTTGACGGTGAATGAAGTTGCGGTGCAAGCAAGGCGCCGCGGACTTCGGCGCATCCTCCTCACCCAGCCGGCGGAGCAGTTCCCCGATCTCATCGCCGCTGCGGAGAGTGCGGGTTTGGACGTTGCCGTCGTCGAGCCGACGGCTCTGCATGTCTGGTCGGCGGGTGCGGCGCTTGCCGCCCGGGGTCACTTCGCTGACCCTGCGGCGGTGTGTCCCCTCTATCCCCGTGAGCCAGAGGCTGTTCGCCTGTGGCGGCAGAAGCAGGGGCGGTCAGCCCGCGAGGGCTGATGGTCATCGTTCGGGATAGGTTCGGCTAATAAAACCTGGAACCGCCCGGCATTTTCGGACGCATGTGCTGGCGAGGTTCCATGTGAGGACCGCCTCAACCGGCACAGGGAGGGCGCGGCCCAATCCGGCGGCGAAAAAAAACGCCGCGACGGTGGCGGGTTGCCCGCAGGATCGCGACTGAATGCACGAGAGACGCGGGTTGCCGCAGTTAAGTGTCGCCCCTTCATCGCCGATGGGTGCTGGACGGGTGAAGGTAGGCATTTTGGGCCTGCTTGGCAGTTTGGGCAAGAGGGAAGCGACCCGCCTCTCGCCCGCAGCCCGCCGACTTCGGCGGTGGAGGCACATGTGAGCGATATTTCCAAAAAGCAGGTCTTCACTACCGGCGAGGCCGCCGCCATCTGCAAGGTCAGTCAGCAGACGATCATCCGGTGCTTTGACAACGGCCGCCTTCAGGGCTTTCGCGTCCCCGGCTCGCGTTTCCGCCGCATCCCCCGAGCGGAACTGCTGCGCTTCATGAAGGACAATGACATCCCGCCGGACCTGCTCAACGGAGGCAAAAAGCGCATCCTCGTCGTGGATGACGATGACCAGATCATCGAGCTCTTCGTCGATGTCCTGTCGCGCGACGACCGATTCGAGGTGCAGACGGCCAGGACGGGATACGAGGCGGGGCTGATGACCGAGTCCTTCCGCCCGAATCTCATCATCCTCGACTACATGCTGCCGGACATCAACGGCAACATCGTCTGCAAGCGCATCCGCGAGAATCCGGAACTCCTGGGCACGAAGATCATCATCGTTTCGGGCGTGGTCAACCCCGACGAGATCAGCGAACTGCTCAAGGCCGGCGCGGACGACTTCGTCAAGAAGCCTTTCAACATCGAGAAGCTCGTCGCCCGCATCGGCGAACTTCTCGAAGTCTGACCCGACGTTCACCGTTTCCCAACTCCTTTCACGCACAGGCCGCGCCGCCTGTGCGCGCCCGCCGGCGCTGCGGCCTACGCTTGCCGGTGCCCACGATCATCCACCAGCATGTCCGCGACGCGCAGCAGGGAATCAACCCGCGCGTCGTCACGCGCACGGCGTGCGGCTGGGTTGTCATGGGCGAGACGCAGGTGGTCCCCGGATACTGCCTGCTCCTTCCCGATCCGGTGCCGCCTCACCTCAACGCACTCGCGGGCGCCGCGCGCGAGACGTTTCTGCGCGACATGACCGCGGTCGGCGATGCGCTGCTGCGTCTCACGGGAGCTGCCCGGATCAACTACGAGATTCTCGGAAACCTCGAACCGGCGCTGCACGCGCACCTCTTTCCCCGCCGCGACGACGAACCGGAAGATCGGCGGACCCGGCCGGTCTGGTTTCACGACTGGCAGAAGGCGCGCCGCTTCGACCCGGACGTCGATCGCCCCTTCATGGAGGCGCTGAGGCGCGAACTTGAGCGCGCCGGCGTCGGCCGCCTCGGAGCGTAGCGCCTCCCGCCCGCGGCCCCATGCGGTTCTACAATGCGGCCCATGACAGAGATTCAACGCATGGCGCCGGAAGGACCGCTGACGGATGTGATGGGCGGCAGCGCACGCTGGAGTCTTCCGGTTCACGAGCACGGCTTCATCGCGCTCACGGACGTCATGCCGCGCCTCGTGCCGCAGGGGCAGACGGCGGACTTCGCCATCGTGCAGGCGGCGCGCGTCTCTTACGGCGCGGGGACGAAGAAGGTGCAGGAGGACCGCGGCCTGGTGCGCTACCTCCTCCGCCACCGCCACACGACGCCCTTTGAGATGGTCGAGTTCAAGTTCCACATCGCCATGCCCATCTTCGTGGCGCGGCAGTGGATCAGGCACCGCACCGCCAACGTCAACGAGTACTCCGCGCGCTACTCCGTCATGCCCGACCGCTTCTACCGGCCCAGCGTGGACAACGTGCGCAAGCAGTCGCTCGCGAACCGCCAGGGCGGCGATGAGCCGATCGACGTCGGGACTGCCGAGGAGTTCCTCGCCTACCTTGACCGGGCGGAGTCGCTCTACGGGCAGTATGAACAACTCATCGACAAGGGCGTCTCGCGCGAACTGGCGCGGATCGGCCTGCCCGTGAACGTTTACACCGAGTGGTACTGGAAGTGCGACCTGCACAACGTGATGCACTTCCTCTCGCTGCGCCTCGATGAGCATGCGCAGCAGGAGATCCGCGACTACGCGGGCGCGATGTTCGCGCTCATCGAGCCGGTCTGCCCCGTCGCGATGGAGGCGTTCCGGGATTACCGTCTCAACGGGCTGTTCCTCACGGGCCTCGAACTCGAGGCGCTGCGCACCGGCGAGCCGCTCCACACTGAAAACCGCCGCGAGCAGGCGGAGTGGGAGCAGAAGCGCCGCCGCCTGGGCGTGTGACGCCGCGCGGGCGGTTCGAGGACGGGAGGAGCGCCGGACGGGGGCCCAAAAGGGGCGCCGCGCCCCGGCGGGTGGGCCTGGGCGCGGCGCCTGAATCGAATCGAGCCGAGGGGTGTTCAGTCGTAGCGTCGGATGACGCCCATCACGACCTGACCTGCGCGGTCGGTTCATCGCGACGCGATGATCGGAACCGAGCCCCACGCGTAAGCACGGG
>JBDIVQ010000176.1:0-5987 GCA_039794345.1 Phycisphaerae bacterium | reverse complement strand
CCACGCGTAAGCACGGGGTTTGGATGTGGGGTGGTCGGGTGTGTGCGGCGAGGGCAGGCGCGTCGGCGCGTGGGCCCAACGCTTGCCGAATCGATCGGCGAAGATCGGTGTTCGGCGAAGACCCTCCTTCACGGTCGGGGCTCGGTTCATCGCGTTGCGATGAACCGAGCCCCACGCGTAAGCACGGGGTTTGGATGTGGAGTGATCGGGTGTGTGCGGCGAGGGCAGGCGCGTCGGCGCGATGATCGGAACCGAGCCCCACGCGTAAGCACGGGGTTTGGATGTGGAGAGATCGGGTGTGTGCGGCGAGGGCAGGCGCGTCGGCGCGCGGGCGCGTCGGCCCGACGCTTGCCGAATCGATCGGCGAAGGCCGGTGTTCGGCGAAGACCCTCCCTCACGGTCGGGGCTCGGTTCATCGCGTTGCGATGAACCGAGCCCCACGCGTAAGCACGGGGTTTGGATGTGGAGTGATCGGGCGCGTGCGGCGAGGGCAGGCGCGTGGGCTCGATGATCGGAACCGAGCCCCACGCGTCAGCACGGGGTTAGGATGTGGGGTGGTCGGGCGCGTCGGCGCGCGGGCGAGTGCGCCCGACTCTTGCCGAATCGATCGGCGAAGACCGGTGTTCGGCGAAGACCCTCCCTTACGGTCGGGGCTCGGTTCATCGCGTTGCGATGAACCGAGCCCCACGCGTCAGCACGGGGTTTGGATGTGGAGTGATCGGGTGTGTGCGGCGAGGGCAGGCGCGTCGGTGCGACTCTCGCCGAATCGATCGGCGAAGACCGGTGTTCGGCGAAGACCCTCCCTCACGGTCGGGGCTCGGATCATCCAGCGCGACAACAGAGTTGGGCGCGAAGCACGCGCCCCGGCGAATGTCAGGTCACGACCTGACCTGCGCGCTGTGCCGCGTCGAACACCAGAAGTTCGTGCTTGAGTCGTCTTGCCGCGTGCGCGTCAAACGCTCGAATCTCCGCTGAGGGAGGCTGGATCTTCGTGCGCCCGTGGTGCGGTTCGCCGAGTTCCGCGATGAAGTCATTACGAATCTCGTGCGACCTGCTTCCGCGCGGGTCATTGGGCAGCCACCATCCGTAGGCGGTCCAGATGAGGTGGCAGGCGAAGACCATAGAGGTTTCTCCGTCTCAACGCCGCGAAACCGCAAGCGGGCTCGGGCGCGCTGCGAGGTCGGTACGCCGCTTGCGGTTTCTCGACGATCGCGATTATGCGATCGTCACGCCCTTGTCGAGGTAGACGTCCTGGATGGCGTGGAGGAGTTTGACGCCGTCGCCCATCGGGCGCTGGAAGGCCTTGCGGCCGGAGATGAGCCCCATCCCGCCGGCGCGCTTGTTGATGACGGCGGTGCGCACGGCGTCGGCGAAGTCGCTGCCGCCCTTGCTCTCGCCGCCGGAGTTGATCAGCCCGGAGCGACCCATGAAGCAGTTCGCCACCTGGTAGCGAGTCAGTTCGATAGGATGATCGCCGGGCGTGAGTTCGTCGTAGACCTTCTTGCTGGTCTTGCCGAACTTGATCGCGTTGTAGATGCCGTTGTTCTCTGCCTGCTTCTGCTTGATGATGTCGGCCTGGATGGTGACGCCGAGGTGGTTCGCCTGCCCCGTGCCGTCGGCGGAGACGTGGTAGTCCTTGCCGTCCACCTTGAAGCCGCTGTTGCGCAGGTAGCACCACAGGACCGTCACCATGCCCAGCGCGTGCGCTTCCTCAAACCACTCGGCGACCTCCTGGATCTGCCGCGTCGATTCGTCGGAGCCGAAGTAGACCGTCGCGCCGACCGCCACCGCGCCCATCTCGTAGGCGAGGCGCACGGAGCCGAAGCCGATCTGGTCGTACTTGTTCGGATAGGAGAGCAGTTCGTTGTGATTGAGTTTGACGAGGAAGGGGATCTTGTGGGCGTACTTGCGCGCCACCGAGCCGAGCACGCCGAAGGTCGAAGCGACGGCATTGCACCCGCCCTCGATGGCCAGGCGGACGATGTTCTCGGGATCGAAGTAGATCGGATTGGGGGCGAAGGAGGCGCCGGCGGAGTGCTCGATGCCCTGATCGACGGGGAGGATGGAGACGTAGCCGCTGCCGCGCAGGCGGCCGTGGTCGAGGATGGTCTGATAATTGCGCAACACCGCCGGATTGCGGTCGGAGGCGGCAAGGACTCGATCAACAAAGTCGGGCCCGGGAAGGTGCAGGTGCTCGGCGGAGATTCCGCGGCACTTGTACGTCAGCAGGGCGTGATCATCCGACGACAGGTACTCCTTGACACTCGACATGCCGACCTCCTTCTTGAACGACTCCAGCGAAGCGCCACCGACCCTCACTGCGAAAGCGGACCATTCTATCGTGAGCCGTCCCAGCGAAAAGGCGGGGGGAACCCCCGATGCAGGCGACCGCGTCCGTTTCGCTCGCGGCAAACTGGAGAAGCCGCGAGCCGCCTGTGCCGGTCCGGACGCCTGGCGGAGCAAATCTTCGCGGGAATGCACGGCAACCCGTTGCACAAGTCGTCCTGGCGCGGTATTCTCTGTGTCTATTCGGCATGCCCGCCGAGCGTGGGTTGAAGACCGGCGGGCCGTCGCATCGGACCGCGACGAGGCCCGTTGTGAACCGCCGCTGCGGCCCCGACTCGACGGGTCGAGGCGCGAGAGGCGAAGGAGAGAGATGTGAAGAACCGCGAGCGGTTCGCAGGTGTGGCAGCGCTCATCGTCGTCAGCGCCGGAGTCGCGGCGGCTCCGCCTGACTGGCCGGCGACGCGAGCGGTCCGGCGCTACCTCGGCGAGGCCGAGGCCTCCTGGTTCGGCGCCCGCGCGCTCACCGTCGGCGACTGCGACGGCGACGGCATCGGCGATCTCATGATCGCCGCCCGCTTCCACAGCGCCAACTTCCACCACGACGGCCGCGTGACGATCTACTCCGGCGCCACCGGCGCCGTCCTTCACGTCTTCGACGGCGAGAGCCTCGACGCCGAACTTGGCCACCGCCACGACGTCATCGGCGATCTCGACGGCGACGGCCGCGCTGACATCCTGATCGGCGCGTACCAGCACGACTCCAACCGCGGCCGGGTCTACGTCTTCTCCGGCCGCACCGGCCAGCCGATCCACATCTGGGACGGTCAGCAGCAGTTCAGCCTCTTCGGCTGGGACATCTCAAATGTCGGCGACACGAACGGCGACGGCGTCAACGACGTCCTCATCGGCGCCATGAACCACGACGGCAACGGCTATCGCTCCGGCGCCGCGTATCTTTTCGACGGCCGCACCGGCGCCCGACTCTTCGAGTGGCTCGGCGAAGCACCGGAGGATCAGTTCGGCTTTCGTGCCGCCCCCGCCGGCGACGTGGACGGCGACGGCCGGGCCGATGTCGCCATCTCCGCTCCCTCCAACGATGAGAACGGCGATCTCGCGGGCAAGGTCTACCTCTACTCCGGCGCCACCGGCCAGATCATCCGTTCCTACCTCGGCGAATACGCCGGCGACATGCTCGGCGAGCGCGTCTGGGGCGACTTCGACCTCGACGGGGATGGCCGGCCCGAGTTCCTCCTCGGCTCGCTCAATCACGGCCCACAGCGGCCACGCGCCGGTCGCGTCTACCTCTACTCCGGCACCGACGGCTCGCTGCGGCGCACTTTTGATGGCGAGCGGCGCGGCGATCAGCTCGGCCTGCGGCTCAAGGCGGTCGGCGACCTCAACGCCGACGGGCGCCCCGAAATCGCCATGAGCGCCATCTACCACGACGGCGTCGGGCAGGACTCCGGCCGCGTCTATATCTACTCCGGCGCCACCCTCGATCTGCTCTACCAGTACTCCGGAGAGCGCGCCGGCGACCGCATCGGCCGCGTCGTCCAGGAGGTGGGCGACGTGAACGGCGACGGCTTCAACGATTTCGCCATCGCTTCTCCCTTTGTCACCACGCCGCAGCACGGCGCCGAGGTCGGCCAGGTCGCGCTCTATTCCGGCCGCGACGGCTCATTGATGTTGCGGATCACCGGCGAGAGCGCCGGCGATCAGTTCGGCTATTCCGTCAACGATGCGGGCGACGTGAACGGGGACGGCCTGCGGGACTTCACCGTCGGTGCGGTCTACAACGACGCCGGCGGCCCCGACGCCGGCGCAGCCTACGTCTTTCTCGGCTCGCCGCTCTATCTCAGCCACACCCGCCTTCAGGCGGGGCAGAGCGGCACCTTCACCGTCACCGGGGCGGCCCCGGGAGAGTACCTCCACCTTCTTCTCAGCCTCACCGGGCAGGGCGACGGGCCGCGAATCATCGGCCTCGGCGGACTTCGCCTCGACCTCCTCCCCCCCATTCTCGAACGCGGATCGGTGCGGGCCGATGCGACCGGCCACGCCGACTTTACCGGCCGCGTTCCCGCTGACTTCGGCGGCGTGACGGTTTACCTCCAGGCCATCGCGCGGCGAGGCAGCCGCGGCCGCGACTCGGTCAAGACCAACCCGGTCGCACCGACGGTCGAACCCTGAGACGATCGCTCAAGCCGATGACGCGCCGCTCTCCTCGCCGGCTTCCCGCTCAACGGCGCCGCCGGCAACCTCGATGTCGATGAGGTGGCGCTGCTCGATCGGGTCGGGCACGTCATCGAGCCTCCAGGCCTTCGAGACGTCGAAGGGACCGACGGCCGTGCGCCGCAGGGACGTGAGGCACCCGCCCACAGCCAGCGCAGCCCCGAGGTCGCGCGCGAGAGAGCGGATGTAGGTGCCTCGTCCGCAGTTGATGCGCAGCGAGAGTTTCGGCCATTCGTATCCCAGAATCCCGATGGAGTCGATGCGCACGCTACGCGCCTGCAGGGCGACCTCGCGTCCGCGGCGGGCAAGTTCGTAGGCGCGCTTCCCGCCGACGCGCATCGCCGAGTGAATCGGAGGCGTCTGAAGGATCGAACCGGTGAAGCGCTCGGCGATGAGACGCTCGATGTCGCCGCGCGCCGGCGCGACCAGCCCCTGCGGCCGGGTAATGAGTCCTTCCAGATCATCCGTCGTGGAAGACGCGGAGAGGTCGATGTCGCACTCATAGGTCTTCGGCATGGCCATGAGCCGCTCGACGCAGCGCGTGGCCCGGCCGACACAGCAGATGAGCACGCCCGACGCGAGCGGGTCGAGCGTGCCGGCGTGACCCGTCCTCGCGCCGCGGGCTCGGCGCTTGACGACGCGGACGATGGAGGTGGAAGAGAGGCGATACGGCTTGTCGATGACGATCAGGCCGCAGAGCGGTTCGGGCTGGTCAGCGGCATCGGCCATGAGGGACATTATTCACCGGCGGGGTTGGCGCGGGCGTCGGGCTTGATGTCCGGAGTGCCTGGGGGGCGCCGGTCGCCGGGCCGCGCGCGGGCGATCATCCTGCTCGGCAGGATCGCGCGATCTCACGGGGCCGGCACGCGCAGCACCGCTCCTGCTCCGACCTCCACGCGATCGACGTGGCCGGTGATGGTCCTTTCACCGTCGCGCACCAGCGCGTGCAGGTGCATCGATGAGCCGTGATGCGTCATCACGCCCTCGGCATCGGCCGCGTAGAAGCCCACGAGCCGCGCCGGGCCCGGCTGATCACTCGACCAGGACCACGGCTGGGCGTTGATCGTGGCGGGATCGACCGCGTGCGGGCAGTAGCCGTTGATCACGTGCAATTCGAGGCTGATGGCATCACCCTCAAGCAGGATGGGAAAGGGCCGCGTGGTGTCAATGCCCATGGAGCGGGCCGTTGACTCGATGATCGCTTCGAGGTCGGCGCCATCCGCCGCGCGCTGCAGCGGCGCTTCCCGCCACGATTCAACGTGACTGAAAGTGAGCAGCGTAGCAAGACCGCTGACTCTGTCCTTCTTCTGCGTGACGTGCAATGATCCGTCCACGACGCTCGCCACCCACACCACGCCGTCGTCGATGGTGATCTCGCCGGCCAGGCCCTCCACCGCTCCGACGCCGTATGCGTGCGGCCGTGCGACGACGGCCGAGAGCGCCACGCGCGGCTCGGTGCGCCCCTCGCGCAT
>JBDIVQ010000175.1:0-5996 GCA_039794345.1 Phycisphaerae bacterium | reverse complement strand
TTGGCGCTGTGTCGTCGGAGTCGTCTCGGCCTCGCCGAGTTTGATGTGCAGCCGCGCCAGCATCGTCGTCGAAACCTCGAGTTGGCGGACGAAGCGCTGATCCTCAGGATTTGCCTGGGCCAGCGCCATGGCAAGATCAGCCGCCTCCCCGACCAGCGCCAGCCCCTTTGTCGGGTGGCCGGTTTCGACAAGCGCCCAACCCCGCCAGGCCTCGATCCGCGCCCATATGAGGGCAGCGCTAGAATCGAGCGGATGTGCCGCGCGATGTGCTTCGAGCCAGTCGCGAGCCTGGATCAACACCTCGAGAGCCGGCGCGGGCTGATTCTGATCAATGAGCATGTAGCCATACCACCCGCGGACGACGGCCAGTTCGTGCGCAATCGCATCGTCGCCGGGCGCCGATGCGGCAACGGACTCAGCGAGCGCGAGTGCTTCGCGGCCGCGCGCCAGCAGGGCCTCGGGCTCACCCTCACTCTGCCTCTCCCAGCCATCCATGATGAGCGCGTGGGCGAGGTCGAGGCGGGCGCCGGCTCCGCCGCCGGTGCTGACGACGGTGCGGAGAATCGCAACGCCTCGGCCGAGGCGGTCGATCAGACCCGGCTCGAGGCCAGCCCCCTCGCCGGGAGCCGCGGCTTCGGCGCGGCGGACGTTCATTCGCCCCACCGCGTGTGCGATTTGCACGTCATCGGGGAAGCGCGCGTGCAGAGGTTCGACGATGCTCAGCGCCGCGTCGTACCTCGCGCGAGCCGCATCGATGTCCCCGAGGTTGGGCATTTGGGCGTTCCCCAGCACGTCGCCGAGACGCTCGTAGGCGACGGCGAGATCGAGCAGGAACGCCGGATCCTCGCCGGCGTCGGCTCGAATCTCTTCGAGATACCCGAGTGCAGTGTTGACCAGATCGCGGCGGACCGGCGTGGACCCCGGCAAGGGCGCGATGCCGTCGTGGATCTGGTACAGCACCGCCTGCACGAATCGCCAGAGCGTTTCGACGTTGCGCCGGCTGCGCTGCTCCGCCGCGGTGGCCCGCACCGCCTGCCGCGTGCTGATCGCCGTCGCCGCAATCAGCGCGAGCGTCACAACCAGCGCCGCCGCCGTCGCCGCGCGATTCCTCTGCACGAAACGGACGGTCCGGTACCACCAGCCGCGCGTCTCGCCGATGATCGGCTCATGCCTCACAATCCGCCGCAACTCGGCTGCAAGAACGGCCGCGCTCTGATAGCGGCGCTGCGGATCAGGATCGATCGCCAGGTGAATCACCGTCTCGACGTCGCCTCGAAGCGAGGGATCGACCTTCCCCAGCCGCACCGTCGCCCCGGCGCGGATTATTTCGAGCATCTCAAAGATGGACTCCGGCTCTTTGGCGAAGGGCAGGCGGCCGGCGAACAGTTGATACCCCACCACGCCCAGAGCGTACACATCGTTCAGCGCCGTGATCTGGCTCCGGTCTCCGGTGAATCGCTCGGGACTCATGTACGGCAGCGTGCCGGCCAGGTCGATCTCCGACCGCGTCATGATCAGTGCGCCATCCTCGATGAACCTCGCCACGCCGAAGTCGAGCACCTTCGGCTGACCCTCCTTCGTGACCATGATGTTGGAGGGTTTGAGGTCGCCGTGCAGCACGCCGCGCTGGTTCGCGTGATGCACCGCATCGGCGATCCGTGCGAGGAGTTCGAGACGCTCCGCAAGCAAGAGACGGCGATCCTGCGCAAATTCGAGCAGCGGCTGGCCCTCGACCAACTCCATGGCGATGAAGGGCTGCTCGTGTCCGGAGGGCATGTGAAGCGTCCCCGCCTCGTATAGGGTCGCGATCCCGGGGTGGTTGAGGCGGCCAAGTGTCTCGATCTCGCGCTCGAACCTCTCCCGGACCAACTTGAGCGCGACGGTCCGCTCCGGACGCGTCTGCCGCGCTGCGTAGACCACGCCCATTCCCCCCGAGCCGATCCAGCGGTCAATCGTGTAGCGGCCCAGCACCGTTCCGGGCGCCAGCCGCGACTCGGTCGGGCGATCGGCGCGCGGGAAGTGGCCCTCCGTTTCGAGGAACGTGCCGAGACTTTCGTGCGAGGCCAGCAATGCCTCGACCTCGGCCCGCAGGGCGTGATCGCCGCCGCATCGGCGCGCGAGCAGGTTGTTCCGCTCAGACGGGGGCGCCTCAAGCACCGCGTGGAATGTCTCCCACATGGCCTCCCAGCGCTGCGCGTCAGCCTCCATCCGCCTCTCCCCGGGATTGTCGAATTCGGAGGATCTCATTCTTGAGCCAGACCTTGGCCTGCTCCCAGTCGCGCTCGACCGTTTTCTCGGAAACCCGCAGGTAGGCCGCGGTGCGCTGGTCCGAGAGGCCGACGAAGTACTTCAGATGCGCGACATCCCGCATTCGGTCCGCCGAAGGAGTATTGCGAGATTCGAGCCGGTCGAGGGCCAGGGCGAGATCGAGAATATCCCGATCCCGGCTCGCCTGATCGTCAGCGGGAAGAGCGTCAAGGTCGAGATAGACCCTATCGTGGCCGCCGCCGTGCCTTTCGCTCTGTCGTTTGCGTGCCTCATCGACCAGGTAGTGCTTCATCGCGATCGCGGCCGCGCGGATGAAGTGCCGCTCATCCTCCCACGATCCGCCCGACGCGATGAACTTTGCCATGATATCGTTCACCAGCGAAGTCGCTTGCTTGAGCAACTCGGCCGGCTCACAGGCGATGAGACGCCTGGCGCGACGGCGCAACTCATCGTAAACGAGCGTGATCAGTTCCGGGTCGGTCGGACGCACCCCAGGGGCGGAGTCGGCGGCGGCAGGCGCGGCGCTTATGGGGGCTTCGTCAGGGTTGCTGGCGTCCGGGGCGGTGGTGTCCGGGGCGGCTTCACCGGCGTGCGGAGCGGGGTCGGCAGCGCCTTGGGCGCCGTCGTCTTGCGAAGGGTTGGCAGCATCTGGCGCAGGCTCCGCGGCGTCCTTCGCGCCCTCCTCGCCTTCCGGGCGATCCCAACCCTCGGCATCCTCTCGGCCGCGATCGTCAACCTCATCCTCTTCCATAGCGCCTCGCTTCATGCACGCCGCGGTCCGGAAAATTGTTGGCCGCGCGGCTTGTTTTCTGTCCCCGCCCGTCGGGGACTTTCGCTTCCACAGGTGGAGGACCGGTTCCCCCACGGCCTCAGCCGGCCGGACGCTCCCCGTCCGGCCGGCAACTCTAGACCTCAACCGCGGGCTGTCGCCGGCGGTGTTGTGATCGCTAACGACTCGCATCCAACAGTGGCATCGCTCCGGAGTACGCCCCAAATGAAGACTCTCCAGACTCGACCATTGATCTTTCTCTTCGTCACGCTCACGCTCGGCCTGACGCTCACGCAGGTACAGGGGCAATGCTCAGGCCAGTGGACGATCATTCGGCAAAGCAACATCCGGCCTCCAAACATCAGCGAGAATGGTATTGCGTACTTCGATCTACGCTCCAACTCGCTCATGTTCGCTGGAAGCCACTTCCAGCTTCCCAACCGGATTGAGGTGTGGCGGCTGGATGGCGAACAGTGGACATTCGTCTCACAAGCCCCATTCCCTCGACGTTTTGAGTTCTTTGCCGCCTACGACACGAATCGACAGGCGCTCCTGCTCTTTGGCGGCAACAGCGGGCAGGATTTCTGGTACGATGAGTTGTGGCAGTTCGACGGCTCTGTATGGTCGTTACTGCACAGCGGACCGGACGGGCCTGGAGCGAGGAGCGCGGGAGCCGCCGCATTTGACGAGGATCGCGATCGACTCGTCATTTTCGGCGGCGCTGTCCCTGTTTTTCCCGGAAGAGTTGGCGACACCTGGGAGTGGGATGGTGCGACGTGGACCCAGGTGGCCACTTCAGGACCGCAACCGCGACATCTGACGCGAGCCGCCTATGACCTTCGCCGACATGAGGTGGTGCTGTTTGGCGGAAACCGGTTGAGCGGCGGTGACGTCCTCGACACATGGACTTGGAACGGGCTGAAGTGGACACAGCGCGCAACGAATGGTCCCTTCAATAGAACCTTCAATGAGGGACATCTTCGCAATACTACCTACGACGCACGTCGAGGGCGAATCGTGATGGTGTCTGTTGACAATACCGGCAACACGTTTCCTTCCAGGCAAGCGTTCGATTGGGACGGTCAACGGTGGATCGCAGGTCGGATTATTCCCGGTGCGAACAACAACCAGGGTATTCCATTTGCGTACTATGATGAACTGGCCGAGCGCGTGCGTGTCCTCAATCCCTCGCACCACTGGCAGTACACCGGACCCCTGCCAGCCCCCGAAATCGATGGCGTTGCTTACGCGCCTGATGCAGCGCTCGGTTCGCGAGCGGAGTTCCAATCCGACGTGTTCGCGATCGGCACGCTCTCCTTTGAGTGGTCAAAAGATGGTTCCCCGCTGATCAACGGTGGACGTGTCTCCGGAGCGGACACCGCTACTCTGGTCGTTGATCCCGCGCTCAGTGAAGATGCGGGAACTTACCAACTGACCGTTTCCAACGAGTGTGGAATGGGGACGAGCGAGTTGCTGCCGATGACGGTTTTCGGCACACCTCCATTGGCAGTTTCTCCTGATCCGCTCCACTCCGGCCAGGATGCGACGTTCACTGGCTCATTTCTGACCGCGAACGAACCCACCTACCTCGCCTACAGCGTGCGCGGGCTCGGCTCGGTCTTCTTTCCGCCGCTCAACATCACCATCGATCTCCTGCGCCCCAAACAGATCGGGCCGGTCATGACGACCAACATCAACGGCGAGGCGCAGTGGGTGCTGCACGTGCCGCCGATCGGCAACCCTGTGCCCATCTGGTTCCAGGTGGTGCAATTCGAGAACAAGACGAACGTCGTCGAGACGCAGATCGAGCCGTAAGGCGAGAAGGCACGGCTGACTCCCCCTCTTTCCATCGAGGAGGATATCCAGCCGAATCCGGACCCAATTCCAGGAAGAGAGATGAGCATGTTGAACAGGTGTGGCGATCGACTACCCGGCGGCCTGTGCATGGCGATCATGACGCTGCTGGCCGCATCAAGCGCACTGGCCGGTCCGGAGCGCCTTCGACTCGTTGATGCCTCCGCGTGGGGCGGCTTCTTCAGCGGCGGGCCTTATGAAGTGCGGCCAACGGACTTCGGCTTCGCCCCCGGCGGCGCCGGCGAGTTCGGCGCCGATCCGGGCAACTTCATCACCTTCGCAATCGAGGCCAGCGGCGATCTCTGGGAAGGACCCTTTGATTACCACGTCGCCTTCAGCGACAGCGCCGTCGGCAACGGCCTCGGCGGCGGCGATCCGGACCTCCTCGACGATCGTACGGCCTTCCTCTACACGGCCTTCGCGACGGGGCAGATCGCGGCCAAACTCGCTTCCTTCGACGGCTCAATCTTCGTGTACGAGCATTCCTCATCGGGCCACGCGCTTCAGGACGCCATCTGGCATATCGAGGCGGAGATCGGCGGCGTCGCCGGCCTCGCGGCGAGTCTCGTCGCCATGGCCGACGCGGCGATCGCCGACGGCGGCGAGTGGTTCGGCAAGGGACTCGGCGAGGTGCGAGTCATGAAAATGACGGATGCCGGCGGATACGGCTATCAGGATCTGCTCGTGCTCCAGCCCACGATGGTGCCGCTGCCGGCGCCGGCTCTGCTTGCGACCGCCGGCCTGACGGGCGGGCTCGTCCTTGCTCGCCTCCGGCGTCGGCGCGTCTGCCCCCGACGCGACCACGATCTGCTCGGGGCGCGGCGCTAACTGTGTGTGCGGAGTGCAGAGGAGGGTGGGCGGCCCGCTGACGGGTCCGACTCGTCTCCGGCGGGCGGGCGGCCTCGGCCGCCGGACCGGCCCCTGTGGTGGCGTCTTGGAACTCCGACGGGCGTTGCACGCCGATCGGCGAAGCGCGGGGCCTGGGCCAGCGCCTTTTCCCGGCCTGCCGGCGGGGGAGGGGCGCGGGAGGGGATTGGACCTCCGGCGCAGCGGAATGGAGCCGGGGGGAATCGAACCCCCGTCCCGTACAGTCGAACTGCCGCCT
>JBDIVQ010000174.1:0-6024 GCA_039794345.1 Phycisphaerae bacterium | reverse complement strand
GGGCGGAGATCGATGCCGAACGGGCAAGCGCGAACGCAAGCACCTGCCCTCCGCACTGCACTCTCGCTCAGAGCAGCGAGCGTGCAGTGGCACCCGCTTGAATCACAGGCGCGTGGGTGCCATCGATCGCCGCCGCTCGGGGCGGAGATCGATGCCGAACGTGCAAGCGCGGACGCAAGCACCTGCCCTCCGCACTGCACTCTCGCTCAGAGCCGCGAGCGTGCAGTGGCACCCGCTACATCTGAATTGAACCTGCTCTACTCCTCCGGGCGCGAGCGCTTCCAGCCGTCGTTCAGGGCGGGATCGAGGACGACGATTTCCGCCCCCGCGAGCATCTGGCGCGCGAGGTTGTCCATGAGCAGGCGCTCCTGCGCCAGCCGGGCGGCGCGGCGCATGTCGTCCTTGACCATTTCATAGGGCACGTCCTGCCGCGGGATCCGCCGCACCATCTGCACGATGGCGAAACTCGTCTCGATCGGGATGATCGGCGAGAGATCCCCCTCTTCGAGGTCGGCGAGCACCTGCCGCAGCGCCAGCGGCCAGGAGGCGTCGTAAGGCGAGATCGGTTCGAGCAGCCCGCCGCGCTCGGCGCTGGGCAGGTCGGTGCTCATCAGCGCAGCGACCTCGGTGAAGGGTTCGCCCCCGCGGATGCGGTTGAGCGCCGTCGCCGCCTCGTTCATCGTCGCCGCGGTGATGAGGCGCACCTGGTACTTCGGGCCGAACTGCTGCGCGTACTGGCTCTGGATCATGGTCTCGTTGATCTCGACGTCATCGCGGACCAGCGCGCGGAGCATCGCGTTGCGCCGCAGCAGGAGATCGAAGCGCCGGTCGCCCAGCGAGCGCCGCGTGCGGAGCGCTTCGAGGCTCCGCGCCGCCCGCGCCGGGTCGGCATCGAGCACCTCGAGCAGCAGCGCCTGCTCCTGATCGACCGCGCGCTCGTCGATGCCGCCGCCCTCGCGCGTCAGGCGCTGTGTGAGCAGGCGGTCAAGCACGACTTCTTCGAGGATCGCCCCCCCCGCCGTCTCGGCGAGGAGATCCCGCAGCACCGGCCACGAGAGCGCCTGGCCGTTCACCAGCGCCGGCGGATTCTCCGTCGTCGGCTGGTCCGAGGCGGGCGAGAGACCCAGCAGAAACCAGAGGGCGGCACACGCCGCCACAGTGCGAAAGAGAGCCATGATTCTCGTCCTTGGCGGTAGAGGGATTTCCGAATACCGTGACATGAGAGTAGGATCAATGCATCGGGAATGATCGAGCGGCCGGTTGCGTCCGGCGGCGGAGTCGGCGTCGGTGACGAACGAAATGCAAACACAGGTTGTCTGCCCCTACTGCGGCCACGCTCAGGCGGAATCGCCTCGCTGCGAATCGTGTCGCGGCCTCTTCGAGCCGCTCAGCCGCCAGGCGACTCAGAACGCCATGGGCCCGTGGTTCATCCGCGATGAGACCCAACCCTTCCGCCCCGGCTGCTCCTACGAAACGCTCCTTCGCCTCATCGAGCGCGGGCGCGTGACGGCGGAGACGATCCTCCGCGGGCCAACCACTCACCAGTTCTGGATGCGGGCGGACCACGTGCCGGGGCTGGCCCACCTCATGGGCCGCTGCCATGCCTGCGGCGAGCGCGTCGGGCGGGGGGACGTCTGCTGCGAGTTCTGCGGAGTGATGTTCGGCGTCGAAGCGCCTCGCGATGCGCTCGGCCTGCTTCCCGTGCGCGACCTCGACGCCATGGCGGGCGCGATGCGCAGCGCCCCGGCCGCGGAGCGCGAGCGGCGTCTCGAGTCGGTCGGCTACGACCGGCTGCGGGCGGCGGTCGAAGCGGGGCCCGCGGCCGGAGCAGGCGCCGCCGCAGAGGCGGCGCCCGACGCCCCTCTGGTAGCCGATTCCCTCGTCGCGGCCGTCGAGGAGTCGGGCGATCTCGCCGCACCGCGACAGGTGCGCCGTCGGCGCATCCGCCGCGAAGAGCTGACCGCCGAGCAACTCGCCGCGGAGCAGCGCCGACGCGAGCGTCGCATGTTGATCGTCAAGGGAAGCATCGCGGCCGCGACGATCCTCCTCACCGCGCTGCTCCTGCTCTGGGTGCTCATCAAAGCGGGCGCGCTCGCCCTGCCCTTCCACGTGCCCGGCACCGGGCCGCGCGAACCTCACCCCTCCGCGAGGAGTGATTCGGCGCCGGGCGTGAACGACGGCGAGGAGTCGGAGGGGGCGGCGCCGCCGACCCCCTCTCCGCAGGCCGGCGACGAAGGAGCCGGGGAGGCGACGCCGCCTGACGAACCGCCCCCCGTCGCCGCCGCCGAGCCCGACCCCGCCCACGCCGAACTGCTCGAACTCTACCGCGAGGGCGTGCGGCTCGTGGACGGCACGACGCTCGCCGAACTCGAGCGCGCCGAGGCGATTTTCAATCGCGTCGAGCGCGAACTGCCCAGCGAGGCGCACCCCGACGATCTCGCCGCCCAGCAGCGCAAAGTCGCGCGCCGCCTCGAACGCCTCCGCGACGACCCCGCCGACGGCTGAATGCGAACCACGGCCATTCAGCAACGCGCCGCGGCACACTTACGTCTCTGCGCGAGCGTGCAGCGCAGAGAGCAAGCGCGGCTCTTTCCTCCTGCACTCTCGCTCTTCCTGGCTCGAGGCAGCGCGCCCGGTTGGATCCACCGTTCTGCACCGCGACGTGAAACGGCCTGTTGCCTGCGGTTGAGGGCCCGCCGCCGCCCGATCATCCGGCGGCGATCATCCAGGCGAGTCCGCCCGTCCAGACAAGCGTGAACACGGCGCCCATGATGATGCCGACCCAGGCGTGGACGGCCCCCTTGATCTCCGGGCGGCGGCGATAGCGCACGAATCCGATGATGCCCAAAACGAACGCCGCAATACCGATGAGGGCGCCGATGCCGGGAATGAGAGAGAAGATGCCGCAGTAGTACGCGATGAGGGCGGGTGGATTGGTGTAGGGAATCAGGGCTGAAGCCCCGCCCGCGGCCTCCGGCGGCGCGGCGAAGGGCCGGGTCGGCGGCGCCTTGAGGATGCGCGCCAGCCGCGGCTCGGCGAAGACGCTGCGCACGCCCGCGGCATCGCCGACCGGGACGAGCAGGCCGTCGTGCGGCACGCGCCCCTGACGCGCCCACTCCTCGAGAACGTCAATATCCGCAGGGCCGAATTCCTGCCCGTCACCCAGGCGCAGCATCCACGTCGGGCGGGTTTCGGCGGCAGTCGTCGGCTGCTCCATGACGGGAGTATGCCCTCCGCCCGGCGCGGGGTCAAGGGCGATTATTCGACGAATCCTGCCGCGAGGTTCGATATGAGCCATGGTGAGCCGCCGTCGGCAGCGGCTTTGTTCCGTCACTTTCAAGGAACGCCCGCATGTCCCAGTTTCCTCCTCCAGCGTCCGGACCGCCGGGATCGTACGGCGGGATGCGCCCCCACCGCGGCGCCCTCATTCTCGTGCTCGGAATCCTGGGGTTGCTCCTGTGCTTCATCTTCGGCATCATCGCCTGGGTGATGGGCAACGGCGACCTGCGCCAGATGGATGCCGGCGTGATGGATCCGACGGGACGCGGCCTCACGCAGGCGGGGCGGATCCTGGGCATGGTTTCCTGCATCCTCACCATTCTGGGCGTGGTCATCTGGGTCATCTTCGTCGGGCTGGCGATCATCGGCGCAGCCGCGAGCGGCGGACCCTGAGCCGAAGAACGCTTCCATCTCTGTCTGTGCGCGCATGCGGCTGTTTCTCATTGTTGTTGGAACGTGGGCGGCGCTGCTCCTGACGGGCGCCGCGCTCAGTCGGAGTTCCGGCGTGGAGATGCCGTCGTGTCTCTTTCGCAGGGTCGCCGGACAACCCTGCGCGACCTGCGGCGGCACCCGTGCGACCATGTATCTCCTGCACGGGCAGGCCGGCTCAGCCCTGCGGATGAACCCTCTCGTCACCGTGGCCTGGTTCGCGATACCGGGGATAGCGGTCTGGCAGCGCGCTGGTCATCGCAATGGCCGAGGACGAATCAGTCCGGCGACTGAACGGCGATTCTGGGTGGCTGCCGGTCTGCTCTTCGGCGCGAACTGGGTCTATCTGATTCTGTGGGGCGTGGCGGGGTGAGGCGTTACATCCTTGGCCGCGACATCTCCGGGTGGCCGCGAATGGCGAAGCGCAGAGGCCAGAGCGCAGCCTCGCGGGCATAGGCGACGCCGATGCGCGGGCCGGCGGCGACGTCGGCCGCCGCCCGACCGCGCGCCAGCCAGAGGTTTGCCTCGCGCACGCTGCGGCCGTCGAAGCGCCGGTCGATCGCCAGGGCGCGGCAGAGCCGGCCCGGTCCGCCGGCGAGATCGCCGGCGCGCACGACGCCGTCGAGGCCGCGCAGGCGCTGCGCCGCTTCGCGTCCCTCGATGATCTCCGCCGCGCGAATGAGCGCTGCGCCGCCGACGCCCGCCCGGCCGGCGACGACGTTGAGACAGTAGTGCATGCCGTAGATGAAATAGACGTACCAGTGCCCGCCGGGAAGGTAGAGCGAAGCGTTGCGGGCGCTGCGCCGGTTGTTCCAGGCGTGGCTGGCGCGGTCGGGGGCGCCGAGGTACGCCTCCGTCTCGACGATCCTCGCGACGAGGCGCGTCCCGTCGTCGAGCGTGCGCACGATGAGCCGGCCGAGCAGGTCGCGCGCGACGGCCTCCGCGCCGCGGCGGGCGAAGGCGGCGGAGACGGGCTGGAGAGCGCGGGGCATCGATCACCCCGCCGGGCGCGGCGCGTCGAGCGTCACCGTGACCTTGCCCTTGCGACCGCCGCGCAGAATCTCAAGTTCGATCCGGTCGCCGATCTTGTAGGTGCCGAGTATCTGGCGCACCGCTTCAGCCGTCGGGGTCGGCTGGCCGTCAATGCTGAGGATGAAGTCGCCGGGAACGAGGCGGCCGTCCACGTAGCGGGCGGGCTGAAGGCCCGCCTTGTCGGCCGGCGAGCCCGCCTGAAGGTCGAAGACCATCACGCCCTCCACCCCGAGGCGCCTGGGAAACTCATCATTGAGAAACACGCCGAGGTAGGGCCGGATCTCGCGGCCGTGCGCGATGAGTTGCGGCACGATCTCATTGACGAGATCGACAGGCGTCGCAAAGCCGATGCCGAGGTTGGTGCGCGTCGGGCTGAAGATGGCGGTGTTCACGCCGATGAGGCGCCCGGCGGAGTCGAGCAGCGGCCCGCCGGAGTTGCCGGGGTTAATCGCCGCGTCCGTCTGGATCATGTCCTGGAGTTCACGCCCGTCTTCCGAGGGAATCTCCCGGTGCAGAGCGCTGATGATGCCGGTGGTCAGCGTCTGGTCGAGGCCGAAGGGGTTGCCGATGGCGAAGACGCTCTGGCCGACGCGGAGGTTCGAAGACTCACCCAGAGGAAGCGGCCGCAGCGCCCCGCCGGGAGCGGAGATGCGCACCACCGCCAGATCGTGGCGCTGCGACACCCCGATGGTCGTCCCTTTCCAGTTCGTCTGGTCGGGCAGCGTGACGATGAGTTCATCGGCGCCCGCGACGACGTGAAGGTTGGTCACGATGTGGCCGAGTTCATCCCAGATGAACCCCGATCCTGAGCCCGCCGGAACCGAAAGCACGTCGCGCGTGATGCGGTCGCGGGCCAGTTTGGTGTTGGTGATGAAGACGACGGAGGGGGAGGCAGCCTCGAAGATGTCGATCGTCGTCGTCTCGAACTGGGCAAGGTCGCCGCGCGGCGTGATTTCACGCGGCCGGGCGTTCATGGCGCGGAGCGCCGGCCAGACCTTGTCGAGCGCGATGTAACCGGCCATGAGAAACAGCAGGACCGCGAGCAGACCGTTGGATGCGCTCGCGCCGCGATGTTCGCCTCGGGGCATGGAGATGCTCGCCTTTCCGCGGGGCAGCCCGCTCCGCCGGCGCGCGGAGCGCGGGCCGACTCTCGATTATTACTGATTCCAGTAAAAGTAAAGTCCTATAGTGCGGTTCGGCCGATGGATGATGGTATGAGACCACACGGCAGCCCGCAACAACTCGAAGATCGTCGCCTCCGCGCCTTTTCGCTCATTCAGGAGG
>JBDIVQ010000173.1:0-6107 GCA_039794345.1 Phycisphaerae bacterium | reverse complement strand
CCGTCGAAGCGCACGCGCTCCTCGGCGCGCGGCCGAGCGGGCGCGGCGTCCTGCGCCGACGCGACTCCGGCGGTGAACGTGATGACGGACAGGCCGGCGAGCGCAGCGAAACGATGCAGCATGATGTCTTCTCCCTCGTTTGACAGCCGCGGCGACGAGCGGCCGGCGGCTGGTCAAGTGTACCGCTTCCGAGGCGCCCGAAGCGGTCAAACCTCCCGTTTCATCGCTTCGGGCCGGGTCCGAGCCGCACGGGACCGCCGGCACACGCACGATTCCATGACCCGCGACCTATCATCCCGCCGTTATGACCCAAGCCAAACCTGAACGCACCGATACCGCCCGCCCGACGCTGCTCGGCCGCGTCGAGGCGATTTTCATTGCCGATCGCAGCGCGGGGCCGATGAGGCCTGTTCCGCAGGTCGAGGCGCAGGTGGGCGCGGGGCTGGCCGGCGATCGGTACGCAAGCCGGCGCGGGACCTTCTCGAAGGAAGAGCAAGCCGGCGGGCCGACGCGCCCCGCGGCCCAGGTCACGCTCATCGAGGCCGAGGCGGTCGAGGCGGCGGCCCGCGAGTATGAAATCGCGCTCGATCCTTCGGAGACGCGCCGCAACATCCTCACGCGCGGCGTCGCGCTCAATCATCTCGTCGGCCGCGAGTTCTCGATCGGAGATCAGGTCGTATTGCGCGGCATCAAGTTGTGCGAACCCTGCGGCCATCTCGAAAAACTCACGCGTGAAGGCGTTCGCAAGGCGCTGATCCACCGCGGCGGGCTGCGGGCGGAGGTCGTTCGCGGCGGTCTTCTTCACCTCGCCGATCCGATTACGAGCGGTTGCTGATCTGCGGGTTTCCTCGCATTTCGCCCGCTCGAACTGGGGAAGGCGACCCCAACTGACGACATTGCTGCGGATTTCCGCGCCGAACGCGCTGATACGACGGAACCATTCTGCCGCGGGCAACGCGCCCACCACTTGCCCACGGGACATGGGAAGTCGCTGCGCCATGGGCGATCAGCCGCAGCGGGAAGGGAATGACCTTGATGCGATCTCGAACGAACATCTCGATACTCCGTTCACACAGACTGGCGGCGCTCGGCCTCGGCTCGATCGCTGCGGTGGAGGGCGGGCTGGGCGGTCTCGCGACAGCGCAGACACCTTCGTTCTACCCAACTGCCACGGGCTCCACGGATTTTGCGGCGAATGACTTTGATCGCGACGGCTTCGCGGATCTGGCGGTGACGTCGCCCGCCGGACCGTTGACCATCCTGTTCAACAACGGGCTGGGGGAGTTCTCGCCTCGGCACCTCGCTTCGGGCGGCGGTGAGTACATCGTCTCCGGCGACTTCGACGGCGATCACTCGGCCGACTTCATCACAGCGATCGGCACTGTGCTGCGCGCTCGATTCGGCGACGGCAGTGGCGGCTTCAGCGCTCCCTTCGAGTTTGCAGCGTCGCATCCGATCTGCGGCATCGCGATCGGCGATTTCGACCAGGACAACCGACCCGACCTGGTGCTCAGCCAGGGTGCTGGCGACACCTGGTGGTATGAAGTCATGCTCAATGACGGGCTGGGCCGTTTCAACTCCGTGGCCGGGGGCTCCTACCAGGGCTTTGAAGTGCATCCCGCGCCCTTCAGCGCCGTCAGCGGCGACTTCGACGGCGACGGCGACCTCGACGCCGCGATGATCCACCAGGACTACGGATCGGGCCAGAACTACGACGCCATGCGCCTCCAGATGATCTTCAACAACGGCGATGGAACATCGTGGGAATCGCGCTCACAGCTCTTCAACCAGGGAGACTTCTACGCTCCGGGCAAGCACCTGGTCGCCGGAGATTTCAACGGTGACGGCGACCTCGATCTCATGTTCAACAATGGCGAGCAGTCCGGAGGCGGCGCGGACATGCGGTTGCTCGCCAACGACGGATCCGCCGCGTTCTCGGTCGCTCTCACGTGGACACCTTCCTTCAATCTGACGGCTCAGGGCGGTCGCCTGGCCGACTTCGACGGTGACGGCCGCCTCGGCGCCATCGCCCTCGCCAGCGGCGCCGGAACGCGCGCCTTCCTCCTGCGCGGCACCGGACCGCAGACACTCATCATGAATGATCCCAACCGCTCCGGCGCCGGAAAGGCGGATGTTCCCGATGTGAACGGAGACGGCGCGCGAGACCTCGTCGCGATCGTCTCCCGGCCGCAGTCAGGCGTGCTCGTGCTGCGGAACGAGATCGTCGTGCCACGACCGCGGCTCTCCCAGACGCCGTTGCGCCGGGGGCAGACGGCCACGTTCGAGGTGACGGGCGCTCAGGCCGGCGAACGAATCTGGTTCCTGCACAGCCTCTTCGGCACGGAGACCTCCGCTGGTCTCGCGGCGCTCGGCGGCCTGTCCATCGACCTCGCGCAACCGCTGGTGATGGGATCAAGCGTGGCCGACGGCTCCGGCGCTGCGCACCTGATGCGGATCGTGCCGCCCCAGGCGCCGCACGGCGCGATCGTCGCCACCCAGGCCGTAGCCCGCCGCGGACCCGGTGGCCGCGAGTCCGTGAAGACCAACTTCATCACGGCTCCAGTCGAGTGAGGACGCGGTCCGCACGTATCATCTTCGGGACGGCGTGAGGGCCGCCGTCGGGGAGCACCTCATGCGCGTGATGATCATCGGAGCGTCCAACGACCGCCGCAAGTTCGGCAACAAGGCCGTCCTCGCCTACCTTCGGCAGAACGAAACCGTCCTGCCCGTCAATCCGCACGAGCCGGAGGTCGAGGGCGTGCGCGCCTTTCATCATGTCCGCGATGCGCCCGGGCCGATCGACCGGGCGCTCTTCTATGTGCCGCCGCGCGTCGGGCTGGAGGTCATCGAAGACCTGGCGCAGCGCGGCGACGTGGGCGAGGTCTGGCTCAACCCCGGCGCGGAGTCCGATGAACTCATCGACAAGTGCAAGGCGCTGGGCTTCGACCCCATCATGGCCTGCGCCATCATCGACATCGGCGAGCGGCCGTGAGTCATCAATCGCAAGCCGCGCGATAGCCTGCGGCGGCAGCCGCAGGTTGCAGAGCGCGCCCTCGGCGACAGATCGTCGCACCGCGAGAAACCGTCGGCTTGCCCCGACGGCTGTTGACCTCGGCGCATGCTGAGAAAACGCGGCAGGCGCTGATATCCTGAACGCATGATCAGCAGACTCGGCTCTCTCATCGCGGGCGTCTTTCGCCGGACGTGTCCTGATCCCTTTGTCATTGCGATTCTCCTGACGCTGCTGACGGCGGCGCTGTGCCTGATCTTCACCGAGTCGGACTGGCTGGACGTGATCGACGCCTTTGGAGGCGACAAGGGTCTGTGGGGGTTGCTGCCCTTCACAATGCAGATGTGCCTTGTGCTCGTGACGGGCCACGCGCTGGCGTCGTCGCCGCCGGTGGCGTGGATGGTGCAGGCGCTGGCGCGCCGGCCGAACTCGCCGGCGCAGGCGGCGGCGCTCGTCGCCCTCGTCGCGGGCGCGTGCGCGGTGATCAACTGGGGTCTGGCGCTCATCGTCGGCGCGCTCATGGCGCGCGAGGTGGGGCGCGCCATGTCGGGCAAGGGCATTCGCGTCCACTATCCCCTTCTCGCCGCCGCGGGCTACGTCGGACTCATGATCTGGCACGGCGGCCTCTCGGGCAGCGCGCCGCTCACCGTCACCACCGCCGAGGACCTCGTGCGCATCCTCAAGGACGTCGGCACGCGGGTCGAGCCCATGCCGCTTCAGACGACGATCGGCTCGATGATGAACATCATCATCACCGGCGGTCTCGTGCTCTTGTCGCCGGTGCTCTTCGCGATGCTCCACCCCAAGGACGACGACGAGATTGAGACATTCACTGACTTCCCCGTGCCGGCGCAGATCATCGGCCCCGCCGACGCGAATGATGAGCAAGAGGCGCGGATCTCCCTCGACGAGTCGCCGAAAACGGCGCCGGAGTGGCTCGAGCGCACGCCCTGGCTGACGGTGGTCTTTGCGATCCTGCTGGCCGTCGCGCTGTGGCGGATGGTGCGGCAACTGGGAGGCATCGGCTCGATCGGGCTCAACCACATCAACATGGCGATGCTCATCCTGGGGCTGATCATGCACGGCTCGCCGGCTCGATACGTGCGCGCCGTCGATGAGGCGGTGCGCGGCTGCGGCGGGATCATCCTCCAGTTCCCCCTTTACGCCGGGATCATGGGCATGATGAGCGCGACGGGCCTGGGCGGGCAGATTGCCGCGGCGATCTCCGGCGTGGCCGGCGAGCAGACCCTGCCGCTGATGACGTTCCTCAGCGCCGCCGTCGTCAATCTCTTCGTGCCCAGCGGCGGAGGACAGTGGGCCGTACAGGGGCCCATCGTGATCCAGTCAGCGCTCGACGCCGGCGTGGCGCCGAGCAGGATGGTCATGGCCCTGGCCTACGGCGATCAACTCACCAACATGCTCCAGCCCTTCTGGGCCTTGCCCCTGCTCGCCATCACCGGCGTCCGCGCCCGCGACATTGTCGGCTACACGGCCGTGGTGATGATCGCGGCGGGAGTGTGGATCGGCGTGTGGCTCGTCGTGTGGTGAGGAGACGGGAGCGGGGCGTCCGGGCTGCGCGGAGTCGACAGGCGCCCGTCGATCCACGATCGATCGCGCTCGTAGCGGAGATCGATCAGCGTCCGTCCGGCGTGGTGATCGAAGACCTCGGCCGCCGCACGCGTGAAGTGGTTGCGCCAGTCGCCGACGACGCCCTTGCGCAGGAACGAGGCGCGATTCTCCACGCCGCGCTCACGGCCGGACATGCTCCTGAAGGAGTAGCGCCGCACCGTGGCAAGCAGCCGCTCTTGGTCGATGGGACCTTCAACGAACTTCGTCAGCGCGCGTTCGAGCGAGCCGGCCGTGTCGTGCAGCAGTTGCTCGTAGGAAAGGTAGGCGACGTGTTCGCGGCGCGGAAAGCACCACTGGCGGATGTGCGTCGGCCAGCTGATCCGCGCGTTCATCGGCCGGCGCATTTCGAGGTCGATGAACGCCGGCAGGTGCGAGCGGATGTCCTGAGGATCGAAGTCGCGGCCGAAGGCCCGCTCGTAGCGCTGCCGGAGGCGCCGGTTGAAAGGCGAATCCGGCTGCTGTTCGAGGTTGCGCATGCGGTAGAAGTAGAGCGAGACCATCACGTCGCGCCCGTCGCGGTAGAGGTAGAAGACACGGCGAAGACGCGCGTTGAACATCCAGTGGTTGTGAATCACGCACTGGCAACCCAGCGGCATGATCGTGTACTGCGGCATGGGAATGTCGAGGTAGTCGGCCACCATCCGCGCGAGCCAGGTCCCCCCCGCCTTGGGATACTCACAGACGTACCAGAAGGGAAAGGTCTCGCCCCAGTAGACGCCGATGAACTTCGTCGTCTTGTTGGCAAGGCGCTGCTGATTCTCGCGAAGAAGCCCCATGGTGTCGGCCCCCAATCTCCTCCCGCTCCGACTCGATGATGCCCGATGAATGTGAGATCGGCGCAAGAATTGAGTGTGTTCGAGCGAGCTTCGCGCTAGATCTTTGGCACTGCGGGCTTGCGCCCGCGGCTGGTGAAGACTACCTCACGCCGCAATCCTCACCCAGAAGGCGTGCGCCCCAAGCCTCATCTCCCATCTACAGTGTCCCCATGCCCAAGGCGCGTCGATCGTTTGTGTGCAATCAGTGCGGCTCGGTTTCGCCGCGGTGGGTGGGCAAGTGCCCGGAGTGCGGGGCGTGGGATTCGCTGGAAGAAGTTGCCGCCGCCACGGGCTCGGGGGGCGGGGCGGCGGCGTCCGCGGGGCGCGATCCGCAGCGGGGGCTGGCCGAGGGGTGGGATGCGGAGAATCTGGCGGCGCCCGAGGCGGTGCGGCTCAATGAGATAGAAGCCCTCGATGTGCCGCGGCTGAGCACCGGGATCGGCGAACTCGACCGCGTGCTCGGCGGCGGGCTGGTGCCCGGCTCGACGGTCCTTATCGGCGGCGAGCCGGGGATCGGCAAATCCACCCTCATGCTCCAGGCGGCGTCGCGATTGGCGGCGGGCGGGCGCGCGGTGCTCTACGTGACCAGCGAGGAGAGTGCGCAGCAGATTCAGATGCGGGCGAAGAGGATTGAGGATCACGGGCGGGATGCC
>JBDIVQ010000172.1:0-6189 GCA_039794345.1 Phycisphaerae bacterium | reverse complement strand
TGCGCAGGGGAGCGCGGGCGTGCGACGTTGGCAAAGCGCCGGTTTCGCTCGCATGTTTAGCCGCGACCCGGAGGCTCTGCGCAGGGGAGCGTTGGCGCGCGACGGGGTGACGTGATCGATTTTCAAAGAGGGGCGCCCCCATCCCGGCCTTCCCCCGCAGAGCCGGGGGAAGGGGTGTGACCTCTTCGCGGTGCGATTCGCCACACGCCGCAATCAGGCACTGCGCAGCAGTATCGCCGGCCGGCCCGTTGCGTCATCAAGCGGCCAATCGCTCATGGTTGTAACGACTTCGCACGGCGCGTTTTCGTTCGCGCCGTTCACGTCAGGAGTGAGGATCGTGTCCTCGCTCTTGGTGCCCGTGATGGAGGGATTCCACCCGACGAGTTGGCGCGGCTGGACGGTTCGCGTCTCATCCGGCGTCGCCTTGAAGTCGCGCAGGTCATAGCCCATCGGCCCGCCCTGGTGATGCTTATGCCACTCGTCCGCAAAGCCGCATTGCTTGTACATCGCGATACCGTCCGAAAGACAGTCGCACCAGCGCCGGCCGATGCGCGTGGTGTCATGCAGCGCGGCGTCCACACGGCACACCGCCTCGTGCCGTCGCCGCAGATCATCCGGCAGCGACCGCCCGAAGTGAACCAGGCGCGTGATCGACACCGTCAGCCCGAGGCGCTGGGCGCAAAGCGCGACCATCACCGTGTGCTTCACGCGGTTGGCGGTCGGAATCGGGTGGCGATAGCGATTCAGGCGTTCGTCGGCCGCAATGAGCACGACGGGCGCGAGAATGTTGAGCGCCCGCAGGTCGCCGGTCAGGCGGCCGGCCACCTCGAGTTCGCTCACGCCGGGCTGTACGAAGCGGGTGAGAACGTCCGCCATGACCCGCGCCGAGTCGCGGCCGAGCGATCGGACCACATCGACCTCGCGATCCGTCAGCGGCGTGCGGATGGGCTGAAAGCGGTCGCGGCCTCGATCGTCGGAAACGAAACGGGCAATGTCGCTGCCTACCTCCTCGAGCGCCGAGCAAATGACCTCATCCATTGACACCTGCGCCACCCACCAGTCAGGCGAGTCGATCTCCCACGTTTCGGGATCAAATCGCTCCTCCTCGATGAGCCGATCGCGTTCGATGTTGTCGGTGAGGAGCACAGGCCTGCGGCCGAGCGATTCGGCGAACCAGAGAATGGCCCCAACGCCGGTGGGGCTTCCCAGATCGACGTGGACATCGGCTCCATCCGTGAGCCAGGCGATGTTGGCGCGCCGGCGGAGAAGCAAGGCGTCCATGTTCATCCGCCGGCACAGCGCGTGGAGACGCGAGCGCTTGACGGGATCGACGCCGGCAGGATCCACGCTGGTCATGGCGAGCGCATTGTACAACGGACGCAGAAGATTCGGTTTCTACCACGGAGAATTGGGGTGTGTCGAGCGGTGGCTTGCGGAGTCGAAGACCGGTCTCAGAACGGCGTAACAACGCGGGAGAGTCGGTGCCACCAACTCTTATTGCACTGCTCCTGCCAGGCACGCCGCTCAGCGGCAAGACGATCCGCCTCCTCGGCGAGTCGCCGGGACTCGGCCGTTCTCGGTTCGCGCTCCTGACGCTCAGTCGGCTCGTTCTTCGAAGGCGGAACTGCGTCGGTCACCTGCGATCTCCGTTCATCCGATCGACCAATTATACATCAGGAATCCGAGAAAGACAGCACAATACGCGATCGCCAGGAAAAACCCGCCTCGGCCCAGACGACTGCGAACGCGCAGGTTCGCGGTGGCGAGATGCTCGTAGGCAATTCTGAGGCGATTGATCTGGTCCCGCCGCACTTCCGTCGGATGCTTGATGAAGAGGTCATCGATCTCTTCGCTGTCCAGTTCGAGCGACGAGATGGCCCGTCCGGTAAACGGAGGGGGGGTCGGGCGCTCAAGATCGCGGAGGCGGCTCAGATCGGCAGGCGTCGAGGCCCGTGCCCAATGCACCGCGTAGCGAGCCCGGCGCCACACGTTCGTCAGTCCGTACCCCAGCCAACGCTCCACATGCTGCGCTCGCTCCGTGAACATGAAGTACGCCGCCAAGAGGAAACTCATGATGGCGACGGTGAAGCACACCCGAATCCCCAGCAAGGCGCCCTCGCTGACGGTGGGCACAGTCGATCCTGGCTCGCGGAACAACTCCATCCGAAAAATCCCGATGCCCACCATCACGAGCAGGAGTGAGGACATCGTCTTTCGCCCCTCACGCAGAGACTCGGCATAGGCGACCTGGTCATCCCAGAGCATTCGAATCTGCTCGTACACATGTTCGTCGGAGCGAGGTTCAGCCATCATGCACGCCGATGAGATCGTGGCCTTGATTCACAGTCTGCGAATCTTCCCCCCACTCCCTCTCCGACGCAAGGGCATCCCCCTCAGTCCGCGCACGCCTGGCGCAGCGCCTCGGCCATGTCGGTCTTCTCCCACGTGAAGCCGCCTTCGGCGTCCGGCGTGCGGCCGAAGTGGCCGTGCGCCGCGGTGCGCTTGTAGATCGGGCGGCGCAACTTGAGGTGGTCGATCAGGCCGCGCGGCGTGAGAGGGAAGAGTTCGCGCACCGCCTCGGCGATGCGATGCGGCGCGACCTTCGCCGTGCCGAAGGTGTTGACGTGAACGCTCGTCGGCTCGGCCACGCCGATGGCGTAACTCAACTGCATTTCGACCTTGTCGGCCAGTCCCGCCGCGACGATGTTCTTGGCGATGTAGCGGGCCATGTACGCCGCGCTGCGATCGACCTTCGTCGGATCCTTGCCCGAGAAGGCCCCGCCGCCGTGCCGTCCCATCCCGCCGTAGGTGTCCACGATGATCTTGCGGCCCGTCAGCCCCACGTCGCCGTGCGGCCCGCCGATCTCGAATCGGCCCGTCGGGTTGATGTGTACGCGGATGTCCTCGTTCCACCACGTCTCGCCGAGCACCGGCCTGATGATGTGCTCGCGCACCAGTTCGCGCAACTGAGCCTGCGTCTTGTCCGTGCTGTACTGCGGCCCGTGCTGCGTCGAAAGAACGACGGTGTGCACCCGCACCGGCCGGTCGTGCCGGTCATACTCGACCGTCACCTGGCTCTTGGCGTCCGGGCGCAGGCCGGGAAAGACATTCTGCTGGCGCACCTGCGCGTGGCGGTGCACGAGGCGGTGCGCGAGGTGGATCGGCAGCGGCATGAAGGTGCCGGGGTCGAGTTCTTCCGTCTCACGGCAGGCATAGCCGAACATCATCCCCTGATCGCCCGCGCCTTCGCGATCGACGCCCATGGCGATGTCGGGGGACTGCTTCTTGAGGCTCACGAGCACAGCGCAACTCTTGTCGTCAAAGCACAGGTCGGCGTCGGTGTAGCCGATGTCGCGGATCGTCTCGCGCACGAGATCGGGCACTTCGACGTAGCCGTCGCACGTCACTTCGCCGGCGACGACGGCCATGCCGGTGCTGACCATCGTCTCGCAGGCGACGCGCGAGCGCGGATCGACGGCGAGCATGGCGTCGAGGACGGCGTCGGAGATCTGGTCGGCGACCTTGTCGGGGTGGCCCATGCTCACCGACTCGGAGGTGAAGAAGTAGTTGGTGCCGGTAGGGCTGGCGGCGACGGCGGCGGGAGCGGATTTGGTGCTGGTCATGGTTGAGGTCATGGTACCGGGGCTGGGCATAGGGGGCTGGGCCTTTCTCGCTGAGTCTCGATCCGAACCGGTGCGCAGCCGGGCGGGCTGGCCACGCATTCATCCGTTCATCCGGATGTTTGGATTGATCTGTAGCGCGATCATAGGAGGCAGCATCGGCGAGGTACACCGCTCCGCCGGCGTCGAGGAACTGGAAAACTCACGGCCATTCACAGTGATTCCCGACATCTCAAAGATCACGTCCGAAGATCCGCCGGCGTCGAAAGCGCTGGACGCCATGGAGAACGAAATGGCAAGCCGCTTTGTCGATCCACGATCACTACCCCATCTGACCCTAAGACTCGGCGCCGCAGCCATCCTCTGCGGTGCTGCCACGCGCGGCTCGGCGCAATGCGAAGAATGGCAGCCGATGGATCGCGGCGTGCTCTCCTATGCATGGGTGACGAGTTTCGTGGAGTACGATGGTCAACTGATCATCGGCGGCGAGTTCTCGCAGGCGGACGGCGAGGACGCCCGCTGCCTCGCCACGTGGGATGGTGCTCGCCTTCGGCCCTTCCCCGGTCGCGTCAGTTCGCCCTCCGGCGGCTACGTGCGGGCGATGGCCGTCTACCGCGGCGACCTCGTCATCGCGGGAAAGTTCACTGACGTGGACGGCGTGCCGGCCGCCAACATCGCACGCTGGGACGGGCGGCAATGGCATCCTCTCGGCTCGGGCACTGGCCATGAGGTCAGGACGCTGGCCGTCTTCGGCGATGAACTGATCGTGGGCGGCGAGTTCGCTTCCGCCGGCGGGGCCAACTCGCAGGGCATCGCGCGCTGGGACGGATCGGCCTGGCACGACCTGGGGGGAGGACTCTCCGGAGGCTGGAGTTGGAATCCCGCCGCCTACGCACTGGCCGAGTATCAAGGCGACCTCATCGTCGCGGGGGCCTTCGATCATGCCGGGACAACTGAAGCGTTCAACATTGTCCGTTGGGATGGGGCGAACTGGCATCCTCTCGACGCAGGCATCGATGCAAACTGGATCAACGCCCTGTGCGTGCATGGCGACGAACTGGTTGCCGGTGGGTTGTTTGGTTTCGCTAATGGTCGCTGGGTCAATCGCGTCGCACGGTGGAACGGTGATCAGTGGCTGCCGCTTGGCAAGGGCATTGGTGTGAACGATGGCGAAGTGTTCGCTCTGCACGTCATGGACGGGGATTTGTATGCAGGCGGCCGGTTCGATCTCTCCGGTTCGACCGAACTGTCCAACATCGCGCGGTGGACTCCAGAGACGGAGCAGTGGCTGCCGGTCGGCAAGGGCGCCAACGAGGCAGTGAATGCCATGACACTCTGGCAGGGGAAACTCATTGTCGGCGGGCTGTTCACGCAGGCCGGGGGAAGTGCCGCGAATTCACTCGCGCAATGGGACTCCCGATCCTGGAGTGCCCTGGCCGGCGGCGTGCGAAACAGCGGCTGGGTTGGAGTGATGATTGAGTATCGCGGCCAAGTCCTCGCCGGCGGATATTTCGCACCGTTTCACGACGGAGAGTTTCCATCGCTGGCCTGGTGGGACGGCGCGCGGTGGCGCGGCTTGCCGGGTCGAAGTTCCGTAAAGAGCGCAGGGGTCTACTCGCTGGCGGTGTACCGCGGAGAGTTGATCGTCGGCGGGAGCACCAACTTCCATGGTGAAGGATTGCCGCAGCATCACATTGCACGCTGGGACGGGCGGCAATGGCACTCGATGGGCGAAGAACTCAGCGGCGATGCGCTGACCATGCTCGTCCACGACGACCGGCTCATCGTCGGCGGAAACTTCTTCTATCTCGGAAGAAAGCAGATCAACTTCATCGCTGCATGGGATGGGCGCGAGTGGCACTCACTTGACAAGGGGCTTGACAACTCGGTCAGGGCGCTCGCAACCTATGACGGCAAACTGATCGCAGGCGGCTGGTTCCGCCAAACCGGTGATGGCGAAGTCGTCAGCGGACTGGCGGCGTGGGATGGGCAGAGGTGGCGATCGGTCGGCGACGGAGTGCGCAGCAGTGGCGTACATGCGTTGACGATCTATCGGGATGATCTGATCGTCGCGGGGAACTTCCGTTCGGCGGGTGGATCTGAGATGAACAACATCGCCCGCTGGGACGGACAGCAGTTCCATCCGCTCGGCGAAGGAGTGGACTGGACGGTGGAAGCACTGGCCGTCTACAACGGCGATCTCATCGCCACGGGGTCCTTCACCACCGCCGACGGCAGGCCCGCCCATCGCGTCGCCCGCTGGGACGGCGAGTACTGGCGATCCATGAGTGAAGGACTGTCGAGTGGAGCAGGATACTCACTTCTGGTCTCCGGCGGACGGCTGCTCGTCGGCGGCGGATTCGTCGAGGCGGACGGCAGAAACGTCAACAGCATCGCCCAATGGCGCGACTGCAACCTCGACATTCACCTCCAGGTGACCGCGACGTGCCCGAGCGGCGGACCGGTGGGCGTCTCGTGGAGCGGCGCAACGCCTGATGGCAACGTGGCAATCATCTTCGCCGCCAACACCGGCAACTTCGCCGTGCCCGACGGCCCGTGCGCCGGCACG
>JBDIVQ010000171.1:0-6315 GCA_039794345.1 Phycisphaerae bacterium | reverse complement strand
CATCGCGGTGCTTCACCTGCGCCTCGTACGCCGGCGCATACGCCATGCGCCCGAGGTCGATGACCTCCAGCACATGCCCGGCATACGACGCGTGGTTCACACACGATTGTAGAGCCGCGCCGATGCAGGTCGGGACAAGGCTCGGCGCAGGCCCGGCATCACGGCCCGCGTCGCGCTTCGTCGTGTCCGTCGCGCCCTGCCGCGCCCCTCTTTCCCTTGCGCTCTCTGTGCCTCTTTGAGGCCCGCACGCCGTACTACAATCTCCGTCATGCCAAAGATCGATCCCACTTCGGTCATCGGGCCGCAGGTCGAACTCGCCGACGACGTCGAGATCGGGCCGGGCTGCCGCCTTGACGGCCCGATCCGCCTCGGCCCGGGCACGGTGCTCATGGGCTACAACTTCCTGCGCGGCCCGCTCACCGTCGGCGCGGGCAACCGCTTCTATCCCTTTGCGTGCATCGGCTTTGAGCCGCAGGATTACAAGTACGATGCCAGCCGCCCCGGCGCCGGAACGACCATCGGCGACCGCAACATCTTCCGCGAGCACGTCACCATCCACCGCGCCACCTCCGATCACACGCCCACGCGCATCGGCGACGCCAACATGTTCATGGTCGGCTCGCACGCCGGCCACGACGCCTGCGTCGGCAACCACTGCATCCTCGCCAACAACGCGCTCGTCGGAGGGCACGGCGTCATCTATGACCGCGTCAACCTCGGCGGCGGCGCCGCGGTGGCGCAGAAGGTGGCCGTCGGCCGACTTGCCTTCGTCTCGGGCACGGTGGGGGCCGCGGTGCACGTCCCCCCTTTCATGATGTCGCGCTCGCGCAGCACCGTCGGCGGGATCAACATCGTCGGCCTGCGGCGCTCGGGCATGAGCCGTGAGGAGATCGACCACGTCAAGTGGGCCTTCCGCATCGTCTACCTCAGCCGCAACAGCCGTCCCGTCGTCCTCGAAACGCTGGCCACGCGCGCCGGCGAATCGGAAACCGTGCGCGAGATGATCGCATTTCTGCGGCGCCATCCCGAGCCGATCAGCGAACTCGAAGGGGGCAAGGCCTCGCGCGCCATGGTCGAAGCCGGCGAAGCGGAGTGATGGGGAAGACATCAAGGCATCGAGGTTTTGGTTAGCCGCGACGCGAAGGCTCTGCGCAGCGGAGCGCTTCGAGCGGGCAAGCGCCCCGATCGCGCATCAATGATTCGGTTAGCCGCGACGCGAAGGCTCTGCGCAGCGGAGCGCTCCAACGGGCAAGCGCCCCGATCACTCCACAATCTCAATCTTCATCACATTCGACGTGCTCGGCCCGCGCCTTGGGAAGTTGATGTCAAGACACTGCATCCACACGGGGCCAAGCGGCGTGTCGGCCGGGATGGGGATCGAAAACCGCGCAAAGCCGTCGGCGCCGGTGATCGCCTGGCCGATCTGCTGGAAGGGGCGGTCGAGGTCGAGGCAGATGCCCAGTTGGGGGATGAAGGTACACCCGTTGCCGCGCCGCGAAACGGCCAGGCGCACCGGCCGGCCGACGGCATTGCCGACGGCGGCGAAGCGGTGCGTGAAGCCGCGCCGCACCTCGCGCTCGCCGAAGGCGGCGTAGGAATCCACGTCATGGCCCAGGAGCATCGGCGAACCCCCTACGATATGTACACCTCCGTTTTGCGTTGAGCCAAGCAGCAGGTCGGCACAACCATCTCCCGTCACGTCAGCCACGCACACCTCCGTTCCGAAGACCACTCCGATCGGTTGCGCCCAGTCAATCGTGTATGCGAGGTTTTCAATCGGACCGGGAGCAGGTGGATGGTCGTAGACGTGCATGGCGACATGGGCGTTGATGCTCTCGCGCATCGCGCCGACAATCGGCTCCACTCGCCCATCTCCATTCACATCACCGAGCGATACCCAGAACACATATGAAGTACCCGCATTCATCGGGTAGGTCAATTGCTCAACGCCCGTAGCACCTGAGATGACGTAGAACCGCACCGGACTCGTGTCGTTGCCGGTCACCAGCACGTCGGGGACGGCATCGCCATCCAGATCATGTCCGGCGGAGAGGTTATAGCCGAAATCCGGCGCTCCAATCGGCCCGCTGCATTCCCAGATCACCTCTCGTGTTCGGCCGGAGATCATGCTGACCGCGAGCGGTCGGCCCCACTGGCCAACGGCGAAGTCGGAGACGCCGTCGCGATCCACGTCACCGGAGTCACGCACCCGCCGGGCAGCCTCGACCGGCACGACTTGGATCACCTCGCCAGACGCACCCGAGCAGACGGTCACTGCTCCCGGCTGGAGATAGGCGAACTCATCCACCCCATCGTCGTCAAGATCGCCGAGGCGCGCCACATCCATGCCCAGGAACCGCCCTGAAATGTCGCCGACTACGCGATGCAACCGCTCTCCGGTTCGACCCGAGTACACCTCAACGACGCCGCGACGATCGAGCGCATCACTTCGAGCCATGAGCAGGTCGGCCACCTCATCGCCGTCAAAGTCGTCGATGAATGCCGCAGGAAACCGCGAGTGACCTTGTGTCAGGCCGATGAGATCCTCGCCCACCACTGACCACAGAATCTCGCGCGTCGCTCCGCTGTAGACAAACCAACGGCCGACCATCTGATCGTTCACCACGTAATCCGGGTCAGCCACATAAAAGTCGTTGATGCCGTCTCCATTCACATCCGCGCCCGAAGCGACGGCCTGCCCAAACCGCACCGACCCTTCGGGCGGCTCGATCCATGCCGGCAGGCCGCCTTGGGCGAAAGCGGCTCCGCTCGATGTGGAGAGAACAACGCCCGCGAGACTCACGAAGGCCGCGCGTCCGAGAATCCAACTCGTCCCGATGGTCCGTGCTTTCATAATCCCTCTCCCCTGCGCGCGGTTGCTCGCGTCACCTTCCAGTATACTCGAAAACCGACAATCTGCGGCGGAATCTTCCCGGAAGTGGTCAGATTGGGTCGCAGGTCGGGACAAGGCTCTGCGCAGGCCCGGCATCAGGGCACGCGCCGCGCTTCGTCGTGCCCATCGCGCCCTGCCACGCACCTCAGCCGGGCAGCGCTCCCTTCGATGCGACTCAAGGCAGGCAAGGCAGCGGGTCCGACCAACCCAGCGCCGCGCCGAAAACCGTGGGGTGCCGTGGTCCGGAGGGAGGCTTTGCGACCGGAGGGCCACGCTTTGGCGCGGACGAACAGTCGAAGTGAGTCGTGTCTGACTCGCGCGCCCGCGTGGCCCGCGCTCCCAAAGCGTCGCTTGACCACGCCACCCCCGCCTTTCATACAGTCTCTAGGCCACCCCGCCGCCCATTGACCCCGCGCTGCCGCCGAGTACCCTCACATCACGGAGGACTCATCGTCATGACGACACGGATGTCGCTGTGCGTTCTTGCGAGCGGATCGACGGGCAACTGCTCGGTCCTCGTGGCCGAGTCGCCCGGCGGCGAGCGCACCATCACACTCATCGACCTCGGCCTGAGTCCGCGCGAGACGGCCCGGCGTCTGCACCGCGTCGGCCTGCGAATCGATGAGGTCTCCTCCGCCCTCCTCACCCACTTCGACAGCGATCACTTCTACCGCGGCTGGGCGAACGCGGGGCGGAAACTCGGCCTGACGCTGCGCTTCCACCGCCATCACCGCCCCTTCGCCCACCGGGCCGGCGCGACGGTCGTGCGCTGCGAGTGCTTTCACACAGCGTTTGACCTGTGCGAAGGCGTGCACGTGCGGCCCGTGCATTTCGCGCACGATGAGCACGGCACCGTCGGCTACCGCTTCGACAGCCATGCGGGTTCGATCGGCTACGCGACGGACCTCGGCGCCGTGCCGCGCGACCTCTTCGAGCACTTCACCAACCTCGATCTGCTGGCGATCGAGAGCAACTACTGCCCCGTGATGCAGCGCGAGTCGGACCGGCCGGTGTTTCTCAAAAGGCGCATCATGGGCGGCAGCGGACACCTCTCCAACGAACAGTCGTTTGAGGCGGTGCAGCGCATCGCCTCGGCGTCGCGCCTCCAGGCGGTGTGCGTCCTGCACCTTTCGCAGGAGTGCAACGATCCGAAGAAGATCGAGGCGATGTACGAAGGGTCGCCGCAGTTGCGGCAGCGGCTGATTATTTCAACGCACGATCGCCCGACGCCGTGGATGCGATTGAAGCCGACAGCGTCGCAGCGCCCCGACCGGTGTCTGTTCACGAACGCGGCGGCGGGGAAGTGATTGCGGCGTCGCCGCGCCCATGAGCCCGCAGCGCGAGCAAGGCCGGCGCGTGCAACGCGCCGGCCCCCGTCTTCAGATCCCGAGATCGACCAGACGCGTGTCCGGCGCGATGCGCTCAACGGGAGCGCTGGCCAGTTCGGCGACGACCTGTCGAACGCGAATCGCCACGCTGCGACTGTGAATCGTGAAGGGCGTGGGGGTGTACGGCCAGCCGTGCTCCGCCAGCCATCGCGCGGCGTCGCCGAGCGTTCTCCACTCCTTCGGGATGTCGCTTGCGAGCCACCAGAGGCGATAGGTTCGGGCGAAAGCGGCAAGGCCCTTGTGCGCGGCGGACGCGAAAAGGACAGCGGCCGTCAAGCCGGTGATACCGGTCAATGCCGCGGCGCCAAACCATCCAGCATCGACCAGGATCAGCATCGCCCACAGCGTCGCCGCGACCAGCGCCAAAGCAAGCACGAGGACCGGAAGAGCAATGATCGCGCGGACCCAGACGTTGAGTTGCAGCGGCACAACTCGGGCACCCCGTCGCTTGAGCGCATCATACAAGGCCCACCGCTCTTGCCGCGGAACAAGATCCTCGATTCTCGTTGAGGCGGCGACATCCCCATCGGCGCCGCCGGTCACTTCGCGGACGATTTCCTTCAACTGATCGAACGCGCGATCGGCTAACGCGGCGTCATCCGAAGTCGCGTCCCCGGCTTCAGCCGATTCGCGCATTTGACACTCCCGCGCAGGAGCAACGACCCGGGAATTGTCCGTCTCTGCGGTCCGCTCCGTCCGCATACCCGACCATCGACGCGCCAACGCGCCTGCAGTGCAGCAGGACGTGGGGATGGCGCAGAGGGAAGGTGCGACAGCCCGTGACAGCCAAAGAACGGCCAAGAGAATGGGAATCCAACCGAGCAGAAACATGGTGACGCCTGCGGTGGCGCCGAGTGCGCCCGAGCCCGTCAACAGACTAACGGTGCTGAATGCCGCAAGCATGCCGCCAAACCAGAACGTGAGAAAGACGACCACGCCGAACCTGGATAATGCGAGATCGGGTACGGAGAAGCCGGCGCTGCGCAGATCGTCCCACACGCCGGCAATCTGCGTGGCGGGGATAAAGGGGCGCAGGTCAGTGTCGGGACGTATGAGCCGCTTATCGATGAGGACCGAGTCGGCCAGCACCTGTCGCAGGCGATAGAACGCGGGCCCCAGTTGCTGACGGCTTTCCGGGGACAGTTTGCTTTCGACGAGTTGAATGATCTGGCCCACCGTCTCCACGGGTCCAGCCTCGTCGTCCGAGAGTTCGATCCCGAACTCCTCCTCGATCTCCATCACGAGTTCAACGCCGTCGAGTCCCATGGCGGAGAATCGTACGGCGAAATCCGCGCGGATGGCGTCGTGCCCCGCCAGGCAGAAGCGCGAGCGAGGACGGGCGGCGCTGACGGAGGACTGACGGGCTCGCTCGCCATTCGCATCAACCAGGCGCGGCGTGCGGCGCACGCGTGGCTCCTTGCTGGCGCTGCGGGCTCATCGCCGGATGCGCCGCCGCGCCCATACCATCCCAGCGAGTCTCCTCATGTCCGCCGGCGCATCCCTCGAATCCGACCTCGCCTCCTCCTTCGCATCGCGAAGCGGCTCGCTCATGCACCGCGCCTGTCCGCTGTGCGGCAACGACAACGCCGACGCACCCGCTCTCTTCGACTCGATCCCCTGGCACATCCGCCGCTGCGCCGCCTGTTCGATGGTCTATCTTGAGAACGCCCCGACCTACGAATCGCTCGCCGGCGACGATGCGGCGTGGCAGCAATCGTGGCGCGAGGAGAAGCAGAGGCGGGCGCAGCGCGAGCCGGTTCTCGCCGTGGCACAGAAAGTCACGCACGGCCTGCGCGACGCCCTCCGGCCGCGCGACAAACTCACCGCGCTCATCCGCCGCTTCATCCCGCGCGGGCGGCTGCTCGACGTGGGCTGCGGCGTCGGGCACCGGGCCGAGCGCTTTCCATCCGACGTCATCCCCTTCGGCATCGAGATTGAGCAGGCCGCGGCCCGGCGCGCCGATGCTCTCTTTGCGCGCCGCGGAGGGCGGTGCGTCTGCGCCCCCGCGCTGACGGGCCTGGACGCCTTCGAGGA
>JBDIVQ010000170.1:0-6402 GCA_039794345.1 Phycisphaerae bacterium | reverse complement strand
TGCGGCAGCGAAGCGCCGGTTCCGGGTAGGTCGGGACCGCTGCTTTGAGCGCGGCCCGGCAATTGGTCGTGTGTGCGCCGTTCCGAGAAGCCGCGAGCATCGTAAGCCGAAATGCCGGGCCTGCGCAAAGCCTTGTCCCGACCTGCTCACTACTCCATCAATCGAACAAGTGACTCAGAATCACATCGCGCACCGCGGTGCAGGGGATTCCTTCTTCTTCGGCCGCGCCGTGGCGTGCGATCAGGACCGGCTTGGATGGCGCGGGCTGATCGATGCGGCCGTGTGAGCCGCGCACCAGGCGCGTGTCGAGGGGGATGATGTTGAAGAGGGTTCGCTGACCGAGGGCCTTGCGAAGAAGCGTCCACGCGATGCGGAGTTTCGGCAGGGCGAGGGTGGGGTCGATGAAGAGTTCGAGCGGGTCGTAGCCGGGCTTGCGGTGGATGTCCACGGTGCGGGCGAAGTCGGGGGCAACCGCGTCATCGAGCCAGTAATCGTAACTGAACCAGCGGCGCGGCTCGGCGATGAGCACGAGTTCGCCCGCCCGCGCGTGATCGAGGCCGACCGCTCGCTGCGCTTCCCGATCCAGCACGCGCTCGACACCGGGGGTTGATTCGCACAACTGCTGTACGTTGCTGATCGCGGCTTCATCGTTGATATAGACGTGCGCGACCTGATGATCGGCGACGGAGAAGGCCCGGCTCGCGCCGGCATCGAGCAGTTCGCGGTCATTCTCCTCGCGCACCGCCAGCAGACCCGCCTCGCGCAGGATGCGGTTGATGTGAACGGAATCATCGACGGGCTCGATGCCGTATTCGCTCAATAGGATGACCCGCACGCCGCGCTGCTCGAAGAAGTCGAGCAGTTCGCCGACGATGCGATCGATGGCACGCAACTCGCTCGGGATCGAGGGGTGATCGGGGCCGACTTTCTGAAGGGGGTAATCCAGGTGCGGCAGGTAGACGAGCGTAAGCGTCGGCGTGCAGCGATCCCACACGAGGCGCGTCGCATCGGCGATCCACTGCGATGATTCGATCGACGCCCCCGGCCCCCAGAACTTGAAGAGGGGAAACGAGCCGAGGCTCTGCTGGAGCATGTCGCGCAGGTCGGAGGGGCGGCTGTAGCAGTCGGGCACCTTGCGGCCGTCGGCGCGGTACTGTGGGCGCGGCGTGACGGAATAGTCCGCTGAGGAGTACATGTTGAACCACCAGAACATGTTGGCGCAGGTGATGGAGGGGTCGCGCCGCCGGGCCGTCTCCCACACCTTCTCGCCGTGCACCAGGCGGTTGGACTGCTTCCAGAACTGCACTTCGCAGAGCGTCCGGTCATACCAGCCGTTGCCGACGATGCCGTGTTCGCGCGGCGGCGCTCCGGTGAGCATGCTCGACTGCACGGAGCAGGTGACGGCGGGAAGGACGGGCGTGAGGCGCTGCACGCGGCCACTCTTTGCGAACGCGGCGAGGCGCGGCGTGTGCTCGCCGATGAGCGAACTCGACAAGGCGACGATGTTGATGACGGCCGTCGCGTGCGCCATGTCAACTTCCCGCGATCCAGCGTTGCCCGGCCAGCGTCAGCAAAAAGCAGGCGAGTGCGATGCCCGCTGCGGCCGGCTCGTCGAGTCGTGTGAGATGGTAGAGATCGAGCAGCGAGATTCCGGCGATCCACCAGCCGACGGCCCGGCCGAGGTCGCGCTGCGGACTGCGCAGATAGACCGCGATGCCCAGCGTCCACAGAAGAAACGCGCTGCGCCCGAGGATGGTCAGCCACGGAGGCGCCGACGTGTGCACGAACTCGCCAAAGAGGATGACGAACATTGGCGCGAGAATGATGATCTCCTCGAATCGCCGGCGTTGATTGGCCGCCTCGCCGCGCGCGATGAGGGAGAAGAGCACGACGTAGAGGAGCAGGGCCGGAGCGAGAAGGGCCAGCGACCGCCAGTCCGGTTGCCCGCCCGCGGCGAGCGCAGCCGTTACATAGACGAGCGCGCGGCAGAGACCCATGAGCAGAACCGACCACCCGTGTCTCGCGTGGAGCACGTTGTAGAGGATGATCGCGATCATGAGGACGAAGCCGTAGGCCAGCGCCATTCCGCTGCGCGTGGCGAGAATCGTCAGCGCGACTGTGAAGGAGCCGGTGACGAACGCGGCGGCGGCGAATCGCGAGATACGGCCGGAAGGGATCGGACGCGCGGGCCGCTCGGCGCGGTCGATCTCGGCATCCATCACGTCATTGAGCGCCATGCCGCCGATGTAGAGCAGCAGCATGGCGAGGGCGGTGGGCGCCGCGCCGGCCCAGGAGGCCGATCCGTCCTCGCCGTGCATTCCGATCGCCCACCCGACGAGGACGTTGCTCACAATGGTCGGAGCGTTGGGGAGGCGGGCGAGTTCGAGCCAGGGGCGCAGCGTCATGCGTGCATCTTGCTCATCTGCTCCTGCGCCCAGCGCATCTCGTCGGCGATGCCATCCGCGAGTCGCGGCGGCCGCAGGTCTTCGGGCAGGACGTTCCATGCGTAGGTCTCGACCTCGTAGTGGCAGATGCCGTCTTCGGGCCGGATGGCGGCGAGGAGTTCGATGATGGCGGATTGCGTCGTTTCGACCGGCTCGATCCGGTCGAGGTGGATCGGGACGTGGTAATGCACGCGCCACTCGTCGGCGCCGAGTTTCATCTCGGCGAGCGCTTCGGGCAGGTCATCGTAGAACTTCCTGATCTTGTGACCGTCGCGCGTGCCGATCGTGGTCTGGTGGAGATAGCGGTCCTCGGCGAACTGTTCGAGCCGCTGACGCATCGCCTTCTTCTCGGCCGCCTTCTTCCCGCGGAAGGGCACGCGCAGGGCTGAGGAGATCTGCACCTTGCCCACCAACCAGCCACTCTCGCGCAGCCACTCGAGCATCGTGGTCGGCTTCTCGAACATGACGGCGGCGTGGCAGACATCCAGGCAGACCCGCAGATGGCGCCGGAGCACTTGCGGGTCGACGCCGCTCATCGCGTCCAGGACCGTGAGAATCATGAGCATGTCCTGCGTGTCGGCAAGTTCGCAACCCGGCTCGGGTTCGAGGTCGAGATGGATGATGCGACCCGTCTCCTCGTAGAGGTCATTGAGCGCCTCAACGGCATCGCAGAGGTTGTCCGCCCAGCCGGGGTTGACGGACTCCGCCCAGCCGATCGGCAGCGTGGAGATGGAGCCTTGCGCGCCGCGCGGCAGAAGGTAATGCAGGATGTTCGCGAGCGCCACGGTGTAATCCAGCCGCACCGGGTGCGACCAGTCGGGCGTGTAGACCTCGTGCTTCACCACCGGCCCGTGGAAGTCTGTCATGGGAAAGCCATTGAGGGTGTAGGCAAACAGGCCGCGCGCTTCGAGCCACTCGCGAAAGGCGATGATCTCATCGACGAGCAGTTCATCGTCGCTGTCGGGCGATGCAAACTCGACCACCGCCTCCGCGGGCAGCCAGAGGCCGACGCCCATCGGCTCATCCGGGCTGACCTGCCGCTTCACCTCCAGCGTGTGTTCTTCGAGGTTGCGCTTGATTTCTTCGAGCGTCGTGCCCGGATGCACGTTGGTGCAGTAGCCGAGGATGGGGAGGGGTTGGGGCCGGGGGCTAGAGGCTTGGGGCTTGGGTGTCATGCCGAGTTTATGCCGCTCAACCTGTGCACTCACGGAACTGCAAACTTCGGCGACTGACTCAAAAAGGTCTTCGGGTTCTCCAGCGACACGCGCCGAACGAGGTCTTCCGTGTGCCCGCGCCGGCGCAACTCCACCTGGCACCTGGGCACCGCCAGCGGATCGCTCACCCCCCAGTCGCCGGCGGAGTTGATCCAGATGCGCTCGGTGCCGTACATCTCGAAGATGTCTGCTGCCCGCTGGGGCGTGCACTTGGTGTCGGGGTAGAGGGTCATCCCCGCCCAGAACCCCGCGTCGAGCACCATCTTCACCGTGTGCTCCTCGACATGGTCGATCAGCACGCGGCCAGGATCGATGCGCCCGTTGCGACGGATCGCGTCCATGATGAGGCGTGTGCCCTTGCGCTTGTCTTCCAGATGCGGCGTGTGAACGAGAATGAGTTGCCCGCGCTGGGCGGCGAACTCGACGTGCGCCTCGAAGATCTCCAGTTCGTTGCGGCTGTTCTTGTTGAGGCCGATCTCGCCGATGCCGAGCACGTTGGGGCGATCGAGAAACTCGGGAATGATCGCCATGACTTCGCGGGCAAGGCCGGGGTCTTCGGCTTCCTTGGGGTTGATGCACAGCCAGGTGAAGTGGCGGATGCCGAACTGCGCCGCGCGCTTCGGTTCGGTGTCGGTGAGTTGCCGGAAGTAGTCGTAGAACCCCTGCGGGCTTGAGCGGTCGAACCCGGCCCAGAACGCCGGCTCGGTGATGGCGAGGCAGCCGGCCTGCGCCATGCGCTGGTAGTCATCGGTGGTGCGCGAGACCATGTGAATGTGCGGGTCGATGTAGGTCATGCTTCCCACCTTCGAGCGCCCACGAGGAGCAAGTCTTCGAGCGAGTCACGACGTATGGCGGCAGCGCCCGCGATGAGTGAGTCTTCGAGCGAGTCGTGGGATGCGTCTTTCACCGCTCCTCTCCCGGATAGACGCCGTACGCGCCCTTCAGGCCCGCGGCGGAGGCGATCGGCTCCTGCGTCGGGTCGCTGAAAAGATCGAGAATGCGCCGCGCCCGCTCACTCCGGCCGTCGAGCAGAATCGCGATCGCCTCGCGCAGGCCGCGCACGCGGAAGTCCTCGCGGCCGAGGTCGTCCTCCGCGCGATCGAGGCGGTCGAGGAAGGCGGCGATGTCGATCACCTTGGCGCGGTGCTCCATGAAGTAGAGGTCGATCACCCGGGATCGCGTCGCCGGGCAGGTTGGGGGATGGTGAGCCATGTGTTTCGCCCTCCGGGCAGTCGTCTTCGCGGTCGTACTCTACGGCGCGCCGCGGCGGGCCGCTTCGCCGCCGAGCCGTTCGATCGCCCGGCGCATCTGCGCCTCATCGACGGCGTGAACGTCAAAGGCGTGGCCCAGCCCGCGCAGCATCGGAATGGTCAGTCGCCCGCCGAGATGCTCGCGGAACTCCTCCAGTCCTCCGAGCAGCGATTCTTCCGTGAGGGAATCATCGAAGGTCGGCAGCCCGAGGGCGCGAAGGCAGGCAACCACCCGCTCGCGCTCCGCCTCGCCGAGCCAGCCCGAAAGCGCGGAATAGGTCGCGTCGAGGGCGATGCCGATGCTGACCGCCTCGCCGTGCCGCAGGCGAAAGCCGGTGATCTGCTCCAGTTTGTGCGCCGCCCAGTGGCCGAAGTCCAGCGGGCGCGCCCGGGTGAGCTCGAAGGGATCGCCGCCGACGGCAATGTGCGCGAGGTGAAGGCGGGCGGATCGGCGGATGATCTCCGTCGCCGCGTCGAGATTCCGCTCGCGCAACGCTGCGGACGCCCTTTCGATGGATTCGAAGAACGACGCGTCCTTCACCAGCGCCACCTTCACGCACTCGCTCCACCCGCTTGCCCAGTCGCGGTCGGAGAGCGTCAGGAGAAAGTCGGCGTCGTTCATGACCGCCCAGGGAGGGGCAAAGCACCCGAGGAAGTTCTTCTTGCCGAAGGCGTTGACGCCGTTCTTCACCCCGACTCCCGAATCGTCCTGCGCGAGTGTGGTCGTCGGAATGCGGATGAGGCGCACGCCCCGATGCGCGGTCGCGGCCGCGAACCCCGCAACGTCGAGCACCGCCCCGCCGCCGATGGCCGCAACGTACGACCGCCGACAGAGCGCCGCGTCATGGATCGCCCGCACGAGCAGGTCGAGGACGGCGCGGTCGTTCTTGGCCTGTTCGCCGCCCGGCACGAGCAGCGCCGGAACAACCAGCCGCATCCGATCGCGGTGCGCTTGCGCGTATTGTTCGAGCGCGGCAGTGAGACCCGGGGCCGCGCCTGCCACGCCGTCGTCGATTACGGCCAACAGTCGCGCCGGGCCCAGGCCCGGTTCGGCTTCGATCACATCGCGCAGGGTGTGGTTGTCGGGGGCCAGCGCCCCGCGCGTGAAGCGCAGCCGCAGCCTCCATCCCACCGAAAACACCGCGTCGGCGCCGTCGGGCCGATCGGTCAGGCGGTTGGTCGGCGGCGCGGATGAAGCGTCGGACAAGGGCGCCATCACCTCTCTCGTGCGGGCGAGTCGGTCGTGGGGGACGATCATGGAACGATAGGCCGCGGCCTGCTCCTCTCCGGCGCGGGCGGCGCCGGTCCGATGAGAGCATGTCCGCGCCCGACGCCGACCTTGCAGCCGATCGGGCAATCGGCACAACGTGCCGAGGCCGATGCTGCGAGCGATCGCCGGCAACCGCTCCGGGCGTCCGCCGTCGTCCGTTTCCCGGCGCAGGAGAAGTGCCCCCCGAAGGACTCGAACCTTCGACCCGCTGATTAAGAGTCAGC
>JBDIVQ010000169.1:0-6478 GCA_039794345.1 Phycisphaerae bacterium | reverse complement strand
GCCTCCATGGCGTGCGGCCTCGAAGTGCGCTGCCCGTTCCTCGATCGCGATCTCGCCGCCGCCGTGCTCGCCATGCCCGTCGATGAACTCATCCCAAACGGCGAGCGCAAGGGGTTGCTCCGCCGCATCGCGCGCAAGTACCTGCCGCGCGAGTGCGTCGATCGGCCGAAGATGGGTTTCGCCATTCCCATCGGCGAGTGGTTCCGAAGCGACGACCTGCCGCACAAAGGCTCGGGCATGAGGACGCTGCTGCACGATCACCTTAACTCGGCCGAGCCCTTCGGGCCGATCGAACTCAACCGCAAGGCCGTTCAGCGGTTCATTGATGAGCACATGAGCGGCCGGCGCGACCACGGGCAGCGGCTGTTCACGCTGCTGACGCTCTCGATCTGGGCGCGAGGCGCCGGGGCGGACTGACAAATCCGCGAGGGTGCATCGGCCGTACAATCGCCCGGAGGTCGTGCATGACCTATGTCGTTCTCATCGTTGTCGCGGGCGCGCTGGGGGCGTGGGGGTACTGGCGCGGCGGGGTTCGGGTGGCGTACGGGCTGGCGCCGCTCGCGTTCGCCTCGGCGCTGATGTGGCTGCTCAGCGGGCTGCTCTTCCGCGTGGACTTCATCACCAGCGCCGGGCTGGCGTGGCCCTTCATCCTGCCCATGGGCGTCGGTCTCGCGGGCGGGTATGTCCTCCAGTTCTTCGTGCGCAAGCGTCTGCCGAAGGAGCCGCACCGCATCGACCGCATCGCCGGCGCTTCGGTGTGCGTGGTGATCTCGGTGATCATGGTGTGGCTGGGGAGCCTGCTCATCGCGTTGCGGGGCGGCGCAGAGGGGGGGTCGCTCACGTATGCGCGCACGGGCCCGGCGCGCACGCTTAACAAGACGGTGGTGCGGTGGATTCCCGCCGTCGGCGCGGGGAGCGACTCGCTCATGAGCGTGGTGGAGATCGCTTCGGCGGATGAGGAGGTCCGCCGCCGTGCCGCGGAAAACCTCAAGATCGACCACCTGCTCAACTCCGATGCTCTTCTGAAGATGACCAACGACGCGGCGACGTACGACGACCTGATGGCGGCCTCGAGCGGGAACATTCTCGCGCTGTGGCGCCTCCAGAAGAACGCGCTGGTGCACGAGTTCTACAGAAGCGCCGAGGTGCAGGATGCGATCAAGCGCCTCACGCTCGAGGAGATCGCCCGCGCGGTGCGCGAGGCGCAGGAGGAGTCGGGCGAGCCGTCCCCCTGAGGCGCCGGGCGGCGTTTGCACGGGGTCGGGGCGGCGATATGATGGAGCCGCACCGTCCGCGGCCGCGCCGGTCGGCGGTGCGGCGGAATCCGACCGACCGCGACGTTCGCCGCGAGAGCACGCATGACCGACGAGAACAGTCCCCACGCCGCGGAGGCGACCGCCTCCGCCGGACAACCGGATGCCGACGAATCCCCGCGGGCCCGCGCTGAGACGGAGCCAACTTTCGTTCGCACCGCCGGCAACCTGACCGTCGCGGTCACAGGTGCGACGGGCTTCGTCGGCCGCCACCTCTGCCGCACCCTCATCGAGCACGGTCACGGCGTGCGGGCGCTGGTGCGCGATGCGAAGCGCGCGGGCCAACTCCTCAAGGCGGCGCAGATAATCGAGGGCGACGTCTTCGAGCGAGCCTCGCTCGACCGGCTGGTGGATAAGGCGGATGCGTGCATCCACCTCGTCGGCATCATCATGGAGCGGCCGCGGTTCGACATCACCTTCGAGCGCCTGCACGTGGAGGCGACGGGCAACGTCGTCGCGGCGTGCGAAGCGGCGGGGGTGCTTCGCTACGTGCACATGTCGGCGCTGGGAGCGCGGCCGGACGCGACGGCGCGTTACCACCGCACGAAGTTCGAGGCGGAGCAGGTCGTGCGCGCCAGCCGCCTGCCGTGGACCATCTTCCGCCCCTCGGTCATTCACGGACCTGAGGGGGAGTTCACGGCGATGGCGGCGAAGTGGGTGCGCGGCACGGCGCCTCCCTTCTTCTTTCTGCCCTACTTCGGCGCCGGTCTCCTCGGCCGCGGTCCGAAGCGATACGTTCAGCCCGTCTACGTCGCCGACCTCGCCGAAGCCTTCGCCCGCGCCATCGAGACCGATCGCACTGTGCGCGAGGTGTATCCGCTGGGCGGTCCGGATCGCATGACCTGGCCGGAGATGCTCTGCGCCTTCCGCGACGCGATCGCGCCGGGGTCGAAGAAGCCGGCGATCGCGATTCCGGCGTGGAAGGCGAAGGCGCTGGCGCACCTGGCGGCGGCGGCGTCGCTGGACTCCGTGCTCCCCTTCAACGTCGATCAGATCATCATGAGCCAGGAAGATTCGATCTGCGACACGATCCGCGTGCAGGAACACCTCGGACTGACGCTGACTTCCTTCAAGGCGGCTCTCGATCGGTACGTCTCAGGCCTGTAGACTGGAGGGAGCGCCTCGGCGCGGAGACGGTCGGACCCGCCACCTCAGACTCGAAGACGGAGGCCCGATGCGCGGTCACAAACTTCTCAACACGCTCATCTTCATCGGCCTGATCGCCGGCGTCATCGTCGGCTGGCTGCTCTACCGGCACTACGACTCGCTCAACCTCGACAGCAAGGAACTCGCCGCACGCGTGCAGTGGCTCTTTGACGCGGGCGATCTCATTCTGATTCGCCCGCTCAAGATGCTCATCATTCCGCTGGTTTTCACGAGCGTGGTCGTGGGGATCACCTCGATCGGCGATCCGAGCCGGCTGGGGCTGGTCGGCTCGTCCACGCTGGTGTATTACTTCGCGACAATGCTGCTCGCGGCGGTGCTCGGCGTGGCGCTTGTGACGACTTTTCAACCCGGCGAGGGCGTGTCGCAGAAAGTCAATCTCCAGGAGGTTGAGCAGCGCTACGCCGAGTCCGACGACAGCCCGAGGAAGGTCATCGAAGGTTCGCCGCGCGACCTCGGCAGCGTCTGGATGAACATCCTGCGGCAGATGGTCCCCGACAACGTTCTGTCGGCGGCGGTCAACGTGCAGCCCCTGCCGGTCATCACCTTCTCGATCCTCTTCGGCCTGGCGCTGGGGTTTCTCGGCGAGCCGGTGAAGCCCGCGACGGACTTTTTCGAGGCGCTCTTCAAGGCGGTGATGCAACTGGTCGGCTGGGTTCTGTGGCTGACGCCCATCGGCGTCTTCCTGCTGGTGTCGTGGACGATCGCGCGCCTCGGCGGCGAGGCCGTCGCCGCGGTCGGCAAGTACATGCTCATCGTCTTCGTCGGCCTGATGATTCACGGTTTCCTCACCCTGCCCCTCGTGCTTCTGTTCTTTGGAAAAGTCAACCCGTACCGCTTCATGTGGCGCATGCGGCCGGCGCTCGTGACGGCCTTCGGAACCGACTCCTCCTCGGCGACGCTGCCCGTGACCATCCGCACCGCGGAGAACGAAGGAGAGTGCAGCAAGAAGGCCAGCGGCTTTGTCCTTCCCCTCGGCGCGACGGTCAACATGGACGGCACGGCGCTCTACGAGGCCGTCGCCGTCATCTTCCTCTTCCAGGTCTACGGCATCGAACTCGGCTTCGAGGCCGTCGCCGTGGTGGCGCTGACCGCGACGCTTGCGGCCGTCGGCGCGGCAGGCATTCCTTCGGCGGGACTGGTGACGATGGTCATCGTCATCGAGGCGGTGAACACCACGCTCGCGGGCACGTCGCACCCCGCCCTGCCCCTCGCAGCCGTCGGGTTGATCTTCGGCGTCGATCGCATCCTCGACATGTGCCGCACCACCATCAACGTCTGGGGAGACGCCGTCGGGGCGAAGATCATCACCCGCATTGCGCCCGACGAGATCGAGCAGAAGCAGTCCGCGCCCGTCTAGTGCGATCCCGGGCCGCGCGCCGCCATGCCGCGTGGCGCGATGAGCGCCGCGGGGCCTGTGCTCCCGGGGCGTCGCTCGAACCACGGCACCTGCGGTTCCGACACGGGTTCTGAAAGCCGCGGGAGTGTCGTGGCAGCGGAGTCTGCGCCGCTGTGTCCGGCACGGCGGAGGCGTCGCAGCGAGGCGCCGGCTGTCGGAGGCCGGTCTGTGCGGCCGGCCTCCATTTCACCACTCGGAATCGGCCCGGGGAGTGGGCAACGGGTTGGCGCGAAGGGAACGCGGCCCCGCGGGGAGAGGACTCCGCGAGGCCGCGCGAGTGAAGTCGTCGTCGGGGACGGGGGCGTCAATCGGGAACGAAGGTCGCCGAGAGCGCGTGGCGGCCGCGCGAGACGGTGATCTCATCGCCGGTGTCGATTCGCGGGCCGACGGGACGGCCGTTCTCATCCGCTTCGACGTCGAGCGCTTCGAGTGTGAAGCGGCCGCTGCCGTTGCCGTCAGTCGTGAAGCGCCCGATAACGCGCCCGTTGAGTGAGACGGTGAAGGTGGTGTTGAGCGCGACGTTGTCGAGGCGCACTTCGAGGAACTGGTCCACGAGTCCGTTCTCGAGGTCTTCCGTGTAGCGTGCTTCGAGCCGGATGCTCCCCTGCGTGGCGCCCGCGCGCCACTGGGTGACCTCGCCGGCGAGGGCCTGCACCCCCAGAAGCCCGATCGTCAGGAGCATGAGCAGGACGGTCCGAACGTTCATGAGTCGAATCATTGCGATTCTCCTTCTTGAAATGGAATGAGGTTCCGGCCGCCTTCGCATGCGGCCCGAAGCGCATGTGAGCCGCCGCCGCGCCGCCTTGCAGCGATGCCGCGCGAGACTTGAAGAAAGTGCCCGAACACATCAAGTGGCGAAAGGTTCCGCCGATGCGGCCGCTTGCGGTTCGTGTTTCCGGCCCTGAGCCTCAGTCCGCTACGGAATCTGCGCCGGATTGCTCAGCCGGCAGGATCCGCCCTCGATGAGCTGCAGCTGCCAGGCGCAGGGATGGGAGCCGGCGATAAACCACCGCTTGCCCGTCCCCGCTTCGGTGGGAATGACCGCGGCGAGTTGCACGCCGCCCTCGACGCCCAGGACCGTTCCCGCACACTGGCCTGTCGGAATGGTGTAGGCGCCAAGGCGCTGCGCGAGGATCACACCCTGCGCGCGGTTCGGCCGCGCGCCGCCCCACGTGAAGTAGACGACGCCGGGGCACATGCCCGTGATGGTGAGCGTGTAGGCCGGCTCGGCCGCTCCGGTGAGGATGCCGGTGATGTCGTAGACGGCGCCGAAGACGCGGTCGCCGCGCTGAAAGCCGCCGCGATCGGAGTAGTCCACCCACACCTGCGTGCCGATGGCCAGGTCGGCCGTGCGCCAGAAGTTGTTCTCCGGCCCGACGATGACCGCCTCCAGCCAGTACGTTCCCGCGATGAGCGCGACGGGCGCGAAGCCGGCGACCGAAATCGCATCGCGCCCCTGAAACACCGGGTACTCCTCGTAGGTGGTCGAGGTCCGCCAGTCGCCGATGGGAACGGAAGGACGGTTCTCATACGTCGTGCGGAATCGGACTTCGAGACCCGAACCCGCGCCTGGCTCGAGCGTCTCCCACACGTGCCGCCACCGCAGGCCGTCGATGCTCCAGATCTGGCCCGGAGGAACGACGAAGTCGAACATCAGCGTCCGCCGCGCGCCGATCGCGCTCTCGACGCCGTTGGAGAGGCCGTTGAGTCCGTTGTAGGGCCCCTGGTTCCAGAGGTCGGCGTCGGCTCCGGGCGGGTCGATCAGGGCGGGATCGGCGAGGCCGATTGAGCCGGCGGGACGCTCGACGACCTCCTGCCCCGCGGCGGCCGAGGTGAGTGCAATTGCGGCGAAGATGTCGATCACGGTGCTTCTCATGTTCCCTGCTCCTCACGACCATCCCGGGACGCGACTACGGCACGCGCGCGATATTGCTCGTGCGGCAGGTGCCGCCCTCGACGAGTTGGACGTAGGCGCGGCAGATGCCTCCGAAACTACCAGTGACGCTGACGGAACCGCTGCCCTCACCCGTGGGGATGATCTTCATCAGAGAGACGCGCTCAGCGAGACCGAGGATGGTTCCGCGGCACTGTCCGACCGGGATCGTCCACTGCCCGAGATACCTGCTGCTGAGAATGCCCTGCCGGTGGTGCGGCGTTGCGCCCGACCACTCGAGCGTCATGCGGCCTGGGCAGAGGCCCGTGACGGCGACCGTGTAATCAGACGCCTGCGCTGCGGAGACGTTCAGGCCGGGGAGTGGAACGTCCAACAAAGGCAGCAGCGCGAAAGTCAGAACGAGGGCGACAACGGGCGTTCGCATGAGGTGCGCCTCGCTGCGTGTGGTTCAGGGAATCGGCGCGACGTTGCTTGTGCGGCAGGTGCGGTTCTCAATCAGTTGAGCGAAACCACCGAGGCAGTTTCCCGCCGCCAGCAGAATCGTCCCGGCCCCGTCCCGCGTTCCGATGACGGACACCAGAAACGCGTTTCGCGCGACGCCCAGCATCGTGCCCGCGCACACACCCGTGGGAATCAAGGTCCTGCCTTCTTCCTCGCCGTAGACGACACCCTGGCGCCGGTTCGGCGTCGCGCCGCTCCACGCGAAGA
>JBDIVQ010000168.1:0-6644 GCA_039794345.1 Phycisphaerae bacterium | reverse complement strand
CGCGCGAGAGATGCATCGTGAAGGACGACTCGCGGAAGGCGACGTCGAGGCCGCGCGACTTGAGGCCGTAATGGACCGACTCGTCGCGCCACTGTCCCTGATTCTCGACGAAGTACACCCCGCGCAGACCCAGGTTGAGAACCTCGGTCCGGCTCGACCTTTCATCGAGCGCACCAGCATTGGCTGGTCCAATAAAAAAAACGGGACACGCCATCAGGGATAAGGTGACCGACAGACACATCGCGTGGCGGATCATGCTGCTCTCCTTCGGAGTCGCCCGATCGGGCGATTGCTGAGAGTCTAACCTGCGATTCGCCAAATGCGTGATGCCAAAGCCACAATTCCGCGAAAATCCGTCCCCGCCGGGTCCCAGTTGGCCGCCGCCCCCTCGGAGGCGAGTGGGCCGGGGCCGGTTTCAGACCGCGACCGCTCGAAAGGCCTCGTCGACCTGCCACTTCGCGTCAAGCCCCGGCGTGACCACGTGGACGCCGGGCCGGTCGAGGGCGAAGTGGAGCAGCTGGTGGGCGGTGAACTCTCTGAAGAGATTCCCGTGCCCGAAAGGCTTCATCGTCACCACTCCAATGCCCTTCTGCATCGCCAGGGGAAGAAACTCGCCGAGGTACTCCTGCCGCACCGGGCTGAGCGGTATGAGGACGAGGTCAAAGGGGTAGAGTTCGATCGCCCGCACCATGTTGGCCGGCGCTTCGTGGCTGGTGATTCCCAGAAATCGAATGCGCCCTTCCGTCCGCGCCTGCTCCATCGCCTCGATGACGCTTCCGGGTTGAAGGAGCAGTTCAGGATCGTAGTTGAGGGAATGGATCTGCCACGCGTCAACGTACTCCACCTGAAGACGTCGCAGCGAGGTCTGCAAGTGCTGCAGCGCGCCCGCCTTGTCCTTGCGATCCGTCTTGGTGGCCACGAAGAACTCGCCGCGATCAATGCCGCTCTGCGCCATCGCGGCGCCCACGCGCTTCTCAGAGCGGCCGCTGCCATAACTGTACGCGGTGTCGAAGTACCGCACGCCCAGGGAGATCGCGTGGAGCAGAATGTCGATCGCTTCCCGATCGTCCACCGCATCCGCAATCGGGCCGCAGCCAAAGCCCAGCCGAGGCACGCGGCATCCCGTGCGGCCGAACTCGATGCTCGGCAGCGCCAGCGCCCGATCCGGCGTCTCAACAGGAGGGCCCGATCCGCGAATCGCTCCGAGGACTCCAGTGGCGCAAACGGCGCCCGCCGCCAGAGCGCAAAAGTCACGTCGAGTAACGGACACCATGATTCGCCCCCTTTGCATCGCCGACTTCTCAAATGTACCGCCGAAAGCGCCGTGCGAAACGCGCCTGCGACGACATTCCCGAGATTCAGGGAGTCACCCCTTGAGCCGGCGAGAGACGTCGCCTTCGACCCGGATGTGCCCCGCCGACGCCGGGTCCTCACCCCCACCGCCATTTGACCGCCCCGCCCGGAACGCCAATACTCTGATCTGGCCGGGCGTATAGCTCAGTTGGCTAGAGCGCCTGCTCGACACGCAGGAGGTCACTGGTTCAAGTCCAGTTACGCCCATTGGCCGCAACCCCTTGCCTTCGCAGGGGGTTGCGTCGTTGGGTGGCCTGCCGGGCAGGCTCGCGGCAGCGTTGGAGCCGGGCAGCCCCGGTGCGGACGCTCACCCGCCCGCTTCGTCGTCCGCCGCGGCCGGCCCGCCGCCGAACTCCTCATCTTCGATCGGCTCGTCGAGCGTGATCTTCACGAGGCGCGAGCGCGTCATGCGCAGGATCGAGAGTCGCAGTTCGCTCTGCCCCGCCGCGGCCCGGCGGAAGTCTTCGAGCGAGTGCACCGGGGCGTCATTCACGCTCGTGATCGTTTCGAAGGGCTTGAGCCCGGCGACGGAGGCCTTGCTGCCCGGTTCGATTCGGGCGATGATCAGCCCCGGCTCCTCATCGCCCTTCTGGAAGTGGCGGCGCACTTCGTAGGTCATCGGCCGCAGCGTGAACCCCAGCGGCTCGGACTTGAACTGAGGCGCCGCGTCGAAGTGCATCGGCGACTGGGTGATCTCCATCGGCGCGAACATCACTTCGCCGCCGCGCGCCAATTCCACCTGCACCTGCGTTCCGAATCCCAGCCCCGTCAGCGTGCGGTTGAAGCCGCTGGCGACGCTCGGCCAGGGCTTGGGAATCATCTCGAAATACTCTTCGGGCACTTCGTCGAGCTGGTGCCATGGGAACGCCGAGCCGAACTCCGAGTCTTCATCCACCTCCACGTCCAGCGGCCGGGGACGATTCGGTACGTGGACGCGCAGGAGGACATCGCCCGTCTGCACCTGCGCCCGGGCGGCGGGCGAATCGGGATAGACGAACGTCACGAGACCGCCGATCGACCCGTCATCACTCAGTTCCGAGACGCCCATCTGCCGCGCCAGTTCGGTGTCGAGCCCCTGCATGATCACGCCGAGCCACGCCACCCGGTTCTCCTCCTCTTCGGAGAGAGGGACGTTGCTCGTATCGATGGCGGCCTCGAGGTCGGCGAGAGTTTCGGCGATCTGCCGCGCGGCCGTCAGCGTCGGATAGGTGCCGCTCCAGCGGTCTTCCTCGCCCGGCCGGTCGCGCTTGATGATCGGCAGCGCGAGGAGCGCGCCCTGCCGGTCGAAGAGGAAGAGGGACTCATCGTCGCCCGCGACTTCGGGGTAGACGTTCCGCCGCCAGCCGACGTTGAACGTCGCGATGCGCTGATGGGTGAAGTAGGCCAGGCGGTGCTCGCCCTGAAGGCTGATCTCCGCGCCGATGAGCAGTTCGTGCCGGTGGCGGCGGATGTCCTCCGACGAGGTCCGGAGGCTGCCGGGCAGCGGTTCCTCCAGCGTGGCGACGAACGCGCCGTGGTCGCGCAGCGTCGCGCGGAACGCCGCTGAAACGCCCTCCTCGCTTCCCGGGGGGAAGACGGTGATCGCCTCGAGGCGCGCCGTGACCGACGCCTTGAGATTCGCAAGCACGAGCAGCGTCCGCTCATCCACGAGCACCGCGAGCGAATGAATCTCCGTGGCTTCCTCATCCTCGCTCGTGTCCGAGTAGGACCAGGGTGAATACGCCTCTTCCGTGACGCGCGGGCTTCGAAGGTCCAGGCGGGTGCGCAGCAGCCCCGCATCGCTGAGCCTCTCCGTTGCGGCGAGCAGCGCCGCGCGATCGTCCGCGCTCAGCCACGTCCAGTTCTCCGGCGAGCCTTTCCACGCGCCGCCCGGGGCGAATTCACCCGTGAGGTTCATGCCCACGGGCGTACCCGCCGCCGTCACGATCACGCCGCGCTCCGAGACCGGGATGAAGGGCGCCCGCCCCTCGGCGACGCTGACCGACCCCAGGGAGACGGAGGAGACGCTCGTCGTCCACTCGCCGTTGCGCCTCGCGCAGGAGACGGCGAAGAACGGCCCCTCCTGCTTCGCATCAAACACGAGCGGCGCCGCACCCGCCAGCGGCCGTGCCAGTTCCAGAATCACCGCGCTCTCGCGCTGCCCATACGCGACAGGCCGGGCGTCGATCGCCTCCCCGCCGAACACCACCTGCGTCTTCGCCACGAAGCGCGGATGAAGGAACTGATCGACGGTGAGGATGCGCGTGGGGGAGAGGACGTAGCCGGCCGTCTCGATCGGCCGCTCGTCGCTGAGCACCGACTCGGCCCCATCCACGTGGAACTCGCCGCAACTCGGGCAGCGCTCCATGATCCCCGTGCCCGCGGGGGCCTGACCCTTGTCGTATTGCAGCGTGTACTCGACGCGCACGATCGAGTTCGCCAGCGAGCGGGCGATCGACGCTCCGTCGCCCTGCCGCGCCTGAGCAATCGGGAGCATCACCGCCGCCGCCAGCGCCGCCGGCAGTAGAGTGAGAATTCTGGTTCGCAGCATCATGGGCACGCCTCCATTCCACTCGAGTGAATGAGCAAAGAGCATCCGCGACCTCAGCGCCGTTCGTAGTCCCGCGCGATGTCGAGCACCACCAGCCGCTCCTGGCCGTTGCGCAGCACCGTCACCATCAGCCGGCGCTTGCCCGGCAGCTGCTTGAGCGACTGGGCGTGAATCTCCCGCACGTCGTCGAGCGTGGTGATCTCGCGGTCATCGACCTTGAGCAGGATGTCCTGCGCCCGCAGTCCGGCCGTGCTCGCATTACCGGGGTAGCGCGTCGCGAGGATGAAGACCCCCGTCTGCCGGTGAAAGTGCAGATCGGGATTGTCGAACTGGTTGATGGCCTTGACGGTGAGATCCCAGCGCGGGCAGTCCAGTTCCTCTCCTTCGACGCGCCCCTTGTCGCGCGGCGTGAGTTCGAGCGCCAGCCGCTCCCCGCCGCGCTCGACCACGATGGACGTGGGCGAGTGCTCCGGCAGCAGGCCGAGCATCCGCCGGATCTCCGGCAGGTCTTCCTCGGTGACGGCGGCGACGCACACGCCCCCGATCTCCACGAGCCGGTCGCGCGCCTCCACCCCCGCACGCCGCGCGGGGCTGTCCGGATCCGTTCCCGAGACGATCACCCCGTGCGTCCCCTCGAAATACATGTTGCGATTGAAGTCGCGCAGCGGCTGGAGGTGCAGGCCCGTCCAACTCCACTGCACCTGCCCGCTCTCGCGCAATCGCGGCAGGAGGAGCGCGATGGTGTTCGAGGGGACGGAGAACCCCATGTCGCCCCCCGCCATCACGCCGCGCGTGTTGATGCCGACGACCTCTCCGTCCGTGTTCACGAGCGGACCGCCCGAATTGCCCGGGCTGATCGCCGCATCCGTCTGCAGCCACAGGCTGTACTCGCTGTTCTCCGGCAGGTAGCGCCGCACCGAAGAAATAATCCCGATCGTCACCGACCGGCTCATTCCCCACGGCGCCCCCATCGCCATCACGAAATCACCCTCCGTCAGCAGGTTTGAATCCGCCAGCGCCGCGTGCGGCAGGGGCGCGGCCCCCTCCTCGCGCCGCAGGCGGATCAGCGCCAGGTCCGTGTCCTTGTCCGAGCCGAGGATGTCCGCGTGATAATGCGTGCCGTCGTACAGCAGGCAGCGCACCTCCGCCGCCTTGTCGATCACGTGCCAGTTCGTCAGGACTTCCCCATCCGCCGACACCAGCACGCCCGAGCCCGAAACCTCCTGCGTGACCTTCTTGCCCGCATCGTGCGATTCCGTCAGGCAGCGGATGAACACCACCGCCGGAAACACCCGGTCCTTGGCCTTCTGCACAACCTGCCGAAAGTCGATCGGCGCCGGCGGAGCGCTCTCTGATCGAGCCGCGCCCTGACCCGCAGCGGTCCCCGCCATGAACGCCAGTGCAGCCGCGAACAGCAGCGCCCCCCGTCCCACCTCTCGCCTTCGTCGCCGCCATCTTATCTTCATGCGCGCGTGCTCCCGTCAGTCTCAGGCCACGGCCGCGGCGCATCCGACCACCGCAACCGGGGGATCGTACCAGCCCCGCCGACTGAAAGCCCGGCAACTTCAACCCCCGGACCGCATCGCAACACCTCGGCGCGAACGCCGTCGCGTGACGCCGATCGCCGGCGCAGCCGGCCATCGAGCCTCACCGACGACGCGCACGGCAAGCCGCACCGCGCGCCCCGCGCAAGTACAAACGTCCCTGACCCTGTCCTCGGCTCACCCTTCGCTTTCCGGCGCAGGGCTTGCCTCCCGCGCCGCCGCACTCTACAACTCCATGATCGGAGGCCCCGCATGAAACACCTCCTCATCGCGGCCGCGCTCCTCCTCCTGCCCGCCTGCGGCGTCAACGAGTGGGAGATGTCCTACCAGACTCTCTCCGAGCAGCGCTTCGCTCGCCTGCCCGTCGAGACCTCCATCGAACTCATCGATTGCTCGACCTTCGCCGACGCCCTCTACCTCGACAAAGTCCGCGCTGCCGAAGAGAGCGCGCAATCCCTCGGCTCCAGCCGCTTTGAGATCAACCGCACGCGCGGCGCCGGCTCGCGCATCGCGGCCGATTACCTCCCCGACCTCGAATCCTTCGCCCGCTCCATCGGCGCCGACCTCGTCCTCTTCCGCATCGTCTACGTGGACACGCAGCGCGCCCGCGAACTCGAAACCTGGGACATCCCCCGCACCGACACTCACTACGTCACCACCACCACCCGCAACCCCGACGGCTCGCACACGCGCTCGACCACCACCATCACCACGTCCAACTGGGAAACGCGCCTCATCACCCGCACCGTCAACATCGACCGCTTCGCCGCGTCCGCGGCCTACTTCAGGCGCGCCTCGCCCTGAGCGCACAATATCAACAGCGACCAACGTCCCGGGAGAGCCATCACGCAACGCCCAGGGATGGCTATCCCTGGGCGTTGGCCGCACACACCCTCACCCCGCGCGCAGCCGCGACCACACCGCCGCGCCCTCCGATGCGTGCCCGCGTATGTACCCCACCACGCTCAACTGGTGGGAGCGCGAGGTGATCGGCTCGATCTTCGAGCGCATCGCCCACGCTCCGCCGACGATGCCGTGCTCGCGCAGCATGAACGCCGCATGCTTCTTCGCCATGCCGATCAGGTGCCGCGGCACGGGGTCGCGCCCATCCCGCAGCGCATTCGCCTCGCAAAGCCCGGGGATTACATCTCCGCAAAGCCCAGGGATAGCCATCCCTGGGCTTTGCCCGCGCGCCATCCCTGGGCTTTGCCCGCGCG
>JBDIVQ010000167.1:0-6790 GCA_039794345.1 Phycisphaerae bacterium | reverse complement strand
CCTATTCAATCGGCACGACGTCAGTCGTCTCGCAGTTGGCCAGATCGAGCAGTTGCAGGTACGTGCCGCAGGCGCGTGGCCCGGCGGTGTCGGTGATGCTGCCGCTGCCGTTGGTCCCCGAGGGCCCGTGCCACACAGTCTGAATCCGTCGGGATCCGAGGCCGAGCACCGTTCCCCCGCAGGGGTAGATCCGGGGAATGGTCACGGCGCCCTCGTTGAGCGCATGCATCAGCACGACCCAGCCGCCGGACGTGGCGCCGAACCACGAGATGCGCAGCGGTCCGCCGCCGGGACAGGAGCCTTCCACGAGCAATTCGAACCCCCCGCCGCGGCCGTTGATCGTGAGACTGGTTGCATCAACGTAGCAGGGCCGGTTGTTCATGGACTCGTTTGAGTAGTACAGTTGAGTCACGAGCCAGCGTGTGCCCACCGGCACGTCAAACATGCCGCTGATTTCCTCCCATGAGGACGGATCCGTGTCGAGATAGAGTGAGCTCTGCAGATGCCCGATCTTGAAGCCAAGTCCGGGCCCGGTGTAGAAGTGTGACACGACGGATCCATACGCCTCGGGCGCGGCCGGGTCGGCGTTGAAAAGCCCCCTCACGGAAACCACGGCCCGCCTCGAATCGATCTCCGTGGCGAAACGGGTGACGTCCGTCACCTGAACCACCTGCGAGGTGATGCCTCCGGTGGGGAGCACCTGCAGCATGCGCACCCCCTCAGGCGGAACCACCGGCCCCATCGCACCGGTGATCGCGGCGGCCTCCGCCCCCCAGATGCCCTGGTACCGCACGAAATCGTTGAGCACGATCTGGTAGGAGCCGAGCGAATTGTTCTCAAACCCCGGATCGACGAGCAGGTTCGGCTGGGCGCCGGCCCGCGAGGCGCACAGCGCCACCATGCCGGTAAGACCCGTGATACACAGCAGTTGCGAAGCAGTCGGCGTGTTCATCTCTCATCCTCCTGGCCAGGTGTTCAGTCGGGCAAACTCCATTTCCGCCGCGATCATGGTTCAACCGACGGCACTGATTCGGCGCTGGATGCGCCTGTCGAGTGAACGTGCGGAACACAACTCCCCGACTATAACAGTCGTTATGCGAATCGGTGCACACATTCCACGAAATTCCGGACAAAAATTCTCCTTTTAATGATCCGTGCCGCTGTGCACCGTTGCGTGATCATCCAGCGCCGAAAACGCCGCGGAACACGAACGCGCGCGGGGCGGACTTGCAGGATCGGGCGCTCATCATCGCCACGCCGGGCCTGGCGAACCGCAGCGGGGCGTGAGGGATCGACGCTGCGGGGAGCGAGAAAGAGGTTAGAGCATGCGTACAGCGCATGATGCGCTGAGGCGCGATTGTGCTGAATCGGACAAACTCGTCGCTGGAAGCACCGCCGCGCTCGACCGGCTGATTCAGGCCCGCCCGGCGGCGGCGGAATGGCCGCACCGCATCGGCTGACATCTTCCGAACTTGCGGATATATTGTCCGCGATGGCGATCGACCCGCCCAACGCGAGCGACCACGTCTGCGCCATGCTCCGCCTGAGCATGACGCCCGGCATCGGGCCGATCCTCATCGCCCGGCTGCGGGGGCGCTTCGGGTCGGCCCGGACGATTCTCGGGACTCCGCCGACGCAACTTCAGCAGGTGCCGGGAATCAGCGCCGAGCGGGCGCGGGCGATCTGCGCCGGCGTCGATGAGGCGGCGATCGAAGCGGAGATGCGCGACGCGGCAGAGCGAGGCGCGGCGATTATCTCGATTGACGATCCGCACTACCCGCCCCTGCTCAAGACGATTCCCGATCCGCCGCCGGTTCTCTATGTGCGCGGCGCGCTCTCGCCGGCCGACGCCTTCAGCGTTGCGATCGTGGGAACGCGCAACTGCTCGGCCTACGGCCGCGACCAGGCGGGGCGAATCAGCGCCGCCCTGGCGCAGCGCGGCCTGACGATCATCAGCGGCGGCGCCCGCGGCATCGATACCGAGGCCCATCGCGGCGCGCTCCGCGGCGGCGGACGCACCCTCATCGTCATGGGATGCGGACTCTCGCACCACTATCCCCCGGAGAACGAGTCGCTCTTCGAGTCGGTCGTCAGCGATGGCCGCGGGGCCCTCATCAGCGAGTTTCCCATGCGCGCCGGGCCCGGCAAAGAGAACTTCCCGCGCCGCAACCGCATTGTCTCGGGCCTGTCGCTGGGCACGCTCGTCATCGAGGCGGGCGAGCACAGCGGAGCGCTCATCACCGCGCGCCTCGCGTGCGAAGAGCACCACCGCGAAGTGTTTGCTCTGCCGGGCAACGTCGATTCGCCGCGCGCTGCCGGCTGCCACAGGATGATCCGCGAAGGGTGGGCGCGCCTCGTGACCGGCGCGGCCGACATCGTCGAAGCGCTCGAAGGCAGCGAGCACTTCGTCGCCGGGGCGCTGCGCGAAGCGGGCGCGGGCGCTTCGCTCTTCCAGCAGGCGTCTCCGCAAAGCGCGGGGACGGCGGCGGCGGGCGACGCCCAGTCCATCGCGCGCCTCAACCTCACACCCACCCAGCAGCGCATTCTTGACGCCCTCGACGGCAGCGCCGTGGAACTGGATGACCTCTCGGCCCGGACCGGCCTGCCGATCCACACCCTCCAGGCCGACCTGACGATCCTGCAGATTCGCGGCCTGATCGCGCGAAGCGGCCTGAGCGCCATCGAGCGCCGCGCGAAGTAGGCATTCAGGTGCGGGAAGTTCGTGAGCGGCCGCCATTGATCGCACCCGCCCCGGCCGATTCAATTGGTCCGCCTCTTCATTCCCGCAGGGAGTACCGGTCGGGGCGGCCGGTGGAGAATTCGTGCATGCCAGGTTTCGCGGGACATCCGGTGATTCGCGCCGCGATCGTCCTCGCGTTCGGCCTGGGTGCGGTTGCGCGCGCCGGGGCGGCGCCTCCGGCGATTCCGCCAGACGCCGTGGCGTTCTATCGCTTCGACCCCTCGCGCTTTGACACGAAGACGGCGGCGTTCCTGCCGCTGGCGCTCAAACTCGCCGAGCAGGCGGGACTGGTCAATCCCGACTTTCATCCGATCTTCGACGGCATTCTCGCGGCGAGCGTCGCGGGGGCGGTGCCGCACACCATGTGTGTTCTCGACCTCGACGCCGAGCATGATGAAGCCGCGAAGAACGGCTTTCGCATCATCGCGCTTCAGACCGTGCTCGTGCTCGAATCGACGCGCGACCATCGCGGGTTCATCTCAACGCTCGGAACGATCCTCGCGCATTACAAGGGTGACTCGCCCGAGGGCGGCGGTGAAGAGGCGGGTGAGACCAGGGCGCCGACGCAGGAACTCTTCGATCTGCCCGGCGGCCGGCGGGCGGCGCGCTTTCGACAGCCGCAGTGGGCGGCGTGGCAGACCGTCGAGTGGGCCTCGCTGCCCGACTCCTTCGTCGTCGGCCTCGGCCACGGTTCGCTGGAGCGTTGGGTAACCTCGCAAAGCGCCGTCGCGCCGCACCACGTGCTCTCCCTGCATCGCGCCACCGGCGCGCAGCGAGCTGCCGGCCCGCCCTTCCTTGAAATGTGGATTGATCTCGACGGTCTGCGGAAGCAGATGCCCGAGGTGCTCGCGCAGGGCCGGCCGCGGCGCATGCTCACCACCTGGCGCCTCGACAACGCGCGCAACTGGATGTTCCACGGCCGCTGGGCCGACGAATTCCTCGTCGCCGATCTCACCTGGCAGCGGCGCAGCGACCCTCTCGACACCGTCGCGAGCCGGGCGCTTACCCTCGACCGCTGGCCGCGCGAACTCACCCTGCCAAAGCCCGAGGGCAAGTACTGCGTCGTCATCCCCATCGACTTCGCGGCGTCCTTCGACCGCGTGTTGAGCGCGTACCGCGACACCCTGCGCGCGGAGGAACTGGCCGCGTTCGATGCGCGCGTGCGCGAATATCGCGCGCGCGAGCGGCAGACGTATGCGGCGCTGTGGTCGGCGTTCGTGCCTTACCTCGTGCTGAGCAACGATCCGCCGCCGGCGGTGCCGGTGCCCGGCGCGACGACGGTTTACTTCGAACTCAAGGATGCGCGACACGCGGCGGCGACACAGCGCCGCCTCGAATCCCTCCTCGAGCAGTTCATCACCGCCGACGATCCGCAACGCCTCGGCGAATCCGTCGTGCGCAAGGAGAGTGAGGGCAACTACTACTGGCTGCAACTCGAGGCGAGCGGCACGCTGCGCGTCCCCTCCTGGGGCTGGGCCGGGCCCTATCTCATCGGCGGCTGGGGCCCGAGCGTGATCGAGCACAATCGCAAGAAGATCGGGCGAAAGTGAATCAGCCGCCTACTCCGCGAGTCGCTCGATCCGATCGAGCGCGATCGTCGCGGCGTGGGCGAGGTCGGCGGGGGTGTCGGGGTTGTCGCGCAGCGCCGTGAGCGCTTCGACCGCCGGCGCGAAGCGGCGCTCGCCGAGGGCATCCACGATCCGCAGCAGGGCCTTGTGATCCGTCTCGCGCGGCAGATGCGCCAGCAGCACTTCAAGCGCCGCCGGCTCTTGCTCGGCGCGTCGGCTCAGGTCGGCAATCGCGATCCGCCGCGCCATCGGCTGCGGCAGTTTGAGGCGATTGGCGAGGCCCTTGATCGATGGTCGATCCGCCATGAAGTCAACCGTTCAACGCTTCAGTTGCCGTCGCTCTTCACGGGCCGCAGCGGGGTGAGGGGGCGATCGCCCGGCGCGGCCGGCTCAACCTCCTCGGCGATCGGTTCGCTCGGCGGCGGCTCGGGCGCCGCGGCGGTGCGCGGCTCAGTCGTCGTCACGATCGGCCGCAGCGCCGGCTCGTTCGAGGAAGTCGGCGCGTACTGCCCGCTCGACTCGCGGGCGCGGATGACGCTCGCCGACCACCGGCGAACCGACGTCACTTTCCAACCATCAACCCACCCTTCGAGGCGCAGTTCAACGAGGGGGCGGTTGTCGATCGTCTCAGGCACGACGATGTCCACCCACGCGTCGCTGCCGCGAATGCGGATCGAGCGCACGTCATACACGGGCTGACCCTCGGGCAATTCGGAGTACGGCAGGGCGCCGTCGCGCTGACGGACGGTCTTGTGCCAGGTGTTGTCGCTCGCCTCGACGGGCAGGCGGATGCCGTAGGGCGCGGCCGGCGGCGGATAGTCGCGAAGGACGTGATCGAGGGCGGCGCTGATCACGCTGGGCGTCGGCGGGGCGTTGATCGCGTTGATCGCGATGTCCTTCTCCGAGTCGGCGGGGATGTTGACGTAGGAAGCGCAGCCGCTGAGCGCGGCGGCGAGGGTGAGCATGATGGGGAGGCGATAGTTCATGGCAGAGTCCCGGGTGTGCTGGTGGGGCGGGTGCTTCACGTCGGCGCAAGGCGACCTCTTATGCTATTCAACTCCGTCGCCGCGCGACGGCGCGGCCGGCGGTGAAGTCGCCGCGGGCCGGGTCGATCGCCCGCATGCAACGCACTCCACGATTCGCAGAGCCTCATCGTGGGCGTCGGCCCTGTTCCACGATTCGCAGAGCCTCATCGTCAGACGCACCCCACGATTCGCTCGAAGACTCGCTCATCGTGGGCGTAGAATCAGCGGAGATGCGGCGAATCGTTGTTGGAATCAGCGGCGCAAGCGGCGCGATCTACGCGCAGGGAGTGATCCGCGCGCTCGTCGCCGCCGGGATCGAGGTGCACCTCGTCGTGAGCACCTGGGGACGGCGTCTGCTGCGCGATGAACTCGGCATGGAGCAGGTCAACCTCGATGCCCTCGCCGGCCGGGGCGATCACGGCATTATCCTCTACAACAACAACGACGTCGGCGCGGCCATCGCCTCCGGATCGTTCCCGCACGACGGCATGATCATCGTCCCCGCCTCGAGCAACGCGCTGGCCAGCGTCGCCAACGGCCTGGGCGACAACCTGCTCTACCGCGCCGCCGCCGTGACGCTCAAGGAACGGCGAAAACTCATCCTGTGTCATCGCGAAATGCCCCTCACGCACATCGACATCGAGAACATGCACCGTCTGAGCCTCGCGGGCGGCATCATCGCGCCGGCGAACCCGGGGTGGTACCTGCTGCCGCAGAGCACGCAGGATCTCGCCGACTTCGTCGTGGCGCGGCTGCTCGATCTGCTCGGCGTCGAGCACACGGTGGGGAAGCGCTGGGGTGAGCGTGCGCCGGTCGGCGACTGACGACCGGTGCCATGCTTCGCGGCTTTGGGCGAAGCATGGAGAGGGTGCAGGTGTGCTCGGCGTCGAAGGACGTTCGGGACGCCTCCGCGCGATCGCATGCTTTGACGCACAGCCGTCAAAGCATGGCACCGTCTCAGGACGCTCGGCGCTTCGGACCGGTGCCATGCTTCGCGGCTTTGGGCGAAGCATGGAGAGGGTGCACGTGCGCTCGGCGTCGAAGGACGTTCAGCACGCCTCCGCGCGATCGCATGCTTTGACGCAGAGCCGTCAAAGCATGGCACCGTCGCTGGACGCTCGGCGCTTCGGTCCGGTGCCATGCTTCGCGGCTTTGGGCGAAGCATGGAGAGGGTGCACGTGCGCTCGGCGTCGAAGGACGTTCAGCACGCCTCCGCGCGATCGCCTGCTTTGACGCAGAGCCGTCAAAGCATGGCACCGTCGCTGGACGCTCGGCGCTTCGGTCCGGTGCCATGCTTCGCGGCTTTGGGCGAAGCATGGAGAGGGTGCAGGTGCGCTCGGCGTCGAAGGACGTTCAGCACGCCTCCGCGCGATCGCCTGCTTTGACGCAGAGCCGTCAAAGCATGGCACCGTCGCTGGACGCTCGGCGCTTCGGTCCGGTGCCATGCTTCGCGGCTT
>JBDIVQ010000166.1:0-6933 GCA_039794345.1 Phycisphaerae bacterium | reverse complement strand
GTACGCGACGCAGGGCAAGGACGCCTCGGTCGCGTTCATGCAGCAGACGGACTTCAACCTCATCGAGGAGGAGCGCAAGACGCCGGCGGCGACAGCGCCTCAATCTCCGGCTGAGCGGAATCTCCCCGAAGGGATGTACGTCTCCGCCGACGGCGCGGCTCACCCCATCGGCGCTGCCGGTCTGAACATGGAGGGCGCCGCACCCACCGCCTAGTGCCTGATGCCTAGTGCCTCGGTGGTCCGCACACACATGGCCGTCTTCGACCTGGGATCAATCCGAACGACGATGGGCCTGGACGAGAGCAACTTCGTCCGGGGCATGATCAATGCGCAAGGCGCGGCCCAGATCTTCGGGCAGAGCATCACGACCTTCGTCAACAACCCGCTCCTGGGCACGATCGGTCTCGTCAAGAGCGTCGGCACATCGATCTTCACCGCGGTAAAGGAACAGGCCTTCGCCAACCAGGAGTTGCTGCGGTCGGCGCAGCGAATCGGAACCACGGTCGAGCTCCTCTCGGCGCTGCGTGGCTCCTACAAGGGGTGGGGCCAGGACGCCGAAGCGGTGCAGCGGCACCTCACCAAGTTGAACCAGCAGATCGGGGAGTCCCTCGCGGGGAACCAGGCGGCGAAGGACAACTTCGACGCGCTCAGAGTCGCCCTTCGCGAGAACTCCGGCAACGCCCGGGAGTTCAACGATGTCTTCTTCGATGTCGTCGAGGGGCTGGGCAACCTGGAGAATCACTCGCGCCGCGTCGCCATCGCGCAGAAGCTCTTCGGCGAGGATGTCTCGCGCGTCATCGACATCATCGGTCGCGGCAAGGACACGCTGAGGAGTTTTACGGATGAGTCGGAGAAGCTCGGCGAGGTTTTCAGCCTGGAGCAGGCGAACCAGGCGAACCAACTGGCCAACGCCTTCGACACGATGGATCGCGCTATCCGCGGCATCAAGGCGCAACTGGCCCAGGGCGTCATCAGCGGCTTTATCGGTGAGGAGTTCAATTCGGCCGAGCTGGCCACCATCTCCAAGACCATCCGCGACGACCTTGCACCGGCCGCTCAGGCGCTGGGTGAAGGGCTTCGTGAAGTCGTCGATGCGCTGAAGCAGATCAAGGAGGAGGGCCTGACGGACGTTCTGGTCGACCTGGCCATCCGAGGAGGAGCCGCCGTAGGCAGTGCTGTCAGAGATCGGGCGGTTGGCCCCATTCCAAGATCGTTCAGCCTTCCTGGCGTGCCCGACAACAGCGGCATGGAGGGCGAGGACATCGATCGCATGCTCTCCCAGCCGGATACGCCCAGGTTCCTCCGCTGGGGTCGCCAGCAGAATGAGCGCCAGACGAGGGCCCTCGAATGAGCCCGACGCAGGCCCAGCTTCGCAACATCTCACGCTTCACCTTCGGAAGCGCCGAGCACCGCGTCATCTCCTACTCCGTCTCGACGCGCCTGGAGCGGCGCGGTGCCAACCACGACGTCTTTCGCGGCTACACCATCACCATCCGCACCGAGGTTGAAGGATCGACCCTCACCGACCTCAGAAACAAGATCGACAACCTCCGCACCCAGCTCATCGCCGCGGGGAGCGACTTCCGCCTTTACCGCGAGGACCAGGTCGTCTACGAACTCCTCGCCGCCGGCTGCCACCACGGGCCCGTCGCGAGCATCAATCCCGACGGGCGCGAGCAGCACGGATTCCTGGAGTCCCTCACCGTCACCATCGAGGCGCTGGTGCCTGTCTCCGTCGTCGGCGGGCTCATCGCCCACAACTACACCGAGCGGCAGAAGACCGATGAAGACGGCGTGGCGGAGACGGTGCGCAGCGGGCAGGTGACAACGGCCGCGGGCAACAGCGCCCGCACCTGGATCGAGGGCAACCTGCCCGCGCAGCCCGCCGACACACTGCGCACCATCGAGATCAACACCGATGACACTGACACTGAGGCGACGTACACACTGAATGATGCGCGCAGCGACCGCCGCAACTCCGGCCCCACGGTGCGCAGCCACACCTACACCGAGACGACGGTCTCGCGCTTCAGCGTTCAGGAGAGCCGGGTGCGGGCCGGCCAGGTGCAGATGGTCCCGGGCAACTCCGCCCTCGCCTTCATCAACGCCAACCTCCCCGCGCCCATCGCCGGCTTCGACCGCGAAACACAGATCGACGTGCGCGATGATGATGAGACCGGCTCGTACCGTGTGAGCGACCTCAAGACGACGAGGCGCAACACGAGCGCCCAGATCCACGATCACCAGTTCACCCACTCGACGCTCAAGATCGACGGCGATCTCACGGAGGAGTCCTGGGCGGGTCGCGTGACGATGGAGACGGGCAACTCGGCGCGGACCTTCATCGAGGGCAATCTTCCCGTCGGCCAAACCAACGTACGCCGACAGGTGCGCATTGACACCGCTGATGATGACCTCACCGGGTCGTACAGCGTGCGCGACACTCCCGTTGAATGGGGAGGCGTGCCGGGCATCGAAAACGCAAGCCAGAGCAATGAGGAGGAACTCGACGAGCAGGGGCGGATCCGCCTGACGCGCAGCGGCTTCTTCGCCGGCGACAACGCCCAGCAGGAAGTGGATGCGGTCCGCGCCGCGCTCGCTGTCTCCGGCCGAATCGTCAGCGAGAGCCTCACCTACGACGTCTACGGCGACAAGCGCATCACCTTCCGCTTCACCGCGCTGAAGACCGCGGACGGCACGGGGATCACGTTCTGGCAGGAGTCGGTCACCCGGCGCGGCGGCCGCAAGCGGCGCATCGCCTCCCTCTACCCCGACCGTGAACCCTTCTTCTACTTCGCCGAGACGACGCCGATCGTCGTCGAGATCACGGGCCGCGCGGTGGCCCTGCGCGACCTCGACGGCAAACGTCGCTACGTCCGCCCGCCCTTGCCGCCAGTGGACAATGGCATCAACATCGACTACGCCGACTTCCAGGATGGGGACACTGACTTCGAGCGCGTGCCCATCGATCGACATCACTGCCAAACGACGTGGAGGATGGTCTTTCTCATTCCGCTCGGGACGCCTCTTCCTTTCCCGCGTGAACCGATCGCGCAATTTGACCAATGACTCAAGAGCCGGCACTCATCGCGCACCTGATCGCCACGGTTCCGGGCCCGCCCGAGGCCGAGGTGGTCGCCCGCGTTCGGATGCTCACGCCGATCTCGCGGGGCCTGGGTATCTGGCCGGAGACGGTGGTTGCGCGGATCTGCAAGCCCGAGCGAGACATCCTCCCGGCCGACCTGAGCACCATCGTCTCTATCCGCCTCCTCGTCGGAATCTTCGGCGGCGCACAGACTGACTTTGTGAGCGTGAACGACTGGCGCATCGTCGATGTCAAGGAGGCGACGTGGGGGTCGCTCACCCCCGCCGGTGACGCGGTGGCTCTTGAATGGGACGTGTATCTCGAAGACGGCCGCTGGCGCCTGACCGGCGATCGCGGCGGCGCCCTCTTCGACGGCGTGCTCAACCGCCTCGACGCCGCGGGCGCCATCATCGCGCCCGTCCTCAAGAACAGCGACCTGGTGACGCGGTGCATCACCGCGATCGGCGGACTCTCTTATCGCGAGGGCCTCCCCCTGAGTGCCGGCCTCATCGCCTCGCTCGACGCCTTCGACCCTCCCACGGAGATCATGTGGCGCGGTTCGCACGCGCCGACCGAACTCCAGCGCCTGCTCGAATGGACGCGGCACGCCTTCGCCTTCAATCAACTCGGCCACTACTCGATCGTCAAGCTCGTGGACCCGCCCAATACGCCGACGCCGCCGGCCATCGAGGAGACGCCCCTGCCCAGCGGACAGGTGACGCTCCAGCCGGAGCACTCCGCCAAGTGCATCATCACCAGTGCCCCGACGCGCCACCTCATCCAGCGCAACCGCACCTTGACGGGAGGACAGCCTGGCGATCTGCCTCTCAACCTCGTCGGCGTCGACACGGACGGCTCGATCAAGCCGTTGACGTCGCTCTCCTGGTGGCCGATCGGCAAGACCGCGCTGCAAGTTTTCCAGACGCGGTACGCGGATGTCGCGGCGGAGAAGCGGGGCCTGGCCGAGGCGTCGATCTTCCGGATGTTCCGCCTCCACGATAATGACCTGGCGCAGGACTGGACGCTCGTCGCGCGCCTCCTGGCGGCGGACGCCGGCGGCAAGGAACCCCTGGGCTTCCTCCTCAAGAGTTCAGCCGCCGTCCAGGACAAGGATGGCACCTGGTCCAACCCCACGGTTGGCGTGATCCCCGGCGCCACCTTCGATCTGCGCGCGGGCGTCATCACTTCGCCGCGCCCCCTGGTTCGCGTCAGCGCTGCCACCAAGGGGCTGCACGAGAACGCGGTGCAGCTCACCGGCACACAGCTCGACTTCACCTTCTGCCATCTCCCCAACGCAGGCAGCACAAGCGACTACTTCAACGCGGTCTACTACGTCGACGGGATGGGCGCCGTCGTCGAAGACACCTCTCCGACGGCGCTCACTGACGCGCTCGCGGAGGGTGTGCCCGTCCACCGCTTCCCCGATCTTCAGGTGCACTACGCTGAGACGCCCCTTGAGCCTGGTCCGGTCTTTGAGCAGAACCTCGACGAGATTAAGGCGATTGCCCTCAAGTACGCCAAGGCCATCATCACGGCGCAGAGTGCCAAGGTCGAGGTGCGCGAGTATCCCGGTCTGCACGATGCCGATCCAAGTGGATCGGTCGCTCGCATCGTCTGGGATGGACGGGCGATGCGCACCGTCATCCATCTCGGGACGCACGTGCAGATCACCAGCGACTACCTGCAGCGGGCGATGAGTTCGCGCATGGCTCGCGGCGGCGGCTTTGGCGTTGCCCGATCTGGAGGCGCTGGCGGTGGACTGGCGCGCGGCGCGGGGGCGCCGCGCGGCAGCGGAGTGACCGGACCATCATCGGGCGCGCGGGATGGTCCAGCGCAAGCGGCGTCGCCAGCGCCTTCGCCGATTCGCATCCGGCCCGAGTGGTTCAACGCGAAGATCACTTCACAGACGGCCGCTGGCACGAACCGCTGGGCGTATGGCTTCCAGGAGGTCTATAAGAGCAACACCGGTTTCGGCGCAGCCGCTTGGTCGAACCTCACGGGCGGAATCACCGGCACCGCCGGGAACCGCTTCGAGATTGTCAACACCGGCACCGGCACCGACTACCTCGGCGTCGGCGTCACGAACAATGAACTCAACGACGTCGGCGGCAGCCCCTCGTGCCCGCTGGACCTGCGCCCGGTTCCCATTGGCATGATCGTGCAGATGTGGCCGGAGATCGTCCGCAAGGCGGATGGCACGGTCGTCGTCGAGTACCTCTTCACCTGGGCGAACGGCGTCTACGAGGAGCCCTGATGCCCCTGCTGCTGCGGAGATACCGATGCTGCACGTGCGCTGGGTGCGCCCGGATCATCGGTACGCCTGGAACGAGCTCGTCGGGGACGAGCAAGGATGCCACCGCCTGTTGTGAACTGGGCAACCACCTCATCGCCGTGGCGACCTGCGACGCCAACTCGAGCTGCTGCCAGTTCAATCAGGTCAGCAGCGGCAAGACGACGCTCACCGTCACGACGGATCTCTTCGGCACGCTCGTCTTCGACGACGCATCAGTCATCGTCTGCAAGGCGGGAACGACGGGCTGCTCGACGGGCGTGTCGCTGGCCGCGACACTGGAAATTCGCGCCGCGAAGATCGTGAGCGGCAACGTCATTGAGGTGTTCCTGCGATTCAACTGCATGGTGCACATGGAGCCGCCGCTCACCGCCGACTGCGGCCCATGGAACAGCGCGTGGACGGAGACATCCTGCTCGTTCCTGCCGGACACGAACCCGGCCGTCTGGTACGGGCTCGACTCATCGGTCTCGTACATCCGGGAGTACTCCGGCGCCAGCGTGATCAAGAGCAGCACCAGCAACTGCGGCACGTCGTACACCTACTGCGAGCACAGCGGCGGGTCCCTTGTGAACGCCCTCAATGGCATCCGCGGCCTCTGGTACGCGGAGAACGCCTCCGCGTCCATCATCCCGACGGGTTCTGCGGGCACCATCTGGAATCACACCTGCTATGCGAGCGGGTACATCAACTCTTGGTCGATCTCCCCGGCGCCGACGGTCACTGAACTCAACACGATTGCGAGCGTGGGGGAATGCTGATCCGACGCGCCATCGTGGGGGATGTGGAGCGGCTCATCATCGACGACAGCCAGGCTGTGCTCGTGCTGGAGCGAGATGCTCGCTCCGCGCGTGTGCTCTCCTGGAGCGATCGGCGTGATGAGCGGCCCGGCGCGGTGCTCGAACCGATCGCGGCCGGGTGCGATGCGGCCTGCCCACATGCCTCGAAGTCCGCGCGACCGTCGGCCGTCGAACTGACGATCGATCGCCATCGCCAGATAGTGCATTGGTGGTCGATGGTGCTGCGCGTGATGTCAATGCGGCCTGAGATCTGCGCCAGGTGTTCACTGCTCACGCGCTGGTCGTGGCTCTACTGGTGCGGCGTGCCGGCCCCTGTTCGCGCCTGGCGGCGTGTTGCCTCCTGGCTCGGCTGGATCGCGTCGATCGCCACGGGTGGCAACGTCGGCGGCGTGGGGGGCGACGTGGCCGGTGTGGCCAAGGCCGCGGGTTGCGGCTGCTGTCTCAATGTGAAGTGGCGTCTCCTGGAGACGCCGCGATCGATGATGCGCCGCCTGGCGGCGCTGCTGCTGCTCGCCCTGACGGGCGAGCGAGTGGAGTTGGAAACGGCTGAGGTCGCATGCCCCTACGGGCTGTGGCCGAGCGCTCTTTGACGGGTGGTTGACCGGCCGTCAGCGGCCGTTCACCCACCCGTCGACAACCCGTCGAGGGCCGGCCCCCGCCGCCCCGGAAGAGCCCCGGAAACCCCCCGGGGCGATGCCCTGCGCAGGGTGCAAGCGACAATTCGTGTCGCAAAACGACATTTCGGTCGCGCCGCTACG
>JBDIVQ010000165.1:0-7016 GCA_039794345.1 Phycisphaerae bacterium | reverse complement strand
CCACCGCGGCGCGCAATTGCTCGTCGTCTTCGCGCGATTCGGCCTCGGGGGTCTGAGGCACGAGGATGTCGGGCACTGCACCGTTGTTCTCCATGTCCGTTCCGTCGGGCAGATACCAGCCGCGGAAGGGCAGACGGACGAAGGTGCCGTCGATGAGCGTCGTTCCGCCGGTGCTGATGACCCCGCCGTAGGTCTGCTGGCCGACGAGCGTGCCGCGCTGGATGGTCTTGAAGGCGTGAGAGATGATCTCGGCGTTGGAGAAGCTCTTCTCATTGCAGAGCATGTTGATGGGCAGGGTGTAGCGCTGGATGAAGAGGCGATCCTGCGGGTAGTGTCCCGTCCTGCCCGGATCGGCCCCGCGCGGAATCGTGTAGGCGTGCTGCGGATAAGCAATCGAGGCGAGGAGGCGGTCGGTCGTCCACCCGCCGCCGTTGTTGCGCACGTCGATGATGAGGCCCTTCTTGCCGCCGGCCGCGGCGTAGAGGTCGCGCTCGAAGATGTCCAGCGAAGGCTGGTTCATGCCCTCGATGTGAATGTAGCCGAGTTGCCCGTCGGACCATTCCTCGACGAGGCGCGCGTTGGCGAGGCGCCAGTCATCGTAGCGCAGCGAGCGATCCGTCCCGGCCGCGACCGGAGTGAGGAGCACATCCAGCGCGGCGACCGAGCCGTCCTCCAGCGTGCGCTCGATGGAGACGATCACCTCCTCGCCTGCGCGGCCCTCGAGTCGGGACTCGATGGTGTCCGCGGGTTCGAAGGGGCGCAGGTCGATGCCCGTGATACGGTCGCCCACGCGAAGCGCCATCGGTCCGAGCGCCGCCGGTCCGAAGGGAACGACCCTGGTAACGACGAAGGCGGTTCCTTCGCGCCTCACGTCAATGCCGAGGCGTCCCATCGGCAGCGCATTGGGAGAGGATTCCCCGCGTGCGGTGATGCCCAGATGGGAGCCGTTCAGTTCGCCCAGGAATCGCGCCGCGACGTGGTTGAACTCATCCGCCGTCCGCGTCTTGCGCGCCAGGCCGTGGTACTTGCGGGTCAGCGCCGGCCAGTCCAGTTCCTTCATCGTGGGGTGGTAGAACATCTCGCCGAGGATGCGGGCCGCCTCAAGGAACTTCTGGCTGGACTGCGCCTGGAGATCGATTCGCATGCGGTCGGTGATGTCGTAGTAGTCCACCTTGCCGCCGGCGGGAGGAAGCACTCCGCCCCGGCCTCCGGAGACGAAGACCACTTTGTCGCCGGCCGTACTCAGGTGCTGCACGGACACGCTCGACGTGATGCGCTTGAGTTCGCTTCCGTCCCACTTGACGGAGAAGAGTCCCGGCTCATCCGTCGTGCCGGTGAAGAGGTAGTAGTCGCCGGCCGGGGTCATCTCGTTGCTGCCTTCAGCGCCGCTCAGCCGCGTAACGCGGCGCAGCCGGAGGTAGGCGTCGTCGAGATCGAGTTTCAGATCCTCGTGCGTGGGCGGTTCCGGCGCCGGCTGGTCATAGCGCACGGGCTTGATGGGCTTGCGCTTCTTGGTTTCTTTGGCCGCGTCGTCGTAGTACCTCTGCAGTTCCTTCGGGGTGTAGGACTCGATCGCCTTGTCGAGATAGACCATCCACACGTCCGCCTCGTCGCCCACGCGCTGCGACAGAAACGAGAGCACCTTGCCATCCGCCGACCACCGCGGGCTGTAGTCGTTGTCGGGGTGGCGGGTGATGTTGACGGCCGGGGCCGATCCGTCGACCGGAACGATCCAGATGTCGCTGTTGAAGTCCATATCGCTCTGGTGATACGCGATGAGCCGGCTGTCGAAACTCCACCGCGCATCGATGTCGGTGTCCCAGCCGGTCACGAGCACGCGCTCCGCGCCGCTGAACAGGTCGCGCACGACCAGATCGCCTCGCCCCCGGCGCCAGAGCAGCGACCGGCCGTCGGGCGAAGGAATCGGACGGCGAGCGTTCTGCTCCGGCACAGCCACCACGGGCGCGAGAGTGAACCGCACCGCATCGTGCCAGCGCTCCGGCTTGAAGTCCCGCGGCACCTCCGGCTCGTTCTCCTCCTTCTTTTTCTCGGCCGGCTGGTCCGCCTCTTCTGCGTCGGGGGGTTGATGGTCATCTGGCTCCGCCTCGGCCGGCGCGTCAGCGGGCGCGGCCGGCTCCTCCGCGGGCTCCTCCCCGGAGACTCCCGGCTGCGCCTGCGGCTCCGCCGCCTCATCTTCGGGCGGCTGCGTTGCCTTGTTGAACGACTCGACGATCTCACCCCGCGTCACCTGGACCGTCGCCATGTAGATCGAATCGGAGCCGTCCTCGTCGCTCGCGAAGTAGAGGCGCACTCCGTCCGGGGACCAGGCGATGTCCCTCTCGCGTGCGTGCGAGTTCGTGACGCGGCGGGTCGGGCTCTTGTCATCGATGTGGCGCACGTACACCTCGCCGTAGGCGATGTAGGCCACCACCTGCCCATCCGGACTCAGCGCCACCTCCGAAACGTCGCGGTTGATGGAGTGAATCTCGAAGTTGTCGCGCTCATCCTCGTTGGCGGTGATCGTCAGCGCCACCGGTTCGGCGCCGCGCCGGGTAAGGTCGAGCGTGTAGAGGGTGTCCCAGACGGCAAGGACCACTGCTGAGCCGTCGGCCGCCGCGTCGAAGTTCTGTACGTCATCAACCGTGAAGGCGGTGAGACGGGTGACGCCGCTCTCTCCCCGGTCGAGGTCCATGCGATAGAGATTGACGGTGTTGTCCTCGCGGTCGGACAGATAGAGGATCGTGTCCTCGTCGAGCCACCGCGCCTGGCCATCATTGCCCGGCCACTGCGTGAGTTGGGTGAACGAGCCGGAGGTCCGGTCGTAGACCCAGAGGTCGCGGTCATCGGGGCCGCGATAGTGGCGGCGGGTCCACGATGACCCGCCGCGAGTGAAGAGCACTCTCGTCCCGTCGGGGCTGACGGCCGGCTCCTCGCCGAAAGCGCCGTGCAGCCGGAGAAGGTCGCCGCCGCTGACCGAGACCATGTAGGGTCTGGCCGACCGGTACACGTCGCCCTCGAGTCGCGACCAGAAGGTCAGGACTTCCGCGCCTCGGTCATCGGTTCCATACGCGGCGAGGATGCACGACTGATCGATGCTCGTAACTTGTCGCACGTCCGTGCCGTCCGCGTTCATCGTGTGGATGTTGGTGAAGCCTGTGCGGGTGGAGTTGAAGGCGAGGCGCCGGCCGTCTCGGCTCCACGCGGATCGACTCTCGTCTGCGGGATGGCTGGTGAGGCGAATGGCGTGGCCTCCTTCGGCGGGAACGCGCCAGAGGTCCCCTCGCCATGAGAACACGATCGCCGAGCCGTCGGGGCTGATGGAGGGGAAGCGCGGCAGATCGACGTTGCCCCCGACCGCGGCCGCCGGCGGCGCGGGCTGGTGGGGGCGGACCGCCGCGGAGGCCTCGTGGTCGGCCGCGGCGCAGCCGGCAAGCCACAGGGTGGACGTCAGGGCGAACGTGGAGAGGAAGCGGCACATGTCGGGTTCCTTCACGAGTCGGTGTGAGGCAAGAGAGAACGACAATCTCCGAATACACAGAGAGCAGCGCGGCGCACAGCGTCGCTGCGGGACGCTTATACTACCGGGTTCGTTCGCGGCCGCCGGAGCGTCCTGCCCGGTCGTTTGCGGAGGTGCTGCCGGCCTCGACCTCGATTCTCCTCCAGGGTTCGCCGTGTCTTCAGCCACTCCAGTCATCGAGCCATTTCGGATCGCGCTGCCCGGCGAGGGAGCGAAGCGGTCGCTCCTCTGGGCGGTGCGCCCGGTCCTCGAGCGGGCGCTGCGCTTCCGCACGATGAACCGCCTCTACCGGCAGATTCACGCGCACCCCGACGGCCGTCAGTTCTCCGATCGCGCCCTCGAGGCGCTGGGCATCCAGGTGAAGATCACCCTCGGCGACGTCGACCGCATCCCGCCGACGGGTCCGGTCATTCTCATCGCGAACCATCCAATGGGCGGGATCGACGGGCTGGCGATGTTCTCGATCATGCACCGCGTGCGTCCCGACGCGCGAATGGTCGGGAACTACCTGATGTCGATTCTTCCGGACCTGCGGGAGGCGTACTTCTTCGTTGATCCGTTCGGCGGAGAGCAGGCGGTGCGCCGCAACGCGGGCACGATGCGGCGCTGCCTCGAGTGGCTGCGGGACGGACATGTGCTCGCGACCTTTCCCGCCGGCGAGGTGGCGCACTTCCGGCTGAGCGAGCGCGCCGTGGTCGATCCGCCGTGGAGCGACTCGGTGGCGCGGATGGTGCGGCGGACGGGCGCCACGGTCGTCCCGATCTATTTCGAGGGAGGCAACAGCGCCCTCTTTCACGCCGCCGGAATGGTGCATCCGCGCCTGCGCACCATCATGCTGCCCAGCGAGATGCTCGGCCATCGCCGCCAACCGATAAACGTGAGAATCGGCCGGGCCATTCCCTTCGAGCGAATGCAGCGTTACGACGATCCGGAAGAGCTGACCGAGTACCTCCGGCTGCGCACCAGCCTGCTGCGCGAGGGGGGAGACGAGTCGCGAACGCGCCATCGCTCTGCGGCGCCGATCGAGCCTCCCGTCCCGCGCGAGGCGCTGCTCGACGAGATCGAGTCGCTGCCGGGCGAGTGCCGACTCCTCGCCCACCACAACCTGTGCGTCATCTGCGCGCCGTACGACGCCATTCCCCACACGATGCACGAGATTGGCCGACTGCGGGAGATCGCCTTTCGCGGCGTCGGCGAAGGGACGGGTCGGAGCATCGACCTTGATCACTTCGACCGCCACTACCAGCACCTCTTCGTCTGGGATCGCGCCTCGTCGCGGATTCTGGGCGCGTACCGGCTCGTGCACATCGACAAGGCGATCGAGGCGTACGGCGTCGAAGGGCTGTACACCTACACGCTCTTCCGGTTCGGCGCGCGGCTCATCGAGCAGATCGGACCGTGCATCGAACTCGGCCGGTCATTCATCGACCCGGAGGCGCAGCGGTCGGCGCCTCCGCTCAATCTGCTCTGGAAGGGGATCGGCCGCTTCGTGCTGCGCGAGCCTCGCTACACCGGACTCGTCGGTCCGGTGAGCATCAGCGCCGAGTACTCGACAATGTCCCGACTGCTGCTCATGTCCTTCCTGCGCCTGCACCGCTACCTGCCGCGGCTGGGGGATCTCATCAGACCGCGCAACCCGCCCCGCCTCATGCCGCCGCGCGAGTGGGAGACGCTTCGCCTGAGCACGGTTGTCAGCGACCTTGAAGAGGTTGACTCCCTCGTTCGCGACCTCGAGGCGGACGGCAAGCCCATGCCGGTGCTGCTCCGCCAGTACCTGTGGCTCAACGCGCGCCTGCTCGGATTCAACGTCGATCCCGAGTTCGGAAACGTGCTCGACGGCCTCATGTACGTCGATCTCCTCCAGGTGGATCGCCGGGTCATGCAGCGGTTCCTGGGGCGGGCGGAGGCGGAGGCCTTTTTCGCCCGCCATGCCGCCGCGACGCGGCGGTAGCCAGGCGGCCCGTCAGTCCGCCAGCGCCTCGATCCGCCGGTCGGCATGGTGGGAGCGCACGAGTCGCCACAGCGCCCGCAGCGGCGTGACCGGCGCGCCGGCCGCCCGGTTCGTGGCCCCGATCTCGAACGCCAGCGCCCACTGCCTTGCAAGCGTGCGGTAGGCGAACCAGAGCGAGTGCCGCGGGTCGTAGATGTTCGCGGACTCCGCGAGCACGCCGTTGAGTTCGACGATGCGCCAATTGCGGCCGGCCCGAAACTCCGCCTCATCGGAATAACGCACGTCAAAGCGGCCAAAGAAGAAGCCGGCAAACGTCCGCGCCGTCTCATCAACCGCGGCCTCGAGCGCGGGCGTCCAGAGACTCCAGCCCTCGCAGAACATGGTGCCCTGGCAGTGGTTGCCCGAAACGGCCAGCGACATCGTCTCACCCGCCGCCAGCACGCGGTCGATCTGCGTGTCATAGCGATGAAGAAACGTCCACGCCTGCATGCGATAGCGCGGGTGCGACCAGATGAGATCCTCGAACGTCGAGCGCCCGTCGCCGACGAGAACCGGGAAGCGCTTGGCGGTGATGGAGAAGATGCGTCCGCGCGGCTCGCCCGGAATGCGGTAGTAGAAGACGCCGGCTTCGTGGGGGCCGGGGTCGTACGTCTGTGCCAGCACATCGCCGTTGAACTTCGCCAGGTACGCTTCGGCGGCGGACCAGTCTCGAATGAGTTTCAACCCCTGGCCGCGCTCTCCGACGTCGGGCTTGAGCACCAGGGGAAAATCCCACTCTTTCTCCTCCATCGCACGGCGCAGCGCCGCGACGCGATCCTCCCCGACCGCGCAGAGGAGGGCGGAAGGCACGATGCGATCGGCAGGCAGAGCCGAGAGAATCGCAAACTTCGATTCTCCGACGACGCCTCCGTGGGGAATCCCGGGATTCGCGGCGGTCGGCAGCGTCAGGCCGCGATGCCGCAACGCCAGCCAGCCGATCCAGGGCACGAGCGGAAGATAGAAGACGCCCACCGGCCAGAATTCCCAGCGCCACAGGCGCGAGACGAACACGGCAAGGCGCTGCCGGCCCGGGCGCGTGGTCATCATCGCGGCCGTGCGGAGAACCACGAGCAGCAGAATCACCGCCGCGATCACGGAGAGCCAGCCGTCGCCGAAAAGCCAGCGGAAGGGGGAGGTCGCCCGATCGCCGAAGAAGATCACGAGCGTAACGATGACGGGCGTCCAGATGAGCACGGCGCAGAACGTCCAGAGCGCGAAGCGCCCGCGATGCGTGCCGAGAACGCCCGCCGCGACATACAGCGGCAGCCGCGTACCAGGTATGAAGCGGCTCGCGAGCACGGCCGACCAGCCGTGCCGGTCGAACCACCGACCAAGCGCGTCGAGATGGTGGGCGGGCATGCGCCTGGCGATCGGTCTCCAGCGCAGCGCCCTGCGCCCGGCCACGACGCCGAGAAGGTAGAGGCCGAGATCCCCGATGAAAATTCCCGTGAACGTGGCGATGATGCCCACGAACGGATCGAGCTTGCCGTCGCGAATCAGCAGGCCCAC
>JBDIVQ010000164.1:0-7019 GCA_039794345.1 Phycisphaerae bacterium | reverse complement strand
TCCCATTCGATCGTCGCCGGCGGCTTGGAACTGATGTCGTACACCACCCGGTTCACGCCGCGGATCTCGTTGATGATCCGCGAACTGATCGTCGCGAGGACGCTGAAGGGAATCCGCGCCCAGTCCGCGGTCATGAAGTCCTGCGTCTCGACGGCACGGATCGCCACGACGCTCTCGTAGGTCCGCCCGTCGCCCATGACGCCGACGGACTGGATCGGCAGGAGGACGGCAAAGACCTGGCTCGTGCTCCGGTAGAGGTTGTTGGCGACGATCTCTTCGAGGAGAATCTCATCGCAGTCGCGCAGAACCTCGAGCCGCGCTTTCGTGACTTCGCCGATGATGCGCACCGCGAGCCCCGGTCCCGGGAAGGGGTGGCGCCAGATGATCTGGTCGGGCAGGCCGAGCACCGCCCCGAGTTTGCGCACCTCATCCTTGAAGAGGTCGCGCAGCGGTTCGATGAGTTGGAAGCCCAGTTGCTCCGGCAGGCCGCCGACGTTGTGGTGGAGTTTGATGTTGGCGGCCGTGCCGGCGAGGCTGTGGCCCGACTCGATGACATCGGGATAGAGCGTGCCCTGCGCCAGGTACTCGATGCCGCCGATGGCCGCGGCCGTCTGCTTGAAGACCTCGATGAAGCGATGCCCGATGCGGCGGCGCTTTTCCTGCGGGTCCGTCACCCCTTCGAGGTCGGACAGAAACTGCTCCGAGGCGTCCACGACGCGCAGATCGGCGTCGAAGTGATCGCGGAAGGTGGACTCGACGAGTTGGCGCTCGGCCTTGCGCAGCAGGCCGTTGTCCACGAAGACGCAGGTGAGTTGCTTGCCGATGGCCCGCACCAGCATCGCGGCGAGGACCGAAGAATCGACTCCGCCCGACAGGCCGCAGATCACTCGCTTGTCGCCGACTTCCTCGCGGATGCGCCGGCACTCAGTCTCGAGGAACTCGCTCATGCGCCACGTGCCGCGGCACTGGCAGACCTGGTAGATGAAGTTGCGCAGGATGTCGATGCCGTGCGGCGTGTGGGTGACTTCGGGGTGGAACTGCACGCCGTAGAACCGGCGGCCGCGGTGGCGCACGGCGGCGATGGGGCAGGTGGGGGTGGTGGCGAGGGCCTCAAACTCGGCGGGCAGATGCTCGACCTGGTCGCCGTGGCTCATCCACACCGTCGTGCTCGGCGGGAGATTGGAGAGCAGGCCCTGCTCCTCGTCCGGGAGGATTCGGAGATTGGCGCGGCCGAACTCGCGCTTGCCCGCGGAGCGGACATCGGCGCCGAGCATCTGGCAGGCCAGTTGCATTCCGTAGCAGATGCCCAGGACGGGTACGCCCAGATCAAAGAGCCGCTCGTCGCAGCGCGGCGCGCCGGGCTCGTTGACGCTGCTCGGCCCGCCGGAGAGGATGATCCCTCGGGGCCGAAGCGCCCGGAGGGTCTCGATGGGCGTCTGCGGCGCGGCAAGCAGGCTGAAGACCCCCTCGTCGCGCATGCGCCGGGCGATGAGTTGGGCGTACTGCGAACCGAAGTCGAGGATGACGATGACTTCCACGTTCTCCGGAATCCTGGGGTTCGGATGCTTCGCGGCCATGAACGTGCTGCCCTTTCCAGCAGGGGAAACGAGAGTGTATGGCACAGTCGAGCGGCGTCCAAGACGATAATGAAGACGATCCCGCCGCCGCTTCCGACGACGCGGGGGAAGCCGAATCTCGGGAGATGGTCAATGCCCTACAATCACGCGATGCGGTGGACACAGGGCTGGATTCGGGCAGGCGCTTGGGGGCTGGGCGGCTCTGTTCTGCTCACCGCGACCGGCTGCCCGCCTCCGGCGATCACCGGTGATTTCGATTCGCCCCATGCGGCCGCACGCCTCTTCGCCACCCGCCGAGCGGCCGCGGAGACCGACCCCGGGCGAATCGCCTCCGCGATGCCCGGTCTTATCCGCAACCTTGATTCCGAGGATCCCGCGGTGCGCCTGCTTTCGATCGAGGCCCTGGAGCAATTGACGGGAGAGACATTCGGCTACCGCCATTTCGATCCCGAATGGCTGCGCGCTCCGGCGGTGGCCCGATGGGTCGCCGCCTGGGAGCGGGGGGAGGTCGTGCTGCGCGACGGGACGCGCATCGGACGGGATACACTTGGAACCGACGTCGCCGCCGAGAGGACCGCGATTGAACGCTGATCCGCACGTCAAGATCGACATGCTGTCCCAGCCGCGCTACCTCGCCGGCGCGCGGGCGATGATCGCTTCGGTGGCGCGGCGCCTCGGCTTCAGCGAGTCGGATTGCGCTCATGTGGCCCTGGCCCTCGATGAAGCCCTGTGCAACGTCATCAAGCACGGCTACGAGAAGCGCGATGACCAGCACATCTGGATCAGCGTCTGGCCGCTGCACGGCTCATGCTGCGGGATTCGCATCCTCGTCGAGGATCGCGGCCGCCAGGTCGATCCGGAGGAGATCCGCTCGCGCCAACTCGACGACATTCGCCCTGGCGGTCTGGGCGTGCACATCATCAACCAGGTGATGGATCGGGTGCAGTACGCCAGGCGGGAGGGCGGAGGCATGTCGCTGCTCATGGAGAAGCACCTCGCGGCCGACGAGGCGCCCTTCGCGAGAAGAAAGGAGACGGCCTGAAATGGTCCACGCCGACGACCTGCCCGTTGAGGCTGAGCACCGCGGCGACACGGTCGTGCTCCGACCCGCCGGCGAAATCGACCTCGCACGCTCTCCGGTCCTGCGCGCCGCGATCGGTCGGGCCCAGCAGGACCGGCCGCGGCGGCTTATCGTGGATCTCAACCGAGTGCCCTACATGGACAGTTCCGGGGTGGCGACCCTCGTCGAGGCGATGCAGGTGGCGCGGCGTTACGGCGGGGCGCTGATACTCTGCTGCCTCCAGGATCGCGTCCGGTCCATCTTCGAGATCGCCCGCCTCGACAGCGTCTTTCGGATTGTCGGCTCCTTTGAGGAGGCTGTCGATACCTGATCCCGTGGCGACGTTCGTGCCGTGGACCGCTCATGAGCGAGATCGACCCTCAGTCTGAATCGACCACGTCGCGCGCCCTGCTGGGCGTGCAGTTCGTCGGCGAGCGCTGGCTCGGCTTCCAGCACAACGTCGGCGGGGTGTGGTATCTCTTCGTTGACGTGGCCGGATGGGTCGGCCGGGCGCTGACCCGGCGCCGCATCCGGCTCGGCCGGGTCGCGATCATCAGCCAGGTCGTCCGCCTCGGCGCGCGGGCGATCGGCATCGTCATGCTCCTCTCCATGGCCATCGGCGCCATCCTCGCGCTGCAGATGGAGCCGCCCCTGCGCGACTTCGGGCAGACCGACAAGATCGCCAACATCGTCGGCGTGGCGGTGCTGCGCGAACTGGGCCCGCTCATCAGCGCCGTGATCCTGACCGGCTTCGCCGGCGCGGCCGTGGCGGCGGAAGTCGGAACGATGGTCGTGGGCGAGGAGATCGAGGCTCTCGAAGCCCACGCCCTCAATCCCGTGCGCTTCCTCGTCGTGCCCCGCGTCATTGCGACGACGGTCTCGCTGGTGTGCCTGACGATCATCGCCAACGCCGTCGCCATCGCCTCGGGAATGTTCATCTCCGTGTACGTTCATGAGGTTCCGGCCGTGCAGTACTGGGACAACACGCTGTCCCAGTGCGAGGCGAAGGACCTGATCACGGGGCTGGTCAAGGCGGGGGTCTTCGGCATGCTCATCGGGCTGATCTCATGCTACAACGGCCTGAAAGTGACGGGCGGCGCCGCGGGCGTCGGCCGCGCCACGACGGCGACGGTCGTCGCCAGCGTCGTCTCCGTCATCTTCGCGGACCTCATCTTCACGACCATCTTCTTCGCGCTCGACTGGACGTGAGAGTGTCCGGCGGCGGCTCCGCTCCTCACCACCGATACCCGATGGGCTGCTCGATCCAGGCGCCGAGGTCGCGGACGACCATCATCCAGAGGATGGCGAGACCGACGAGGGCGGCGAGGATGAGCGCCTCGCTGTAGAGGCCCGCGCCGAGAAGCCAGCAGATCCCGTAGATGCCGATCCACAGCGACCCGTAGCGCTGGAGCTTCTCCGCGGCGAAGGCGGGGCTCGAGGCGAAGCGGACCTTGTGAACGCTGCTGATGAGGAAGAGCACGGCCGCGGCGAGAGGCCACGCAAGGCCGTACCAGGGAAACTCCGGCTCCCAGAGCCAGCCCTTGTCCCCCGGCTGCCAGAGCAGCAGGACGCAGATCAGCGCGTAGCCGGCGATCATGCCGATGACCGTAACAGGGGTGAATCGCGGACGCTTCTGCTCGAGGCGGTGCACCGTCGCCTGCACCACCATCGCGTGCAGCACGACGAGCATGACGGGCCAGACGAAGCGCAGACCGAAGTTGAGAATGAGCATCTCCGAGGCGTAGACCACCCCGAGCGTGAAGAGCCCGACTCCGGGAATGTGCTTGGCCGCGGCATTGTAGAAAAGAATCGCCGCCGCACAAAAAAGCGTGACGAGCAGCACCGTCCGATCGAGAATCGCCGCCACGAGCAGGGCGCTGAGGAGCGAAGCAAAACCGATGATCGCGGCGCTCTGCGCCGTGATCCGCCCCGACGGGATCGGACGATTGGGGGCGAAAGTCGTGTCCCGATTCACGTCAAAGACGTCGTTCAGCGCTCCGCCGTAGGTGGACAGCCCGACGCCGAGAATCGAAGCCAGCGCGAGCGCGATCCACAGCGGCGCATCTTCGATTGACGCTGCCATCGGGTGCTCCAGGCTGACGGTGCGCGACCAGAGGATGATGAACCAGAGGTTCGCCACTGCGGCAAAGGCGTGCGTCAGCCGCGACAACTGCACCGTCGAGAGGAGATTCACAATCAGCGGCCGGATCATGGGGATGATGGTAGGGGCTTGAGGCTTGGGGATTGGGGCTTGGGGCTTGAGGCGACCACGCCGCCTGCGGTTTCGCGATGCGGGCGCTCCGCCGCCGTGGGCGCGCTCCCCTGCGCCAAGCCTCCGGGTCAGGGCTCAACAGAATCCTCGTTCCCTCAATGCCTCTCCTTCTGGAACGCACGCGCTCCCGCTCGTACCATCCCGCTTCGATTCATGGTCCACACGCTCGAACCAGAACGTGACCTCGCCGCGATCCGCGTGGCGATCGCCCGGAGCACCTATCATTCGTGGGCGACGGGCCGGATGCTCGAAGCGGCGAGAGATCGGTGGCGCCGCCTGGGCGGGCCTGATGAGAACCTCGTCGTGGCCGACGCCCCCGGCACATGGGAACTGCCCGCCATCGCCCGGGCGTTCACGGAGCACGGCGGCTTTGACGCGATCGTCGCACTCGGCGTCGTGATCCGCGGCGAGACGGATCATTTCGAGTACATCTGTCAGGGGGTAACGCGGGCCCTGGTGGAGCTCACGGCGCGCACCGGCATTCCCGTGGGCTTCGGCGTGCTGACCTGCGACACGGCCGAGCAGGTCAAGGCGCGAACCGGGGGCGATGCAGGCAACAAGGGGGCGGAGGCCATGAGTGCCGCCGTCGAAACTGCACTGATGATTCGGGCCGTCCACGCCTGGCGGCCGGGAGAAGGTTGACTCACGTGTCCACGACTTCGCATGACATTCGCCGCCTCGCGCTCCAGATGCTCTATCAGCTGGACGCCAGGCAGGGGCAGGACGCCGAGGCGATCCGCGATTCGCTCCTCAACGCCGCGCGCGATCCTGCCGGGCAGTTCGCCGGCGCCTGGTCCGTGCCGACGCTGGACGACCCCGCGGCGCATCGCAGGGCCTTCGCCACCGCGATCGCCGCCTGGCACGCCCGCGCCGAGGCGGATCGCATCGCCACCTCGCTCGCGCCGGAGTGGCCCACGCATCGTCAGCCCGTGGTCGATCGCAATGTGATCCGCCTCTGCTGGTACGAGATGACGCAGGGCGACGTGCCGCCCAAGGCCGCCGTCAACGAGGCGATCGAACTCGCCAAGGAGTTCGGCACCGACCGCAGCGGCGCGTTCCTCAACGGCGTGCTCGACCGCATGCTCAAGCGCATCCTGCACGCCGGCGCCGAGGTCCTGCCCCACGAACCCGTCGTCAGCGCCGATGATCCGGTGCTCCACACCGAGTACTGGAGTTCCGAGTAGCGCGATGGGGCTGTTTTCCGCGACGATCGGAGCGATCCGCAAGGGGCTGACCCGCACCCGCGACACCTTTGTGAGCGGCCTGCGCTCGCTGTTGCGCGGCCGGCGGCTCAGCGACGAGGTCATCGACGAGATCGAGTCTCGCCTCATCCAGGCCGACGTCGGCGTGCGCACCACGACGAAACTCATCGACGAACTGCGGCAACAGTACCGCGCCGGCGCCATCACGCAGGGCGACCAGGTCATCGGGTTCCTCAAGAGTGAATTGAAGTCCTACTGGCCCGCGGCGAACCGGCAGATCGCACGGGCGGCGACGAAGCCGACGGTCATCCTCGTCGCGGGCATCAACGGCGCCGGCAAGACGACGAGCGTCGCCAAGATCGCAAAGAGCCTGCTCGATGAGAAGCGCAGCGTGATGCTTGCGGCGTGCGACACCTTCCGCGCCGGCGCGGTGAATCAACTGACCATCTGGGCGGATCGCCTCGGCGTGCCGATTATCAAGGGCCAGCAGAACTCTGATCCCGCCTCGGTCGCATTCGATGCCTGCGAAGCGGCGCTGGCGCGCGGCGTGGATGTGCTGGTGATCGACACCGCCGGCCGCCTGCACACACAGGATCCTCTGATGAAGCAACTGACCAAGATCCGCGACGTGGTGGCCAGGCGGATTCCCGGCGCTCCGCACGAGGTGCTCCTCGTCCTCGACGCCACCACGGGCCAGAATGCCATCGAGCAGGCGAAGAAGTTCAAGGAAGCGATCAACATCACCGGCATCTTCCTCGCCAAACTCGACGGCACGGCCAAGGGCGGCATCGTCATCGCCATCCGCGAGGCGGTGGACATCCCCGTCAAACTCGTCGGCGTCGGCGAATCGCCCGAGGATGTCGAGCCCTTCGATCCCGAGACGTTCATTGAGTCGATGTTCGCGGAGT
>JBDIVQ010000163.1:0-7134 GCA_039794345.1 Phycisphaerae bacterium | reverse complement strand
CGGACCGAGGCGCGGCCGCCGTGGTCGTCGTTGAGTTCGAGTTCGCCGCGGCCGTCGATGAGGACGTTGCGGACTTCGGTCTCGCCGCGGAAGGTCCAGGTTCCCGAGGCGTTGCCGCGCACGCGGATGCGGTTGATGGTGGAGGCGGAGTTGTCATCGCCGGCGTCGATGCTGAAGTGGCCGTCGCCGCGAACGTCTATGGTGCGTACGGATTGGACGCGCAGGCCGCCGCGGACGTTGAGCGAGTCGGCGCTAATGGAGGTGACGTTGCCAAGGTTGATCGAGCCGTCGGTATCGACGCGGCCGAGGGTGAGGCGGCCGACGACGCCGCTGATCGAGGCGTTGCCGGTGAGGCTGCCGAGCATGAGGGTGTCGGCGCCGGCGATCATGAGTCCCTCGCCGGTGAAATCGACGTTGCGCAGGTCGATGGTGCGCAGTCGGAGGTTCTCGATGGGCAGGCCGTCTTCGCCGACGAGCGAGCCGACGGAGAGCCGGCCGTCGCTGCCCTGGCCGCGCCGCAGGATGGAGGAGAGTTTGCCGCTGGAGAAATCTTCGCCGTCGATGATGATGCGGTCGATGCGGCCGCGATCATCGACCTCGTAGCGGATCGTGCCGTTGGCGCCGGCGAGGCTGAGCGTGATCTCGTCGCCGTCCTCTTCGTAGATGCGGACCTGGCTGGCGGCGGCGCTGTTGTCGATGGTGACGGCGGCGGTGAGGGTGCGGGTGGACTGGGTGTCATCCTCAATGACAGCGAAGAAGCCCTGGTCGCCGGTGCCCCATGCGTGGCTGACGCCGCCGACCCAGCGGAAGCCGAAGTCATCGTTGAAGTCCGAGCCGAGCAGGGCGTCGTCGGCGTCGTGGACGCCGTTGCGGTTGGAGTCGCGGTAGAACCAGGCGCGTCGGACCTCAAACTCGTTCTCGCCGGTTCCGCTGCCGCCGCGTCCGTGTCGTCCGCCGCCGTGGCCGTCGTTTTCGATAAGGAGGGTGAGGGTGTCGCCGTGGCGGACGATGCCGGGCGTGGCTGAGAGGCTCGGGGGCGCACCGTTGTTGCCGCCGCCGCCGCCACCGCCGCCGCCGCCACCGCCGCTCGGCCCTTCGAGTTTGAAGGTGAAGGTGCCGACGTCAAAGCCCGAGATGTCCTGGCGGATGAGGAATGAATACGTCGCGCCGCCGACGACGGTCGCGTTCCAGCGCCCTTCATCGCGAGGATTCACGTCGCGGTGAATCTCAGCACCGGAGGCGTCGAAGACGAAGAGGTCAGTGTCGAAGTCTTCGCCGTTGCGGCGGACGTCGTCGCTTTCCGCCTCCACTTCAAGAAGTCCGCTCGACGGCGCGACGTACGAGAAGTACCACGATTGCGTGGTGGTGTCGAAACGCAGCAGGCCGCTGTTGAAGTCGCCGCTGGGGTCGAGCGACAGCGCCGTGATCTGGGGCGCCGGCAGGTCAATCGCGGCGGCATACTCAACAGACTGGCCCACATTGGATCGGAGGACAAGACGATACTCAACGCCGCTGACGACATTCGCCTGCATGGCGGTGCTGTTGTCGCCATCATCCTCGATGGCGACGCGATCGCTGCCGCGGAAGAGTTCCATGGTGAGGGCGGAGTCGAGTTCCGGCAGGTTGCCGTGGTCGAAGCGGGCGCTGCCCGAAGCGCCGGCGGTGAAGAGGAACTCAGCGCTCTGCCCCTGCCCATTGAGTGAGCCGACGTGGACCGGCGCCTGTCCTGCGGGATCGAAGATCAGATGCGGCACGATCACCGTCAGCAGCCGCCGAGGCTCAAGCGCGTCAAACGCCGGTCGAGCGTCGGCAGCGCTGGCGGTGCGGAGGGGGCGGACGAACCGGGTCAAGCGGCGGCGAGGCGAGCGGCTCATGGTGGCTCCTTGCGCGGGGGCAGGGGATGAACGGGTCGGCGAACAAGCCCCGAATGCAACTTCGGTGCCAGCGCTTCCTTGCCGCGCAAGTGCATGTCGATCACTCAGAGCTGGCCAGGGGCCGACATGGAGCGGCCCCTGCTGGCCACAATTGCCGCCTCTGCTGCGCGCATGAGCCGATTCGCCGACAGCCGGAGTTTCGCGGAACAGAAAAACCGCAAGGCCGCGCCGAAGCGCGGCCGAGCGATGGTTGGAGGGGGCGGAGAAGAGAAGGAAGTGAGTCGTCTCTACCCCCATACTCGCAGTTCCGGGGTCACGGGGACAACACGGGAACGCCGGCGGATGACGGGTTCGACCGTGGATGCACCTGAGCGCGCGGGTCGGTCGGCACGGGAGTGCGGGCCCGCGTGGTCAAGTCTGCCCGGGTTGGCCGCCTCGGCGCGCTCAGTCACCGCCGCCGATGTCGGCGATGCCGTCATCGACGGGCACGGCCTCGGCCGGCCGGTACTCGGTCGGCTGGTTGTTGACGAACCAGCCTTCGTGCTCGCGCGAAACGAGGTGAGTGCGGTCGCCGCGGTAACCGCGCGGCGCCTGACCCTCGCGGACGATTCGAATCGCGTCCTGCTCGGAGACGGCTGTCACGTGCCAGCGCCGCTCGCGGACGATGACCTGCCGGACCTTCTCCACGACCTCGTATTTTTTGTTCACGGCGTCATCCTCCTGTCTTCCCTGGCATGATACGCCCGGATTGCCGGAGGTCAGACCCCTCCGGACTCGAAGAGTTGGCGGATGTCGAGGTACTGTCGCATGGGCAGGTCAGAGAAGATCGCATCCGGACCGAGGTGGTAGGGCACGTTTTCGACGATGAGTTTCGCCCGGTCCACGTGCGCTGCCGCGAGATGGAAGACGATCTCAGGGGAGATTTCCCGAAGGCAGAGGTCGCTGATGAGAGCCGAGGCGATGGTTGCGCCGCGCGTTTCGCCGCGCACCTGGAACTTCCGGAGAATCGACTCCCGGAGGAAATCGCCCAGCGACTGGGGCAGGCCGCCGCTCCAGTCCGCCGCCAGACCGACAAACACCTCGGCATCATCCAGCTTGCCGAAGTCGAGGCAGCCGACGTCGCCGACGGAAGCAAAGCGCGATCCGTCGGCCGCGCCCTTCACGACAAACTTGCGGACCGTTTCGCCTTCTGCTCCATCCGCGGTGAATGATCCGGTGAAGTCGGTGCAGACGACGACGCAGTCAGTCGATCGGACTTTGACACCGCCCGCGAGGTCGCCGCGGATCGTCGCTTTCTGGAGCCGCCCGTCGATGTCCACGGCCGCCGAAGTGCCGAGGGAACCGAGCACCTTGATGCACCACAGGCCCGCGGAATCACCGGTGAGAATGCCGCCGGCGAAGTCGCCGCTGATGCACACGACGGCGGCGGCGGAATCGCTGAAGGCCACCGTGCCATCAAGCATGTCGCCCTTGACGACGAACCGGGCGAACTGATCGAGGTTGAACGTCCCCGACGAGTTGCCGCAGATGACCACGCATCCGCCCGTGGTGTTGAGCACGGCCCCGCCGGCCACATCGCCGACAACGGCCACCTTGCCGACGAGCCGGCCGATGGTGAGCGGACCGCCGAGCCACGAGCCGCCGATCGTCAGGCGGGCGAGGCGGTCGGCGATGACGGCGCCTCCCGCGAAATCGGCATCGCCGCGAACATCAATGATTCCGGCGCGAAAGACGTCGAGACGGAGGTCCGCCCGCCCGCCGATGAACATCGAGCCCAGTCCGGCCTCCGCGAAGGTCGTCAGCGAGAAGTCGGCGTCTTCGGCGACGTTGAAGAGAAAGACGGAGTTCGCTCCGAAGCCGCCGCCCAGAACCAACGAGCGGGCGCTGAACCGATAGACGTCGCACAGCGAGATCGAGCCGGAGGTGTCCACGTCGCGCAGGCGCAGGTCGGCGACCTGACCCTCGATCGAAGCGGCGCCGAGGAGGTCGCCGAACTCGGCACGGTTGACGTTGCACAGCCAGACGCCGCCGCCGACGATGTCCACCGGGCTGAAGTTGATCACCCCCACGCGGACGAACTGGTCGCCGCCGCTGATATCGCCCTGCAGCTGGCCGATCTGCACCCGGCCGTCGCTCTCCGAGCCGCGCACGATGCTCACGACGAGGGAGCCGACGCCGACCTGGTTCACCGCGACGTAGAGCGTGTCGATGAATGAGCCGCCTTCGCCTCCAGAAAGGGAAAGCGTGATGGTTCCGCCGACGCCGATGAGGCTGAAGGTAACGAGATCGCCATCTGCATCAAGATACTCGACGCGGCGCGCGCCGCCCTGCGAGGGCGACGTCGTCGCCCCCGCCACGTTGCTCGGGTCCGATTCGCCGAAATCGTTGAACGCCCGCACGCGGTAGTAGAACGGCTGGCCGGGGGAGACGGTCGTGTCCGAGTAGGTCGTGGCATCGGGACCGGCGGTGTCAATCTCGGCCCAGGGCCCGTTCGGATCGAGGGCTCGCTCGATGATGAAGCCGCTCTCATCAATCGAATTGTCGGTCCAGTCGAGGCGGATCTCGAACTCGGAGACCGCCGAGGCGGTGAGGCCCGAAGGCGCTGCGGGAGCGCCCGGTATGCTCTGCGTCGTCGCGGAGTCGATGTTGGAATAGGCTGAAAAGACGCTCTGGCGGAACGCGCGGACGCGGTAGTAATACGTCGTCTCCGGCTGAAGGCTGCCGTCCTGATAGGTGGACATGCCCCCCGAACCGCTGCTGGGAGGCGCGGAGGTGACGAAGACCCAGTTCGACTCGCCGTCGAGCGATCGTTCGATCTCAAAGCCATCCTCAACAAGCGAGTTGTCCGTCCACTGCAGTTCGATGGACATGCTGTCGAGGGCGACGGCGGTGAGAGCGCTGGGCGCGGCGACGCCGGTCGCGTTCACGCCGAAGAGGACGTACGCTTCGCCCGTCTGCTGGTTGGCGAGTGCCGCGCCGATGAGCAGGTCGGCACGGCCGTCAGCGTTGAGGTCCTTGGCGCGCGAAATCGGCTCGCCGACGAATCCGCCGGCGAGGCGCACGCCCTGGATCAGGAAGCCGTTCTCGCCGTTGACGCTGCTCACGTCAAAGAGCCCGCCGCCGCCGACGAAGGGCCCGCCGACGTACACGTACACTTCGTCCGCGCCTGCTGCGCCGATGGCGACGTCGCCGATTCCGTCGTTGTTGAGGTCGCCGGTGTGCGTGACGAAGGCCGCGGCGCCGTTGGGCAGGTAGGCCACGTAGCCGTTGGTCCCGTCGAGGGAGGCGAGATCGAACTGCCCGCCGGCCCCGATGCCCGAGGCGCCGAAGATGACGAAGGTGTTCTGAATGAGACTGCCGACGAGCAGGTCATCGACCCCGTCGCCGTTGACATCCCCGCCGCCGGAGAGGCTCGTCGAAAAGAAGTCGTTGGCGTTGAGCCCGAGGATCACAAAGCCGTTCGAGCCGTCCAGGGCCGTAATGTCAATGAGCCCCTGCGAGCCCTGGCCGATCGTATCGGACCCGAAGATGACGTACGCCGCCCCCGCGGAGTTGGTGCCCGCGCCGAGTTCGCCGATGACGAAGTCGGCGGCGCCGTCGTCGTTGAGGTCGCCCGCATTGGCGACGCGCCAGGCGAACTGGTTGTCGGGCGTCACGCCGGGAATGACCAGTCCGTTGGAGCCGTCGATGCTCGTTACGTCGAAGACGCCATTCGAACCAACAGACGCACCGCCAAAGACGACGAAGGCGACTCCCGAATTGTCGAAGCTGGTCGGCGAACCGAGCAGCACGTCGTCGTAGCCGTCGAGATTTACGTCCCCTGCCCCGTCGGTCGTGAATCCGATGGCCTCATACTGGCGGCTGACGATGACGAAGCCATTGGTTCCGTCGAGGCCGGCGAGGGAAAGGAGCCCTCCTTCTCCAACGCTGGGGCCGCCGAAGATCACGCACGCCGAAGCGGCGAAGGGCACGCCGACGATCAGGTCGCCGTACTGATCGCCGTTGACGTCTCCGACAGGCCGCAGGGACCACCCCGCCCCTCCGCCAGGCTGCGCTCCTTCAATCACGAAGCCATTCGTGCCGTCCAGGGACGCAAGATCGAACTGTCCCGCCCCGCCAACGCCCGCGCCGCCGAAAATGACGTAGACGCGGCCCTCAAGGAGCGATCCCTCCGCGTAGGGTGCGCTGACGGCAAAGTCGTCGATTCCGTCGCCGTTCAGGTCGCCCACGCCGGCGGTCGAGAAGCCGGCCTGGCCGTCCATGGCGATCCCGGGGATGCGAAAGCCGTTCGCCCCGTCCAGCGAGCCGAGGTCGAAGATCGGATCGCCGAAGAGCAGCAGGCGCCGCTCAAGCGCATGAAACGCGGGACGACGAACAACGGAAGGAGCGGCCCACCGGCGCCGCGTGCGGGCATGGAACGAACGCCCCGGGATTCGGCTGAACATCTTATGGCTCTCCAACTGCGGTCTGATCGGCGGAGCGCCCCTCCGGACGCCCGGCCCGGCCTTTCACCTTCGCCCTGAAAGCACACTCGACGAACCTGCCCGTTGCGTTCATCGCGGCACAACCGACCAGGGGTTCCACTGCCAGTCATGCGCCTGACGCTGCTCGTCTGGCTGGGCCGGATCGTACTCGCGATCCACGTAATAGAGCAGTCCGGCCGGCGTCGGGCCGATCGTCATGGCGCCGTGCCACAGGCCGGGAGGGATGATGAGGACGGCGGCGTTGCGCTCCCCCAGCACCGCCGTCCAGCGCCGATCGCCGGTCCGGGACATGATCGCCGCCTTGATGCACCCATGCAGCAGACACCAGACATCGGTCTGCTTCTCGTGAAGGTGCCAGGCCTTGATCACGCCGGGCTGCTGCACCGAGTAATTGATCTGGCCGCCGCTGAGGATGCCCGCCATGAGCCCCATGAACGACCAGCCGCGATCATCAACCCACGCGCTGTGCCGCATCACTCCGGGCGACCCTTCGTGTTCGCAGCGAGCCTTGAAGGCGGCGAGCGTTTCACCCGACGATGACGCGAGCAGATCGGTCATGATTCGCGGCGATTCCACGGGAAAGGGACGCGGGACTCGAGTCCGCCGGCTCACCGGCCACGGCGGCGGCAATCATACGCCGCAAGCCGCGGAGGATTCAGGGATATTCGAGATTCGGCGGGGGCGGCGGATCGGTGTCGGAGCGGAAGCGCCGCCTCGCGAGAACCTCATCCGTCACGCCAAGCCGCGCCAGCCCCTTTCGCCCCGCGAGGCGCAGG
>JBDIVQ010000162.1:0-7170 GCA_039794345.1 Phycisphaerae bacterium | reverse complement strand
CCGCGCAGGCCGAGGTTGAGAACCTCGCTTGACGGCGGTCCGTTCCCATCCGCGGCGGCGGCGGCCAAGGTGAGAAGCGCAGTTCCGATGAGGCTTGTGTGGCGAGTTCTGACCATGTCTGCTCCCTCTGCGGCGCAAAGGCCGGCTGCTCAAGCATAACCGCAAGTCGCCGGAGTGGGGGCGGCGAATCGCCATCCGGAGAAAAAATCCTGGAGATTCTCTGCGATTCCCGGCGGCAGGAGGGAACGTGCTGCGGGCAGGGGACGGCAGCTGGAAGCCGTCAGGTTGAAACTTGCCGCGATCCGTTGAGGAGCCAATCGCAGACTTCATCGGTATCTGAGAGGTCGGGAAGGACGCGGTCGGCTCCGGCCTGGCGCAACTGGCCTTCCCGCCCGCCGCCGGTGCAGACGGCAAGGCTGCGGCAGCCGTGGGCGCGGGCGCAGTTCACATCATGCACCGTGTCGCCGACGATGACGAGGCGCTCGAAGCCGATTTCGCGGCTGCGGGCCTCGACGTAGCGGCGTCGGGCGACGGGTGGAAGATCATCGCGCGTCGGCCCGTCATCGCCCCAGGCGCAGATGGGAAACTCGCGCGAATCAAAGCCGACGGACTCGACCTTGAGCCGTCCGTTCGCTTCCCAGTTGCCGGTGAGCAGGCCGATCGTTACGTCGGGGATGGTGCAGAGGCGTCGGACGAGTTCGACGGCGCCGGGGAGGGCCTTGACGTTGTGTCGGCCCGACTCGATGCGCCGGCGGAGGTGACGGTGGCATGCCTCCCGGAAGGTGCGGTCAATCTGCTCATCGCGCTCCAGGCCGTTAAGTTCCATGAAGCGGCCGTAGATCCAGGGATCGAGGCGGCCTGAGAGGTCGAAGGCGTGCTCGACGAAGCGCGGTCCGAAGAGTTCGCGGCCCGCGTCGAGGAAGGCGGCGCGTCCGGTGCCGTCGCCGTGATAGAGCGTGCCGTCGATGTCGAAGAGAATGAGCATGCCAGAGAGTAGCGTTGCTCCTGCGTGGAAACCGCGCAGCGCGCCTCAGGCATGTTCCCGCTTTGCGGCGCGACGATCGACGCAGCGGCGGATGAAGTCATCCACCGTCGCGTGATAGCGGTGGGCGTCGGTCTGGTGGAGATTGAGGTGTCCGCCCGCGGGAATGATGACGAATTCAGACTGAGGCGCCGCCTCGGCCACCTCGAGAGCGGAGTGGAGCGGGCAGACCGGATCATCCGCCCCGTGGAGAACGAGCAGCGGGCAGCGCAGACGAGCCGCGAACTGCGCCCGCTCCGAATTGCGCAGGCGTGGGATCATGACGCACAGCGCACGGTGCACGATGTTGAGGATGGGGAAAGAGGGCAGCCCGTTGAAGGTGAGCATGGCGTGAACCGGCTCGCGGGTCCAACGGTAGGGGCCGTCGGCGATCACGCCCGCGACGCGATCGGGCCGGGGGTCGCGCGCCGCGGCGCAGATTGAGACGCCGGCGCCCATGGAGTAGCCGTAGAGGATGACGGGGCGGTCGCCGGCGACCTTGTCCATGAGGTCGAGCAGGTCATCGACTTCGTGAGTGCCGAGGCGGCTGGTCCCTTCCGCCTCACCATGGCCGCGCATGTCCCAGAGCACGACCCGGCTGGCGCGGTCAAAGACGAATCCGACACGCTGGAGAGATTCCCGGCGCGAGCCGCCCCAGCAGTGGGAGAAGATCACGACGGGACCGCCGGGCTGCTCGTCGTTGATGATCTCCCAGACGGGCAGGCGGAGGCCGTCGCGGGTTTCCAGGCTCCACTCGGCGCTTTCATACCCGGCGTCGCCGGGATCGAGGTGCCAGCCGCGCGCTGCGGCGGCGCCGGCGGCGATGCGCGGAGGATGGAGGAGGGCATAGCCGAGGACGAGGCACAGGCCGAACCCGAGCGCGGCCAGGCCGCCGAGGAGGAGGACGGCGAGTCGCAATAGAGTGTCGGCGATTTCCATGCCTGTGCTGATGAACGCGCGTTCGCGGCTGGTGCCGCTCCGGGACCGGCTCACGGCCCTCTTCCTCCGCCCTGCGCCGGCCGGAGGGCCGCGGCGCCGGCCCGTGAGACCTTCGGAAAACCGGGGTCTGAGGCGGCAGAAAACTCGCTTTCCCTCCCGAGTTTTCCTATCATAGTGCGGCTGGAACACCCTTCCCGCCGCGGGCGGAATCCCGCCGTCCCGCCTTCGGCTCCAATCCGGCATCGCGGCCGAAGCGAGCGCATGGACGCGGCTGCCTCCGATTCATGGATGACCACTCACAAGGGGCTGGGATGCAACCCGAACAACTTGAGATTCCGGTGACTCCGCCCGGGAAGACGGGCCACGGCTCGCACTATGGCGAAGAGGACATCCAGGTTCTCGAAGGGCTTGATGCCGTCCGGCGCCGGCCGGGCATGTACGTGGGGGGCACGGACCTCTCGGCCCTGCATCATCTCGTCTGGGAGGCGGTCGACAACGCCATCGACGAGGTCATGGCCGGCCGCGCCACCACCTGCCAGGTCAGCGTCCAGGCCGACGGGTCCATCTCCGTCACCGACGACGGCAGCGGAATCCCCGTCGGGCCGATGAAGCACGAGAACCCGGCTCTCAACGGTCGGCCGGCCGTCGAGATCGTCATGACCGTCCTCCATGCGGGCGGCAAGTTCGACCACAAGGCGTACAAGGTCTCGGGCGGGCTGCACGGCGTGGGGATCTCCTGCGTCAACGCCCTTTCCGAGTGGATGGACGTCGAAGTCACGCGCGAGGGCAAGGTCTACCTCATCGGCTTTGAGCGCGGCGTCGTCACGACGCCGCTGCACGTCGTCCAGGAACTTCCCGCCGGCGATGCACGATCGGGAACGCGCGTCACCTTCAAGCCGGATCCGACGATCTTCCCCGAGACGGAGTTTGACTTCGAGACGCTCCGCCGCCGCCTGCGCGAACTGGCGTATCTCAACTCGGGCATCGTGATCCGCCTGACGGACGACCGGGTCGGGCCGGACGGCAAGCCGCGCAGCGAGACGTTTCACTACTCGGAGGGGATTCTCGCGTACGTGACGCACATGGCCAAGAGCCGGGCGCCGATCTGCGTGCCCGTCTACATGTCCACGAACGACCCGCAGCAGCCGATCGCCTGCGAGGTGGCGCTGCAATACACCGACTCGTACAACGAGACGACGCTGGCGTTCACGAACAACATCCACAACCCGGGGGGCGGGACGCACCTGACGGGCTTCAAGAACGCGATCACGCGCGTTCTCAACAACTATGCGCGGAAGGCGAACCTGCTCAAGGACATCACGCCTTCGGGCGAGGATCTGCGCGAAGGGATCGTGGCGGTCATCTCGCTCAAGCACCCCGATCCACAGTTCAACAACCAACCCAAGGAGCGTCTGCTCTCGGTGGACGCCGAGGCGGTGGTGAGCCAGTTGGTCGGGGAGCAGTTCAGCGCCTGGCTCGAGGAGCATCCGGCAGACGCGAAGCGCATCTGCCAGAAGGGCGTGATTGCGGCTCAGGCGCGCGAGGCGGCTCGCAAGGCACGGGAACTGACGCGGCGCAAGTCCGCCCTCGAATCGAGCGGCCTGCCCGCCAAACTCGCGGACTGCACGACCGACGACGTCGGGCGGTCCGAACTCTTCATCGTCGAGGGCGACAGCGCCGGAGGCAGCGCCAAGGGGGGACGCGAGTCGGAGTTCCAGGCGATCCTCCCGCTGCGCGGAAAGATCCTCAACGTCGAACGCGCCCGCATCGACAAGGTGCTCGGCTTTGAGGAGATCCGCACGATCATCCAGGCGCTGCGCTGCGGCATCGGCGATGACTGCGACGTCTCGCAACTGCGGTACGGCAAGGTCATCATCATGACGGACGCGGACGTGGACGGCTCGCACATCCGCACGCTCCTGCTCACCTTCTTCTTCCGGCAGATGCCCGACCTCATCCGGCGCGGACACATCTACATCGCCCAGCCGCCTCTCTACCAGATCGCCCGCGGCAAGAAGATCCAGTACGTGCTTGACGACCGCCGGCTCGAAGCGACGCTCATCGACATGGCCCTGTCACACGCTTCGCTTCTCATCCGCGACGGACATGGGGGAGTCACCGCGCGTCACGACGGGGATGCGGCGCGGACCATCGTCTCGCTTCTGCAGCGCCTCGCCGAACTCGCCAAGGTCGTCGAACGGCGCGGGATGACGTTTGAGCAGTTGCTCAACGCGCGGGAGGACGATCCCCTCGGCCGCGGCCGGCTGCCCACGCACCGCCTGACGTGGATCGGCGGCGAGGCGTTCTGCTGGAGCGAGCAGCAGGCGCGCGAACTGCTCGAGCGCGAGTCGCTCTACATCGACGACCTGCCCGACTCGAACGGCCATGCGCCCGACCCCGAGAGCGGCGCCCAGCCCGCGTCGTTCCGCGAACTGCACGAGAATCGCGAACTCGGGGTGCTCTTCGAGCGGCTCGCGAGATTCGGCATCGACATCAACGACTACGCCCTGCGCCAGCAGGAAGACGTTACCGGCGCCATGATGGACACCAAGTATGCCTGGGTGGCGATGAACAGCGCCGGCGACCGGGAGGTGGTGCATCCGGCTCCGAACATCCCGTCGATTCTCACGACGCTGCTCGACCTCGGCCGGCAGGGCATCGAGGTCAAGCGGTTCAAGGGGCTGGGTGAGATGGAGGCCGAGCAGTTGTGGGAGACGACGATGGATCCCGCGCGGCGCCGCCTCCTGCGGATCAAGTGGGAGGCCGCCTCCGAAGCGGAAGAACTCTTCTCGATCCTCATGGGCGAGGCCGTCGAGCCGCGCCGCGAGTTCATCGAGGAGCACGCCCTCGAGGTGAAGAATCTCGACATCTAGGCTGCGTCCGAAACCTCCCGCCCCTCCGGAAAAGACGGGACACGAAAAAAACGGGACGGGTACGTTTGACTCTGAAAGAACAGGGGTAAAAACGTACCTGTCCCGTTTATCGCCCTGTCCCGTTTATCGCCCTCGCCCGCGATTGAACCGGATCCGGAGCGGCAGCATTCGATGGCACCTCGCAATGACTCGATGGATGTGAGAATGCTCTCTCGCTCAGCCGAGCAGGCCGCTCATCTGTAGCGCTGAGAACGTCAGCAGGCAGACGAAGAAGACGCGAACCCAGAACATCGGCAGGTAGTGGGCGAGGTGGGAGCCGAGCACCCCGCCGACGATCGCCCCCGGCGCCAGCGAGGCGGCAAGCAGGAGCGAGTCCTCGATGGTGCGCGCCCCCCCGGTCGCCTCGGCGAGCGTCAGGTTCTTGGCGATCGCGCCGATGGTCCCGGTGACGAGGATGACGGCCGTGGAGGTAGCGATGCTCTGCCGGAGATTGATGCGGCAGACGAGCTGTTGAAGGGGGACGGCGACGGTCCCACCCCCGACTCCAAGAAACCCGCCGACGAATCCCATCGCCGTCCCGACGAAGAGGCTGCGGCCCAGGGGGACGCGCTGTCGCACGGCCGCGGGCGCGGCGGGAAGGCCCTGACGCGCCTCGTTCCATTCGCGCGTCAGGCGCGTCAGGTCGGTGGCGATGACGTAGAGCAGGAAGATCGCGAAGAGGCGCCGCAGCATCGATTCGTCCACCTGGTTGCCCACCCAAACTCCCAGCAGCATCGTCGCCACCGACGCCGGCACCAGGCCGCGCAGGACGTCCAGGCGCACGGCCTCCTTGCGCAGGTGTTTGCGCAGCGCGGCGAGAGCAACGACGATGTAGATGATCATGAGCGACGCCTGGTAGAAGTGCTGATCCGGGCCGCGGATGAGCGTCAGCAGGGGAATGATGATAATCCCCCCGCCCAGGCCGAGCATGCCGCCCACGCATCCGCCGAGCAGTCCGAGGGCCGACGCGATGAGGAGATCGCCTGCCGTCACAAAGCCGTCGCCGATGCGCTGGATGATGCTTCGCGGGAGGTCATGGGCGGGATGATAGCGGTCCGGTCGGGCATCGTGCCCGGTCGTTGAACGCGGTACACTTGAAGCGCCATGTTCGCCTCCGCGACCGAGATCGTCACCATCACCCTCAACCCGGCGATCGACCGCCTCATCGAGGTGCGCGACTTCGCCGTCGGCCGGCACCAGATGGGCAAGCGCATCGACGTCTATCCCGCGGGCAAAGGCATCCGCGTCTCGCGCGTCCTCGCCCGTCTCGGCACGCGCAGCATCGCGACCGGGTTTGTCGGCGATCGCGAACTCGACCTCTTCGAGTCGTTTCTCAGCGCGCCGGCCGCGGGCCGGGCCGTCTCGCAGATGCTGCGCGTCAGCAAACCGACGCGCGAGAACGTCACCATCGTCGATCCGGTCAACGATCGCTCAACGTACGTGCGCGAGGAGGGCTTCGAGATCACGCCGAAGGATCTCGAGCGCATCCAGGGCAAGATCGGGCTCATGGCGCGCGACGAGGCGATTCTGTGCTTCTGCGGTTCGATTCCTCCCGGTCTGGGCGTGGACGTGTTTGAGGCAATGGTGAAGCGGGCGATCAGCGCCGGCGCCCGCGTCCTGCTCGACACCTTCGGCGAGCCGCTCGAAGCCACGCGCGATCTGCCCGTGTGGATGATCCGCATGAACCGCACGACGGCCGCCCAGATCGCCGGACATTCGATCACGACGCGCGATGAAGCGCTGGAGATGACCCGGTTCCTTTCAAGGAAGGGGGCGATGGCGGCGGTGACCGTCGGCGCGGAGGGGGCGGCGCTCACCATCCCCGGCCAGGCGTGGATCGGCCACGTCGGAATTCACCCGGGACTGGTCATCAATACCGTCGGCTGCGGGGAGAGTTTCGTGGCGGGCCTGCTCCACGAGTGGCGCCGCAGCGGCGATTGGGCCGCCGCCTTCCGCGAGGGCCTTACCGTCGCCACTGTCAACGCCACGACGGTGCGCTCGGGCGAGATCGACGCGGAGACGCGCGAGGAGTTCCGCAGACTTACGGTGATCGAGGCCAGGTGACGCCTATCGAGGCTCCGGGCGCCGGAAGGAGCGCCACGGGGCGGAGCCGGGCCGCAGCCGCCCGCGACGCGGCGCGGGGCGCCGACGTGGCGCGGGGCGCCGACGCGGCGCAGTTGCCATTTCGCCGCGGCCGACCTATCAATTCGCCTGTTCGATTTGCCACCGTAGCTCAGCTGGTAGAGCGGCGCATTCGTAATGCGCAGGTCGTGGGTTCGAGTCCCACTGGTGGCTTTT
>JBDIVQ010000161.1:0-7186 GCA_039794345.1 Phycisphaerae bacterium | reverse complement strand
ACGGGTGGAGCGATGCTTCGCATCGCGAAACCCGTGGAAGCGAGTATTCTTCAATTCCACTCGCCCCGGATGGGGCGATGGAGGCTGTCGAAGTGCAGCAGCGCCATCAACTCCATCCGTCGCGTCCAACCAGGTGCGCGTGCCTCCACAGCCCCTGCCGGGGCCGGCCGATCGCGGTGCGCCGTCAACCACGGGTTCCGCTCGCGGGGCTGCGCACGCGCTTCGCTGCACCCGTGGCTACATTCGCGCGCCCCTCTCGGGGCGAAAGGCATCGCACGCTGCGCGTGGACGATTGAAATCGCGCCCAGTCGCCTCAGGCGCGATAAGAGTGCCATAATCTTGGACTACGCCCGGCAGTTGTGCGAGTAGCGTGATGTCTTGTGCGACCACCGGGCGCCGCACGGTGTGAATGCCGGGCCGGCGCAGAGCCTTGTCTCGACGGACGCGTTCACACGCTCGTCAAAAACCGCAGATCATTCTCAAACAGCCAGCGGATGTCGGGGATGCCGTACTTGCGCATCGCGATGCGTTCGATGCCCAGGCCGAAGGCGAAGCCGGACCACTCCTCGGGGTCGTAGCCCACCGCCTCAAAGACGTTGGGATCGACCATGCCGCAGCCGCCCAGTTCGACCCAGCGCCACTGGCCGCGCACGTTCATCTTGATGTGCATCTCGGCGCTGGGCTCGGTGAACGGAAAAAACGAAGGCGTGAGTTTCACCTCCGCCTCGGCTCCGAAGTAGGCGTGCGCGAACTGCAGCAGCGTCGTCTTAAGATCGACCATCGAGACGCGGCGATCGACATACAGCCCTTCGATCTGGTGGAACATGAACGAGTGCGTCGCATCGACCTCGTCGGGCCGATAGACGCGGCCGCAGGAGACGATGCGCAGCGGCGGCCGGCTCTTCTCCATGGCGCGGATCTGCACCGTGCTCGTCTGCGTGCGCAGCAGGTGCCGGCCGTCGAGGAAGAAGTTGTCGAGCGGATCGCGGGCCGGGTGGTCGGCGGGGATGTTCAGGGCGGTGAAGTTGTGGTACTCATCTTCGACTTCAGGCCCGGTGGCGACGGTGAAGCCCATGCGCGCGAAGACCTCGATGAGTTCATCGATGGTGCGGGTGAGGATGTGCGTGCGGCCGATGGTGTGGTCGAGCGCCGGCTCGGTGACGTCGAGCCTCGGCCCGGCCGCTTGCGGCTTCGCGATGCCGACCGAGCCTTTGCGCTCCTCGAAGGCAGCCTCGAGGGCGACCTTTACTTCGTTCATGCGCTTGCCGACGGCAGGGCGGTCGGCGGGGGCGACGTCCTTCATCGAACCGAGCAGCCCCTTGAGGCGGCCCTTGGGTCCGATCCACGCGAGGCGCCAACTCTCGAGCGAATCGGCGTCTTCGACGGCGCGAAGCGCGCCGATCGCCTCGGCTTCCATGGCATTGAGTTCATCCAGCATGGCGCTCATGGGGCAGATGATAGAAACGGGCGGCGTCGCAATCGACGCCGCCCGCGGTGAACGAAGTGGGAATCGGGAACCGGCGTTACTCCGCCGCCGGAGCCGCTTGCGTCTTCGCCTTGACCTGGCCCGCGAAGTCGCGGCGCCGCTGCTTGGCGGTGCGGCGGGCGGACTTGCGGCCGCCGATCTCCGGCCCGCTCTCCTCGCCGACCATCTGAAGGACGACGAGTTGCGACCCGTCTCCGATGCGGTTCTTGGCGAGTTTGATGATGCGGGTGTAGCCGCCCTGCCGGTCGGCGAAGCGCGGTCCGACGTTCTCGAAGATGTGGCGGACGAGTTTGGGGCCCTTGCGCACCTCGCCGTAGCGGTCGCGCTCGATCTTGCTCTCGTCGTCGCACATGATGCGGTCGCGCAGCAGCGCGACGGTGCGGCGGCGGGCGTGCAGGTCGCCGCGCTTCGCCAGCGTGATGATCTTCTCGACGAAGGGCTGCACCGCCTTGGCCTTGGGCAGCGTCGTGGTGATCTGCCCGTGCTCGAAGAAGCCCGCGGCGAGATTGCGCAGCATCGCCCGGCGCTGCTCCGTGTCCATCGAAAACTTCCGTCCGTATACGCGGTGCCGCATGACCGGTCACTCCTTCATCGTCAGGGCGAGGCGGGGCAATGCCCTCAGCGCACGCTCATCGTCTCCAGATCAAAGCCCTCGGGCAGTTCCGACCCGAGCGACAGTTCCATCTCTTCGAGTTTCTTCTTCACCTCGCGCAGCGAGGTCTTGCCGAACGAACGCACCTTGAGCAGGTCGCTCTCGCTCTTGCTGATGAGTTCGGCGACGGTGCGGATGCGGGCGGCCTCGAGGCAGTTGCTCGCGCGCACCGAAAGGTCGAGTTCGTTGATGGGCATGCGGAGTTTGCGGAGGAGTTTTTCCTCGACGCCCGCCGCCGCCGACGCCTCCGGCGAGACCCGGGCCGTCCCGATCTCGGTGTACTGCACGAAGGGATTGAGGTGCTTGCGGAGGATCTTCGCCGCCTCGATGAGGGAGGTTTCCGGGCTGACCGTCCCGTTCGTCCACACCTCGATCACCAGTTTGTCGTAGTTCGTCTTCTGGCCGACGCGCGTGTCCTCCACCTTGTAGCGCACGCGGCGTACGGGGGAGTAGACGGCGTCGAGCGGAATCACGCCGATCTCCTGCTCCTCGACCGCTTCGTACTGCTCGGAGGCGGGCACATAACCGCGCCCCTTGCTCACGACGAAGTGCATCTCGAAATCGACCTCTTCGGTGAGGGTGGCGATGACGAGGTTCTTGTTGTGGATGGTGATGGCGGCGTCGGCCTCAATGAGGTCGGCCGTCACCTCGCCCGGGCCCGTCGCGGCGAGGCTCATCGTCTTGGGCTCGTCGCCCTCGAGTTCAACGATGAGATTCTTGACGTTGAGGACGATGTCGGTGACGTCTTCGAGGACTCCCTTGAGGGTGGAGAACTCGTGTTCGGCGCCGACGATCTTCACGCTGCTCACCGCCGCCCCCTCGATGCTCGAGAGGAGAATGCGCCGCAGGCTGTTGCCCACCGTCGTCCCGAACCCGCGCTCGAAGGGCTCGACGGTGAAGCGGCCGAACGTGGGAGTGTTCATCGCCGGGTCGGCGACGACGCGGCCGGGCAGTTCCAGCCCGCGCCAACGAATGCGTCTGCTGCTCATGGTCATCAATCCTGGTTCGGGCAGATCCCGCGGTTGGGAAGCCGCCGGTTGATCGGAGCGCTTCGCCGCTGCCCGGCGGCGAGACCCCTGCTGATTCCGACGGCAAGACGAACAGTTCGAAAGACCCGCCGCGGCGGTCAGGCCGCGACGGGAGAATGCTTCAGACGCGGCGGCGCTTCGGCGGCCGGCAGCCGTTGTGCGGCACCGGCGTGTGATCTTCGATCGCGGTCACCTTGAGGCCCGAGTGCGCCAGGGCGGTGACGGCCGACTCGCGCCCGCCCCCGGGGCCCTTGACGCGGATCTCGATCTCTTTCATCCCCACCTTGCGCGCCTTGGCGGCGGCAGACTCGGCGGCCCGCGTTGCGGCGAAGGGCGTGCTCTTGCGCGCGCCCTTGAAGCCGACGGTGCCGGCCGAATCCCACGCGATTGTCTCACCGTTCACGTCGGTGATGGTGATCTGCGTGTTGTTGAAGGTGGCGCGGATGTGCGCGATGCCGCGAATGACGTTCTTGCGGACCTTGGCGGTCTTCTTGGCCATGAATCAACCCTTTCAGTTCTCGCGTTGCCTTCTCCGACTCATGCGGCAGGCAACTGGCTGAATCGACCCGGCCTCGGCCATGAGGACGCGGGACGCATGCACGTTGGGACAAGGCTCAGGCCTTGACGCTCTTCTTTCCGGCGACGGTCTTCTTGCGCCCCTTGCGGGTGCGGGCGTTGGTGCGGGTGCGCTGGCCCCGGACCGGCAGGCCGCGACGGTGCCGCTCGCCCCGGTAGCAGCGGATGTCGCGCAGCCGCTGAATGTTCTGTGACACCTGGCGCCGCAGCGTACCCTCGACGAGATAACTCGAGTCGATGATGCTGTTGATGCGGCTCGCCTCCTCGCCCGAGAGATCCCGCGCCCGCTTGGTCGGGTCGATCGCCGCCTCAGCCAGAATCGCGTCCGCGAACTTCGGGCCGATGCCGTAAATGTACCGAAGCGCGTAGCGGATCGGCTTGCTGTCCGGAATATCAACACCTGCGATGCGGGGCATGTCTCAATCCTCGACGACCCGGCCCGGCCGGGGGCTCTGCTGCCTGCTCAACCCTGACGCTGCTTCATGCGCGGGTTCTTCTTGTTGATCACGTAGAGTTTGCCGCGGCGGCGGACGATCTGGCAGTCCAGGGTCCGGCGCTTCACGCTCGACTTCACTTTCATGACGACGTCCCTTCACCCCGGCTCACGCCGGGTCAATTGCGAACTCAATCATAGCCCCGACTCGCTCAGGGCCAAGCGCCGCCGGCGGCCGCGGCCATTCAGAACCGGTAGGTGATCCGCCCGCGCGTCAGGTCGTAGGGGCTCAGTTCCACCGACACCTGGTCGCCGGGGAGGATGCGGATGAAGAACTTGCGCATCTTCCCCGAGACATAGGCGAGAATCTCGTGGCCGTTCTCGAGCCGAACCTTGAACATCGCGTTCGGCATCGCGTCCACCACCTCGGCCCGAAGTTCAATCTTGTCATCTTTCGCCATGGAGACTCCGCCGCGGAGCGGCCCGCCGCCCCGCCCAACCTCTGAAAACTGAACGTGATTGTAGCCCGCCTCCGATCCGCCGGACCAGCAGGCGAAACGCCTGATCCGGCGTCGGATCATCCGGGGCGGACCGCCTCCCCTCCACTCGCCGCCGCCCATGCCGGCCTCAGGACCGGGTCAGAACCTCCACCCCGCCGGCGGTAACAGCCACCGTGTGCTCCTGGTGGGCGGCCAACTGGCGGTCCTTCGTGACAACCGTCCAGCCGTCCCGCAGCGTGAGCGTCTCCCCGCGGCCCAGCGTCAGCATCGGCTCGATGGCGATGACCAGCCCCGGCCGCAGGATGAAGTCCTCGCGCCCGCCGGGGGTGATGGCGTAGTTCGGGACCTTGGGCGCCTCGTGCATCGACCGGCCGATCCCGTGGCCGACGTACTCGCGGATGATGCCCAGCCGCTCGCGCACGGCGAGCCGCTCCATGAGCAGGCCGATGTCGCTCCACCGCCGGCCGGGGCGGATCGCGGCGATCGCCTCCTCGAGGCAGCGCGTCGTGGCTGCGACGAGCCTCCGCGCCTCCGGCGCCACGGCGCCGACGAGAATGGTCCGGGCGCAGTCGCCGCACCAGCCGTTGAGACGCACGCCGCAGTCGATGGAGACGATGTCCCCCTCGCGGATGATCCGGTCGCCGGGGATGCCGTGGACGATCTCCTCGTTGACGGAGATGCAGGTGTGGCGGGGATAGCCCCGACCCGGCTGATAGTCGGGGTAGCCGTAGAAAAGCCCCGTGGCGCCAAGGTCGGTGAAGGTCCGCCAAGCGATCTCGTCAAGTTCCCCCGTTGTCACGCCCGGCCGGCACGCCTGCTCGCAACGATCCAGCGCCGCGACGACCACCCGGCAGGCGCAGCGCATGCGCTCGATCTCGTCGGCGGTCTTGAGGATGATCGAGTCGCGATTCTGTTTCATCACCAAGCCACGCCCACGAGGAGCGAGTTGTGCGGTCTCCCACGCCCACGATGAGCGAGATGTGGGGTCTGCCACGCCCACGATGAGCGAGTCTTCGAGCGAATCGTGGGGTGCCCTCTCTCGCAGCGAGTCTTCGAGCGAATCGCGGGGTGCCCTCTCTCGCACCGAGGCTCCGCGCCTCGCGGGCGTCCCCGATGCTAGCGCCCCGAATCGACGCTCTACCCCTGCCGCAACTCGCGTGAATCCGGCAGGTCCTTGAGGGACGCGAGGCCGAAGGCCTCGAGGAACTCGCGCCCCGTGCCGTAGAGCATGGGCCGGCCGAGTTCCTCGGCCCGGCCGACGATCTTGACGAGTCGGCGTTCCAGCAGGCTTCGCAGGATGTCGCCGCACGCGACGCCGCGGATCGCCTCGATGTCGGCGCGGGTGATGGGCTGGCGGTAGGCGACGATGGCGAGCGTTTCGAGCGCGGCCTGGCTGAGCCGGCCGGCGTCGCGGCTTCGGGCCGTCGCGGCGACGACCGAGCCGAACTCCGGCCGCGTCATCATCCGATAGCCGCCGGCCACGCGCTCGATGCGGAAGGACCGGCCTGTGGCGTCGTACACCTGGTTGAGCGACTCGACGGCCGACTCCACTTCCTCGACGGGGTGGAGGCCGCCCACGGCCTGGGCGATCATCTCGGCGAGGCGCGACGCCGTCAGCGGGCGGTCGGAGGTCAGCAGCACCGCCTCGACGCGCGATGCGATCGTCTCGCTGGACACGGAGCGCGGCTCCAAGGATTCGGCCGCCGCTTCAACCTCGGCCGGCGTTTCGAGCGCGGCCATCGGCGGGGCCTCGGTGAGCATCGGCATTCGGTACGTCCCTCGGGCGGCCCCAGCGGCCGCGTGACTGCTCTCATCGGCCGGCCGCGGCCGATCCATTGACTTTCGCGGGCTGGTGCGGCCGTGCCGCCGGCGCGGGGGTCAGTCGTGCACCATCAGCGCATCGAGGTCGCCGAAAGAGGAATCGCGCTCAAAGAGCCGATCCTGCGTCCCCGGCCGATGAGGATCGTGGACGATCTTCGTCGAGCCGTCCCCCATGAGCACGTGCCACCACTCCCCGTTGATCGAATGGTACTCCGCCACGACGCGGTCCACGTACCACCGGTCCGACATCAGCGCGAACTGCGAGCCGGACGAATCGTTCCACTGGCGGTAGCGCAGCCAGTTGTCCGCGTCGTAGTCGCAGAGAGCGAAACTCGTGTTGCTCGGTCCGAAGCGGCCGGCCGAGCCGATCGAGAAGTCCGACTCCATCTCGTTCTTGCTGATGAGTTGGCGCGGATCGAGCGAGCCGTCCTCGATGAGCAGGCCGAAGACCTGGTGCGTGGTGTCCGAGTCCATCTGCCCCTTGTGCGTGCGCGTCGAGGGGTAGTTGCCGTTGTTGTCAGCGCCGAAGGTGCGGAAGCCCTGGTACACGGTGTAGAGGTTGAGTTGAGCGATCTGCCGTTCGGCCCGGTCCTTGGCGCCCATCGTGCCCGTCTGCCCGCCGCTGCCGGTGATCACGCTCCCGACGATGGCGACGAGCGCGACGAGGATGCCGACGACGATGAGCAGTTC
>JBDIVQ010000160.1:0-7369 GCA_039794345.1 Phycisphaerae bacterium | reverse complement strand
AAGTGCTGACCTACGCCGATCTCGCGATGGCGGCCGGCTCGCCGATGGCCTCGCGCGCCGCGGGGCAGGCGATGCGCAGCAACCCGTTGTCGGTCATCGTCCCCTGCCACCGCGTCGTCGGCAGCGGCGGCCGCCTCCACGGCTACGCCGGAACCACCAACGGCGACAGCCACGCCCTCCACATCAAGCGCAGCCTCCTCGAACTCGAACGCCGGACAGTCCCTTCGCTCGCAACGCACTGACAAGGGCGGAGACAGTTGCCGACAGAGTGCGTATCAGAACTCCGCGACGTTGCTGACTTCGCAGGTGGGCAGGTCGAGGGCGAGGAGGCAGATGCGGCCGCAGGCGGAGTTGGGGACGTTGCCGGTCAGCGCTGCGTTCCCTTCGCCGTCGGCGGTGAGGATGCGGACCAGCGCAGCGCCGCCGAGGGGGAGGACCGTGCCCGAGCAGGGATTGGGCGGCGGAATGGTCGTCTGCCCGCCGCACCGTCCCGGCGCCGAGCGGATGATCGCGACCCGCCCGCCCGGCGTCGCCCCGCTCAGCCGCGCCGTCATCGCGCCGGGGCACTCGCCTTCGAGCCGGAGTGTCACGCCGGGATCGCTTTCGCCACAAAGGCCGAATGAGACGTCCCACGGGCCTGGGCCGTTTATGTTTCTCCAATCAGTTGGCTGATAGAATCCGAAGAAGTCGGACTGAAAAAAAGCACCGCCGTTTCCGATTGGTCCACCTTGTGAATTCTCACCGCTGGTCGAAGCGATCCAGTACTGACCCGTCCCAGTTCCCACTGGACGCACGCCGACATGGAAACTCCCGACTGGCAGCTGGATGCTGACATCCAGGCGTAGTTCGAATACGTCGTGGCCATTATGGCTTTGTCCTGTTGCAGTCCATGTGAACCTCGTGACACCCGATACTCGCGCGACTTCCTCTCCCCATTGTCCTTCGGACATTCCGCGGAAGATGGCGACATCGGCGGCCACTGGTCTCCCCGCGCTTCGATGGCTGGCGAAGTTTCCCCATAAAACCGTGACTATTCCGCCCGCCCACTCTACGTCATCGAAAGTCCACGACGCGGTCACGAATGTGTTGCGTTCTGACGAGAGCGCTGAACGATCGTCGATATCTCCAGCGTAGAAACATTGTTGACCAGATGCTACAGAAGCAACGCCGATCAGGACGCCGGTCATAAGTGAAGAGAACACAAAATTCATGGAGGAATCTCCCAATTTGTCAGCGGATCACGAAGCTGCTCGTCACCCAAACTCAAGGCTGCAGCCGGGCTCAGTAGCAGGATTGCCACTGTAGATTCGAACTGAGGCGGTTATTGGGAGAAACACCTGCTTGAGACGCTTCTGCCTTCGAGTTTCTGGGCTTGGTTGCCTCAGAATCGGATAACCACGATTCGCCACTTGCGCCGGGGATTGCCGTTCGATCAAGTAAAATGCACCCACAGACGCGTGATTCGGTGTGAAATACTTGATGTACATGCCCTGGCGGCTGCGCAATGGGTAGCCCGGCACAGACAATGGAAACGGAGGGGGCACCTCATGCGTTGGGCCGGCCCCAAATGCATCGTTCCACGCGGCCCGCATCTGACACGAGACGGTGCGCGTGATCCCAATACCGCGACACGTGCGCCCTCCAGTGAGTGAGGGTGCTGCCATGAGTGTCATCTCAACTCGATCGTTCTAAGTTCTGTCGTCTCATTCGGTTCGGCGACGGCGAAGATGGTGATTGAATCGTTGAAGGGCAGGTCAATGAACTCGTCAATGTCGAGTCCGAAGCCCTGAGCCGTAGACGCAGCCATTGCGACATCGGCATCGCCTATCACGACCTTGACATTGACTCGCTGACCACCATCCACCCGGCCAACATTCAAGATGCGAATCCATCGACGCCCGCGCATCGCATGAAGAGGCACGCGGCGCGGTGCGTCGCTTGCAACCTCCGTCGCGGTCGTCCGGATCGCGCAGTTGAACGATCCATCAACCTTGATCCCCTTCGCAGGCATCGCGGCATCTCCGATCAGGCGAGTTCGAGCATCCGCAGATCGACGCTCTCACTCATCGCCACGATCGCGTACAACTGGATGTTGTCCGTGATGTCGAGGATGAGTTCATCCTGTGCCACGATCGGATAGCCCGTCGCCGTGGTCACCGACGCGTCGCCGATGTAGACCGTATTCCCTTCGGCAGCGTTGAAGTTCTTCAGGTAAACCCGCCGTCGGCCCGGCAGGTTGCGCGGATTGCCCGTCGAGTCATGCGGGATCGGCGTTGGCGCGGTCGAAACGTTGACAGTCTTCTGGCTTGCCAGGATCTGGCAGTCGGCGGCGTCGGTGACGAAGACGTAGCCGCGTTCATCGAGGTTCTGAAGGTTGCTGGGCGTGGGCATGATTGACTCCGATCTGGTTGAAGAATTTGCGTCGCGATGGCACGGTCTCCGGGCCGTGCTCAACCTGCTTCAAGTGTGCGGACTCCGGTGTTGGAAATCTGGGCCCCCGTTACGGCCGTGATCATCACGCCTGGACTCACGGGCAGGTCGAGCACCTGCCCCAGAGCGAGCGGATAGCCCTGCGCTGTGGAGGCGCCGTCGCCTCCGATGTAGAGCGTATTGCCGGGACCGGTGTGGTGGCGGATCAGCAGGTGCGAGCGCTTGCGGACGGTCGGATTCCGCAACGGAATCGTTGATGATCCGGGGATGGAAGTCGCGGCGGTTGCAAGACCGCACCGCGCGGCGGGCGTCACCGCCTTGTAGCCCGCCTCATCGACGCTGTGGTGATCGGACTGAACAAAGGTCACGTCTCGCCCTCCTCGCTCCCGCCCCTGCGGCCAGCGAGTTGCCGCCGCTCCTCGGCCGTCATAACCAGTATACCTCATGCCCAGGCGAAGTGTCGCTGGAATCCCTTGAATTCGCAGGAATCTCACACTTTTGCAGGCACGAAACAAAACGGGTCGGGGGTAACTTGCAGTTCCGCGCCTCCACGCCCTCGTGCCCTAAGAGCGACTCAGTCGCCCAACTGGTTGGTGTGTGCGCGGCGTTCGCACGCGGCGCATCGGACTACGATGCTCCATCGCGAAACGGATCGCGGGGAACCATGCCATTCCAGACCGAACAATGCGGCGGGATCGAGTGGAAGTCGTGGGGACTCGACCTCGACGCCGCTTCCATCGACCAGATGCGCAACGCGTGCCGATTGCCCGTGTCGGTGGCGGCGGCGCTGATGCCTGATGCGCACGTCGGCTACGGCCTGCCGATCGGCGGGGTGCTGGCGACGGACAACGCCGTCATTCCCTACGCCGTGGGGGTGGACATCGCCTGCCGCATGAAACTCACCGTGCTCGATCTGCCGATCAGCGCGTTGCGCGGTCAGATCGACCGCCTCTCCAACGCGCTCAAGGAAGAGACCGCCTTCGGCATGGGGGCGAAGTGGAGCGACCGCCGCGAGCACGGCGTGATGGAAGAAGACTGGGCCGTCAGCCCGATCACGAAACTCAACCGCGATAAGGCGTGGTCGCAACTGGGCACGAGCGGCTCGGGCAACCACTTCGTTGAGTTCGGAACCCTGACGCTCGATGAGCCGGAACTCGGCCTCGACGCGGGGGTCTACGTCGCGCTGCTCAGCCACAGCGGCAGCCGGGGCACGGGCTACGCCGTGGCGAGCCACTACTCGAAACTCGCGATGGACCTGCATCCTGAGTTGCCCAGGGAACTGCGCCACCTCGCATGGCTCGACCTCGACACCGATGCCGGGCGCGAATACTGGGCCGCGATGGAACTCATGGGCAAGTACGCCTCGGCGAATCACGCGATCATCCACGACTCGATCGTGCGGCATCTCGGCGCGGATGTCCTCGCGGGCGTCGAGAACCACCACAACTTCGCGTGGAAGGAAGTGCACGGGGGCGTCGAGGTGATCGTGCACCGCAAGGGGGCGACGCCGGCCGGCGCGGGCGTGCTCGGGATGATCCCCGGCTCAATGGCGGCGCCGGGATTCGTGGTGCGCGGGAAGGGTTCGGCCGATTCGCTCTGCTCGGCCGCGCACGGCGCGGGGCGGACGATGTCACGCACCGCCGCGAAGAACTCTTTCCGCTGGAGCCACGTGAAGAGACTGCTCGAGGAGCGCGGCGTGACGCTGCTCAGCGCCGGCCTCGACGAAGTGCCCATGGCCTACAAGGACATTCACCAGGTCATGGCTCAGCAGGCGGACCTCGTCGAGATCATCGCGCGCTTCGATCCGGCGATCGTCCGCATGGCGCCGGAGGGCGAGAGGGCGGAGGATTGACGGCGGGCGCCGCCGCTAGTCGATCTTCGCATCCTCGACGCGCCGCATCACGCCGCAGTCCGCGACGTTGAAGAGCAGCGGCACGCGGTCGGCGGTGAGGTAGGCGTCGATCTCCTCCTTCGTCCCGGAAAGGTCAACGTTCGTGGCGCTGCCTTCGACGAATCCCTCCGGCGCGTCGCCGGCGCCGCCGCCGAAAACCTCGCCCTTGAGTTCGCCCGCCCGCACCGCGGCCGCAAACCGCCTGGCATCAGCGGGGATGAGGAGGATCTCGTCGGTCTCCGTGAGGATCACGCGCGCGAGCGAATAGTGGTTCGGCACGCCCTCCTCCTCCTCTTCGGAGTCCTCCAGCAGGTGCAGGAGGAGCACGTCGCCGAGGGCGCGAATGTGCACAGCGCCCTGGTCAAACTCGAACTTCCGCTCGCTCTCGTTCCACTTGGAGGTTGCGGCGCGGAACTCGCCCTGGCCGAGGTGGCGGACCATGAAGAGCGTGTCGCCGGCTTTCCAGACGCCGTTGAACTCCTCGGCCACCGCGTTGTCGATGGCGTCGCCGAGCAGGTGAGGCGTGGAGACGGAAGAGCACGCGGTGAGCAGGCTTGCCGCGAGCAGAACGAACAGCGTGGAGATTCGGGTCATGACGAGTTCCTCCGGGATGCCGATGGCCGCGGCCGGCGCAGGCCGACCCGACGATCATGACGGGACGACCGGCCCCTGTCAAGTGCGCCGAAGGCGCGTTGACCCCTTGCGCCCGCCGTTTACACTGCACCGGACATTGAAACGGCCGCACCGAGACCTGCGGCCTGCGGGAGCGCGAATGCGATTCGACCGGATTCTGGCCGATCACCGACCGAGCATCTCCTTCGAGTTCTTCCCTCCGAAGACTGACGAGGCGGCCGAGGCGCTTTACGCCACCGCCGCGAGCCTCGAAGCGCTCGGACCGTCCTTCGTGAGCGTGACGTATGGCGCCGGCGGCTCGACGCGCGAGCGCACCCGAGACCTTGTGCTGCGCCTGAGCCGCGAGACGTCATTAACCACGGTGCCGCACCTGACGTGCGTGGGATCGACTCGCGACGAGATCGGCGAGATGCTCCAGACCTACGTGGAAGGCGGGATTGAGAACGTGCTGGCGCTGCGCGGCGATCCGCCGCCGGGCCAGGGGCGCTTCCAGGCGACGCCGGGCGGCTTCGGCTACGCCGGCGACCTCGTCGCGTTCATCCGCCGGAACTTTCCGGCACTGGGGATCGGCGTGGCGGGGTACCCCGAAGGCCATCCCGAGACGACGGATAAACTCGCGGACATCGACCACCTCAAGGCCAAGGTCGATGCCGGCGCGGACGTCGTCATCACGCAACTGTTCTTCGACAACCGCGATTTCTATGACTTCGTCGAGCGCTGCGAACTGGCGGGAATCAGCGTGCCGATCGTGGCGGGGATCATGCCCATTCAGTCGATCTCGGGCGTGAGGCGGATGGCGGGCCTGAGCGGGGCGAGGCTTCCGGCGCCCCTCCTGCGGGCGCTGCGGAGGGCCGGCGAGGATGCGCAGGCCGTCGCCCGCGTCGGCGCGCACTGGGCCACGGAGCAGTGCCGCGACCTGCTCGACCACCACGTGCGCGGCCTGCACTTCTACACGCTCAATCGCTCGGCCGCGACGCGGCGCATCTACGAGAGCCTGGGCGTCAAACACTCGGACGAACTGCGCGGCTGACGATGATGCGCCGGGCGCCGCGCCGACGCCGAAGTCCACGTTCATTGAACGTGGACTTCGACGCGCGGGGCGCCTCGCGATCACTTCACTCGCGTGTAGGTGATCTCCATGGTCTTCATCTCCAGGCCCTGGGCGGAGTCGAACCACTCAAACTTGTAGGAGTCGGCGTTGAGGATGGTGAAGACCTCGCGGTAGCCGACCTTGGTGTCGCCCATGCTCATCTCGCCCGCAAGAGTCAGCACCTTGCCCTCCTGATCACACTGGCCCTCGGCGAGAGTGAAGCCGGTTGACCAGGTGTCCACCCAGATTGAAACGTACTTGCCGGCCATGGCGTCATAGCCGGTGAGGCCCCGACCCGCGAACTTGGCCCCCATCGCCTCGCCCTCAAACTGCGATTCCAGGTAGCGGTCGTCGAGGATCATGCGGTTGACGGCCTTGCCGGTGGACTCCATCGGCTCCGTGTCCGGGGCCATCCAGATCTTCGTGGCCGTGTTGAAGTCGCCCACGAACTGCTTGAGGTGCTCGTGATGCACGCCCTTCTGGTTCATCTGCATCCACTGGGCCATGTCATCCTCGCCGCCGGCGGGATGCTCCTTGGCCGGAGGCTCCTTGGCGGGATGGTCCTTCTTGGGATGATCAGAGGGATGATCTCCCGGCGGCTGAACGAGCGACAGCAGGGGCGGGGTCATCATCAGGGCCAGCGCGGTGCCGGCGGCAAGGCCGATCAGCAGTTGACGTTTCATGGCAATCTCCTCTTTGGAAATCCGGGGGACGGAAGGAACACACCCGGGAGAACCAACTCGGTCACCCGGTCATTATGTTCGGTTCGTGTTCGGATAATCTTTGCACCTTCGTCCCGGCAAGGCAAGTCGCACGCCCCATTCAGAAACGGGCGGCAGGGACGGCTACAACTTCTCCATGACCGCCCACCCCCTGCTGCTTCGGCTCGAACTGGATCGCCATCCCCTCATCAACGCTCGCGGGGGAGCGGATCCCGGCTGGCTCGAATCTGAGAATCCTGCAAACGGCGAGGTCATCGCCTCAGTCCGCCTCGCCGATCGCATCGCCCTGGATGCCGCCGTCTCGAGCGCTGGGCAGCGGTTCCATACGTGGCGAATGCTCCCCGCCCCGAAGCGCGGCGAGATCATTCGGCAGATCGGCCTGGCCCTGCGCGACAAGCGTGACAGCCTCGGCGAACTCATCTCGCTTGAGATGGGCAAGATCAGGGCGGAAGGCGTTGGCGAGATTCAGGAGTGCATCGACATCTGCGACTTCGCCGTCGGCCTGTCGCGACAACTTTACGGGATGACGATGCATTCCGAGCGGCCGCGGCACCGCATGTACGAGCAGTGGCATCCGCTGGGCGTCGTCGGCATCATCACCGC
>JBDIVQ010000159.1:0-7398 GCA_039794345.1 Phycisphaerae bacterium | reverse complement strand
CCACGATTCGCAGAGCCTCATCGCAGACGCACCCCACGATTCGCAGAGCCTCATCGTGGGCGTGGGGCGCCTTTTCACTTCATGAGAGACGCGAGGATGTCGAGCCCCCGCGCCAGCCGCGCATCATCGACGGCGTAACTGATGCGAAAGTGCGTGTCGCGCTGCGAAAAAATGTTGCCGGGGATGACGAGGACGTTGCGCTCCAGCGCCTTGCGGAAGAAGCCGTCGCTGCTCAGGCCGAGGCGCGGCGGGACCTGCGGGAAGGCATAGAACGCGCCGGCGGGGTGCGCCAGATCCGTCAGGCCGCCCAGCGCGCTGACGACCATGTCCCGCTTGCGCGCGTACGCGGCGACGTATTCCGACATGTCGGTGCGCAGCGCCACGACGCCGGCGTGCTGGACCATGTGCGGCGCGCAGACGAAGGAATACTGGTTGACCTTGGTCATCTCGCGGATGAGGCGGGAAGGTCCGACGGCATAGCCGAGGCGCCAGCCGGTCATGCCCCACGTCTTGCTGAAGCCGCGCAGGATGAGGCACTGATTCGTGAACCGGCCCGGCGTGGGGAAAACCCCGTCCTCGCGCCCGTCGCCGTACGTGAACTCGTCGTAGATCTCGTCGCTCAGGAGCATCACGCCGCGCGACTCGCACAGATCGACGATGTCGCGCAACTCGTCGCTCCGCAGCACGACGCCCGAAGGATTGCCCGGCGAATTGAGGACGATGAACCTCGTGCGCGCCGTGATGAGCGGTTCGAGGCGGTCCGCGGTCATGCGGAAGTCCGGATACGTGTCGCAGCACACCGCCCGGGCGCCGGCGATGACGGCCACCTGCGGGTACGAGACAAAGTACGGATCGGGGATGATGACCTCATCGCCCGACTCGGCGAGCGCGAGATAGGCGAGCAGCAGCCCGGCGCTGGTGCCGTTGGTGATCATCACGTCGCACTCGCGGCCCGCGCCGATCTCCCAGCCGAGTTCGGCGCTCAACTTTTCCGCGACGGCGGCGCGGAGTTCGGGAATGCCCTGCGTGACCGTGTAGCCGTTGCGGCCGGCGCGGATGGCGTCGATCGCGGCCTGCTTGATCGGCTCGGGCACATCGAAGTCGGGCTGGCCGATCGAGAAATTGACCGGATCCTTCATCTTCGCCGCGAGTTCGAAGACGCGGCGGATGCCCGAGGGCTCCATCGCCTCCATGCGGTCGGTCAGAAGTGCCTCGACGTCGATCATCGCGCGTCCGGGAGTGGTCATGGCGTCACCGAAAGGCCGCGGCGCGGCCGCCGCGCATCCTCACGCATCATAGACCGACCGGCGTTCAGCGGTCGCCCGGCATCCGCCTCGGGTGGTCGCCCGATGGCGCGGTGGAGGCGCCGGCGGCGCGCTCCTCGCGCGTGTACTGGGCCAGCGCCGCCATCTGCTCTTTCGTCAGCAGCTGCGCAATCTCGAAGAACGCGCGGAGTTTCACGAGCGGAGCGACTTCCCTCCCCTGAAGTTCCTGCACGGCGATCGGCTCGAAGATTTTCTGCACGCGCTCCTTCTGCTCGGGCGTGAGTTGCAGGCGGGCGGCGATGTCCTCGAACACGGCCGCGCCCATGGCCACAGCCGACCGGATGGCCGACTCCGCCATCCTGCCCAGCGTCTCGACCCTGATGCGGATGAATAGTTCGGCCGCGCTCACCTCTCCGCCCGTCTCGCGCCGGATGGACTCGGCCCGGGCGCGGATGTACTCGGCGACGAGGGCGCGGGCCTCGGCGCGCTGCGGCGGTGTCAGGTGCGGTCCCATCTCGCGCATCATCGTCCCCCGCGACCGGTACTCCGCGAGCGCTTCGCCGGTCCGGCGGAGCAGCACGGCAAACTCCGCCGGCTGCGCCTTCGCATCAATCGAGCCGAACTGCGTGAGCAGGTCGAAGTTCTCGCGGATCGCCCGGCTGAAGATCGCGCTCCGCTCGGTGCGCAGGCGGTCGAAGTGGTCCCGCTGCTCGCTCGAGAGATCGAGGAGGTCGATGGCGGCGACGTCGGCTTCGACATCGAGAACCTCAACATCGCCGTTGAAGCCGCGGCGCACGAGGGTGCGGGCCGCCGGTGTCGGCGTCTGGACCCGCGGACCGGCGAGGGGCGCTTCGGCGGGCGGGGCGTGGTTCGCCTGCACGAGGAAAAAGGCCGTGGCAAGGCTCGTCAGCATTCCCGACATGATGCGCGCTCCCGAGGCGCATCCGGGGCGCGCCCGGAGCCTTATACGAGTTCGCCTCTGATCCGTTTCAGCGCCGGCGCGGCCTCAATACAGCGACTCTCCCCCGGCCTCGTCAAGCAGATGCCAGAGGAGCAGGAGAAGGGCGACGAGCACCGGGGTCAGGGCGAGAAGGACGCGGCCGATGACGGTCGTCACCGACTCGCGCCATTCTGCGGCCCAGAGCAGCAGCGGCGCGGCGGCGAGGATGATGGGCACGCCGAAAGGCTGGGGATACTGCCACATGGAGAGGATGAGCGCGCCGTAGACGGGGATGACAACGGCGAGCAGGCCGCGCGCTGAAGAGACGCGCGGCGCCGCCAGGGCGACCAGCGCCGCCCCGCCGAGCGCGGCACCGAGGACGCCGGAGAGTTGCGCCAGCCTCCCGCTTCCCGCCTTGAAGAAGACGACGCCGGCCGCAGCAATGAGCAGGGAGAGGGCCAGAGGGATGGAAGGCCCGGCGCGCCGCGCGGCGAGGCGCTCAAGGAGCGACCAGATGCCCGCGAGCGCCGCGGCCTGGCCGATCGTCCATGCCGCAATGACCGGCCCTTCCTGCTCGCCCCGAAAGCCGCGCGAGAGCATGAACCACGACACCCCCGCGCACAGCGCCACCCGCAGCGCCCAGCGGACCACGGCCGGCATACGAAGGGAATCCAGCAGGCCGACGATGATCCCGGCGCACGCGATGAGGAAGAGGTAGTCGGTCGGCTGCGCTGGGGGAAGGGATGGCCGCTGGTTGATCGCGACGTGGCCGACGAGGTAACCGATGCCGACGCCCAGCGGCGCGCCCCACCAGCCGCGGATGCCTTCGCGATCTCCTCGCCTCCACGGCCGCCAGGCGATCGTCATGCAGACGATGGCGATGCCCAGCGGCATCGCCACCGTCCACACGAACTGGTTGACGATGAACTCCTGCATCCGCGGCGGTCAGCGATCAGACTTGATTCCCTCGATGCCGAGGAAGATCGTCACCTCGTCGCCCACCGGCCCATCGATGCCGTAGGTCATCCCGAAGTCGCTGCGCTTGACGGTGAACTCGGCGGCGATGCCGATGCGCTTGCCGCGCGCGGTGGCGGTGCCGACGTGATCGATCATGACGGTGATGGACTTGGTAACGCCGTGCATGGTGAGGTCGCCGCTGACTTCGTAGCGGTTCTCGCCCGATTTCTTGGCGCCCTTGCTGACGAAGGAGATCGTCGGGTAGTTGGCGGTGTCGAAGAAGTCGTTGCTGCGCAGGTGCTTGTCGCGGTCGGCGGAGTTGGTGTCCACGCTGGCGGCCTTGATCTCGGCCTTGATCGAGTGGCCGGTCGGTTCGTCGCCGTTCCAGCCGATCTCGCCCGTGATGTCGTTGAAGCGGCCGTAGAACCAGCTCACTCCCATGTGCTTGACCTTGAAGATCACGCTGGAATGCACCGGGTCGATCTGAAACACCTCGGGGTTCTGCCCGGCCTCAAGCCGCGCACTTTCCAAGGCCGGCCGGGCCAGCCCCGACAGCGCGATCGTGGAAGCCGCAAGCACCGCCGCCAGGCCGAGTCGAATCGTCATGACCTTCATGGGGATCATCCTTTCAGGAGTGAAAACCGGGGGACAACTGTGAATGGCCATTCTACAGGCGCAGTGACGCCGCGGTTCGAATAAACATTCCCTCCTCACCTCCACCTCGATTGAGATTCGGGCGATGTCAGGGACGCAGGCGTCCTTCAGGCTGCAGATGCGTCCGCCGACACAGCGGTCGGAGCGCTGGCGGGCACTCGGGGGTGATCGAGGCGCGAACCGTCTCCTGGAGGCGGCTCACCGACGCCATCGGTGACGGGGGAGGTCAGCCGCACCCGGCCGCCGACGGCGATCAGCCCCGCCGGCCGGTTCATCTCCGCCAGCGTCTGCACGAGTTGATCATCGCTGATGACTTCGACGATCGAAGGGCCGGGATCGATCGTGCGCACGAGCGAGCCTTCGGCAGCGGCGACGAGGGCGAACTCGACGATCGCCGGCGGAACCGGCCCGTCCACGACTTCGACCAGCATCGGAGGCGTCTGGGGATCCGCGCGTGTCACCGCGGCGTCCGGGGCCGGGGGGTTCGTCAGGTGCGCCGCCAGCCACGCGGTCGCGCCAAAAAGGGCGAGCAGCGCCAGCCCCGCCGAAGCGCGGCGTCGGCGCCGTCGCGCGCGGTGCAGAGTCGCGAAGGCGTCGAGCAGGGCGGCTCGCATCTCGGCGCGGCGTTCTATGCCCGCCGAAGTAAGCCCGGCATTCTGGGGTTCATGGTTCATCGAAATTCTCCTGCGCGGAGGCGCGAAGTTGCGCCAGGGACCGGTTGATGCGCCCGTCCACGGCGCCGGGACCCCGGCCGACGAGCCGGCCGATCTGTTCCAGCGTCGCGCCGAGCCGGTAGCGCATCGCGAGAAGGAGGGAGCGATCGGGGTCGAGTTCTGCCAGGCGCTCACGCAGCCAGGCGAGGCGCTCGTCAAGATCGGCGTGCGTCTCGGCCTCGGCGCGTCGGCCGCGAGCGGCGGCTTCACGGCGGGCGCGGCGGCGTTCGGCGCGAAGTCGATCGAGCGCGCAGCGCCACACGACGGTGCGGAGCCAGGCCTCGAGCGCGGGTTCGCTGTCAAACCGCTTCATGGCGCGCATGACTTTCATCATCGCCTCCTGCACGACATCGAGGCAGAAGGACTCATCGCGCCGCGTCGCCGTCCGCGCCAGGCCGGCCAGACGCTCAAACCACGCGTCGTAGAAGGCCGCAAACGCAGACGCATCGCCGTCGGCGATGGCCTGCGTGAGCGCTGACACGTCGGCTGGGGTGGCGGGGTCGACCACCGGCGGCTCCGGGAAAGAGGAATCCGGACTGTCGCGTCAGTTCGGCTCAAGGAGTCTACTCACGGTCCGGTCGGCGCTTCGCCTCCTCGCGCAGCCGCCCCGCCTCCTCCTCCAGGGCGCGAATGATCGACTCGCGCTGCATGAGTTCATCGCGCAGGCGGGAGACGGTGGCTTCGAGTTCCGCCGTGCGCCGCTCCATCGCCTCGGCGCGGACCTTGGCGGTCTCGGCCAGGCGGAGGCGCTCGACCGCCTCCATCTCGATGGCGCGCCGGTCCGCCGCCTCCGCCTCCATCTTCTTCTGCAGCGCCAGCATCTCGTCCTTGAGCGGCTCGACGGCCTGCTCGCGGCGCTTGGCGCTCGAACGGCGCAACTGGTCGATGACGTTCTCGATGATCTCGATCTGCTCCACCTCGGCCCGCGCCAGCAGCAGGGCCGTCTCCGTGTGGAAACGGACCTGCGCCTTCTGGGCGTCGGGCCCGAGCAGTTCGAGCGCTGCGCTGACCGCCTTGATGATGTGATCGGGCGACGTTCCGCCGGCGATGAGATCGGCGACGGACCAGATGTTGGAGCGCTGGGGTCCGGCGTAGCGGCCCGACGTCTTGACGTCGGCATCCACCTTGATGAGCGGCGCGGCCTCGCCCCACGCGGTCGGCCCGGAAACGGGCTGCACTCGGAGCATCACCACGCGATTGGACGTCTCCAGGTGCTCCCCGTCGAGCAGGCTCACCGCCGCCACCACGTCCACTCGGCGCAGCGTCATCGGCGGCACTGCGATTTCCTCGACGTGAGGCATGGCGACGATGTTGATCCGCTCCCCCGCCGCCTGCCGCACCGCGTTGAGGAACTCCACCGCCGTCCCGCCCCTGAAATCGAGGTCGATGAGCGATCGCGGCGCGGCTGGGCGCGACTCTCCGCCGGGCGGCGCGGCGCCGGGGTTCTGGGCCAGTGAAGCGCTCTGCATCGACGCGGCGATGAGCAGAGCCCCGAGCGAATGGCGAAGTTTCAGCATGATTCGGACTCCCAGAGGATTTGAGTTTGTTCGAAGCGCCGGTCGGCGGCGCCGCATCGGACTTTCCCCTTGAAACGCCGCCGCCCTCGAGATTTCGCGCCGGTGCGCCGACTTTTCCGGCCCGGGAGGCGCCGCGAGCGGCGGGGATGGAGGGCGCCGCTTTTCACCCGCGCCGCATCTCCCTACCCTTGGCTTCCTCGGCCAAGCGCGCCTCGCGCGGCGGCCCGGTCCCCCCTGGAGGTGCTTGATGGGTCTGATGTCCGGCAAAAAGGGTCTCGTCATCGGCATTGCCAATGACCGCAGTTATGCGTGGCACATCGCCAATTCTCTCAAGAATCACGACGCCGAGATGATGTTCACCAACCTCCCCGGCGAAAAAATGGAACGCCGCGTCCGCTCGGCGATCGAGGAACTGGGCGTCGCCGACCCCTGGGTGCGCCCCCTCGACGCAACCGACGACGCCGCCGTCCAGAAGGTCTTCGCCGAGGCCGCGGAGCACGCGGGAGGCCGGCTTGACTTCGTCGTCCACTCGATCGCCTTCGCCGACAAGACCTGGCTCGAGGTCGGCAAGTTCCTCGACACCCCGAAGGCCGCCTACCTCCAGGCGATGGAGGTCAGCGCCTACACCCTGCTGAGCATGGCCCGCGCCGCCAAGCCCTTCATGACGGATGGCGGGTCGATCCTCGGCATGACTTACTACGGGGCCGAGAAGGTCGTGCCCGGCTACAACGTCATGGGCGTGGCCAAGGCAGCCCTCGAATGCACCTGCCGCTACCTCGCCGCCGAACTCGGCCGCGCCGGCAAGGGCATTCGCGTCAACACCATTTCCGGCGGGCCGCTCAAGACCCTCAGCGCCATGGGAGTGGGCGGCTTCTCGACCATGCTCGATCACGTCGCCGCCAAGGCGCCGCTGGGACGCAACATCGAAGGCGGCGAGGTCGGCGACACCGCCGTCTGGCTCCTGAGCGACCTCTCCACCGGCGTCACCGGCCAGACGATCTACGTGGACGCGGGGTATTGCACGATCGGCATGTGAGCCATCCCGGCCCCGCGACCGGTTGACGAGTCGGACGGACGCCATCCGCGCGCGGAATATACTCCACGTGTCGCCCGTAGTGGGCGATGCGACTGTCCCGACGCTCATGCGCCCCGCGCGCGCCATCTCAAGAGGAGATCACCATGTACCGAACACGAACCGCAGCTCTGTGCCTCGCGCTGGTTGCGGGCCTTTCGATGAGCCTCGTTGGCTGCAAGAGCAACGAAGCGGAAAGTCAGCCAAGCGAGCACCCCCAGGGCGAGCATCCGCAGGGCGAGCATCCTTCTGAACACCCCAGCGGCGAACACCCGTCAAG
>JBDIVQ010000158.1:0-7448 GCA_039794345.1 Phycisphaerae bacterium | reverse complement strand
GCGCGGCAGCATGGCGGGCGCTTCATCCTCCGCATCGAAGACACCGACCAGAAGCGCAGCAGCGTCGAGGCGACTATGGGAATTGCAAGGGATCTCTGGTGGCTGGGCCTGGACTGGGACGAGGGCCCAAAGCTCCCGCGACCAGGCGAGTCGGCGATGGGCGACAAGGGCGAGTTCGGTCCCTACTTCCAGAGCCAGCGATTGACAACCTACAAGGAGTATCTCGACAAACTCGTGCGCGAGGACAAGGCGTACCGGGCCTTTGATACGCCGGAGCAACTCGACGCCCAGCGCAAGGCGGCGCGGGCGGAAAACCGCAACTACCGCTACGACCGCACCGCGGCTCTGGCGATTCCGCACCAGGAACGCGAACGACGCGCCGCGGCGGGCGAGCCGCACGTGATCCGATTCAAGTTGCCCGACGAGCCGATCGTCATCCGTGACGCCATTCTCGGAGAGGCGACGATCCCGGCCGAGCAACTCGACGACTTCGTGATCTGCAAGGCGGACGGGTTTCCGACCTACCACTTCGCCGTCGTCGTCGATGACGAACTCATGCGCGTCACGCACGTCATCCGCGCGCAGGAGCACTTCATGAACACGGCGCGCCACCTGCGGTTGCAGGAAGCGCTGGGGTTCCGCCGGCCGGTCTACGCCCACCTGCCGCTGATCTTCAATCCCGACGGCTCGAAGATGTCCAAGCGCGACAAGGACAAGGCGCTGCGGGCGGCGGTGAAGCAGAACAAGGATCCAGCCGCGAGCGCGTTTCTGCAGAATTTCTGGAACCATGATGCGGTGACGGCGTGGCTCGCTGACAAGGATTCTCAACTCGACGTGGACACGGCGTCCACGATTGCCGACGTGCTCGGCGTGCCGCTGCCCGAGATCAACGTCGATGACTTCCGCCGCAGCGGCTACCTGCCCGAAGTGCTGTGCAACTACCTCGCCCTGCTCGGCTGGAATCCCGGCGGCGACGTCGAGAAGTTCGGCCGCGACTTTCTCGTCGAGCGATTCAGTTTCGACCGCGTCATGAAGGGGCCGGCGAAGTTCGACCGCGCCAAACTCCTCGCCTTCAACCATGACGCGATCCAGGCGCTCTCCACGGAGGAGTTCGTGGGCCTCTTCCGCGCGCACTGCATCGAGTTCCATCCGGAGTTCATTGAGAAACTGACGCCGGAGCACTTCGATCTGCTTGCCGCGGCGAACCACAAGCGCTCCAAGACGCTTGATGACCAGGTGCGCTCCAGCCGCTTCTTCATTGATGGCGACGAGTCGATCGAGTATGACGCGGCGGACAAGAACCTGCGCAAGGTCATGTGCGGCGGCGAGCCGACGGGACGAGCGCATCTCGAAGCGCTTCTGCCGGTGCTGGAGGGAGTGAGCGACTGGAGCGTGGCGGGGCTGGAGGCGGCGCTGGGCGCCTTCGTGCAGCAGCACGCGGGGGGCAACCTCGGCAAGGTCGCCCAGCCCCTGCGCATCGCGGTGACGGGAACGACGATCTCCCCGGCGATCCACGAGACGCTCGTGATTCTCGGGAAAACGTCAACGATCAATCGCATGAGACGATGCATCACGGCGCTTGCGGGCGCGTGAGGGCGCGCCATCGCGAACGCGCATGGAAGCGAAGACGCAAGCGGTCTCGGGAGGTGTCTGCGCTACGGAGATTGGCGCTTCGTCGGGCGCGTTTTGTGGAAGGGCCAGTCGTTGTAGGCAGTGACGAAGTCGTAGCGCTGCGCCGGGAGTCCATCGCGCAACGGATTGCGCTCAACGTACGCGATGCGCGTGCGCACATCGTCGGGTGTGTAGAGGAACACATCGTACGGGCGCGCGGATACCACGGGGTGGTGCACGTTGATCTCGCTCGGGAAGCGAAGACGCAAGCGGTCCCGGAGACTTTCCGCAAAGTGCCCCCACATCGTCTTTCCGCTGTCACGGTGAGTGCGGATCACCAGATGCGCGTGATTGCGCAGCACAGCGCATGCCCAGCACGTGTACTTCTTTCCGCCCACGACCTCCCCCAGCGCCTCCGCGGCAACTTGCCTCTTCGCCTCATCCATCCAGATCAGCGGGAAGTTGAGCAGTGGCTCGGCGCCCTGATAGAACTCGCGCAACTCGCCGCGCGAGGGTTGCAGGTGTTCGGGCTTGCGCCCGTGATGAATCTCACCGAGGGGAGCGAACTTCTCGTCGATGAAGTCGCTTGACCCTGATCCGCGCGGGTCATTCGGGAGCCAATGCCCATAGAGCATCACGATCAGGTGGTGTCCGATGATCGAGCGCCTCATGGCGCGTGATTCTACCTCGAGGCGCCCGACCTGCTTGCGTCTTCGCCTCCCGCACGCGCGGCGCACCCCACGCTACCATTCCGCCCTATGGAATCCACCACGAAACCTCTCGACTTCATCCGCGCGATGGTCGCGGAAGACCTCCGCACCGGCCGGCACGGCGGGCGCATCATCACGCGCTTTCCTCCCGAGCCCAACGGCTACCTCCACATCGGGCACGCCAAGAGCATCTGCCTCAACTTCGGCATCCCGCAGGAATTCAGGAGCCAGGCGATCGCCGGCGCCCGCTGCCACCTGCGCTTCGACGACACCAACCCGACGACCGAGGAGCAGGAGTACATCGACGCCATCAAGCATGACATCCGCTGGCTCGGCTTCGACTGGGGCGAGCACGAGTACTACGCGAGCGACTACTTCGAGCAGTTGTACGAGTGGGCGGTCCAACTCATCAGGGCGGGCAAAGCCTACGTCTGCGACCTCAGCGCCGAGGAGATCAGCCGCACACGCGGCACGCTCACCCAGCCCGGCACGCCCAGCCCGCACCGCGACCGCGCGCCACAGGAGAATCTCGATCTCTTCGACCGCATGCGCAAAGGCGAGTTCCCCGACGGCTCGCGCGTCCTGCGCGCGAAGATCGACATGAACTCGCCCAACCTCAACCTGCGCGACCCCGTCATGTACCGCATCCTCCATGAAGAGCATCCGCGCACCGGGCGCACCTGGTGCATCTACCCGATGTACGACTACGCGCACGGGCAGAGCGACTCGATCGAGCAGATCACGCATTCGCTCTGCACCCTCGAGTTCGAGGATCACCGGCCGCTCTACGACTGGTTCATCGAGCAGTTAGGCATCTTCCCGAGCCGGCAGACGGAGTTCAACCGCCTCAACCTCACGCACACGATCGTGACGAAGCGCAAGTTGCGCACTCTCGTCGAGGAGGGGCACGTGGCGGGCTGGGACGATCCGCGCATGCCGACGCTCTCGGCCCTGCGGCGGCGCGGCTATCCGCCGGCCGCGATCCGCGCCTTCTGCGAGGGCGTCGGGCTGAGCAAGCGCGAGCAGACCATCGAACTCGCCCGCCTCGAGTTCCACGTCCGCGAGGAACTCAACCGCACGGCCAACCGCGTCATGGCGGTGCTCGATCCGCTGCGGCTGGTCATCACGAATTACCCCGAGGGCCAGGTCGAGCAGATGGAGGCGGTGAACAACCCCGAGGATGCAGCGGCCGGAAAGCGCGCCGTGCCCTTCTCGAAGAATCTCTACATCGAGCGCGACGACTTCATGGAGAATCCGCCGGGCAAGTTCTTCCGCCTCGCGCCGGGGCGCGAGGTGCGCCTGCGCTACGGCTACTGGGTCACGTGCACCGATGTCGTGAAGGATGCCGCGGGCAACGTGACCGAGGTGCACTGCACCTACGACCCGCTCACGCGCGGCGGCGACAACCCGCCCGACGGCCGCAAGGTCAAGGGCACGATCCACTGGGTCAGCGCCGAGCATGCGCTCGACGCGGAGGTGCGCCTCTACGACACGCTTTTTGCGAAGGAAGATCCCAACGACGTGCCCGAAGGGGGCGACTGGCTGGACAATCTCAATCCTGATTCGCTCAAGGTGGTGCAGGGCGCGAAGGTGGAGCCGTCGCTGGCCGCGGCGAGCGCGGGCGAGACGTTCCAGTTCGAGCGACTGGGCTACTTCTGCGTCGATCCCGATTCGGCGGCGCTGCGGCTGGTCTTCAACCGCACGGTGACGCTGAAGGATTCGTGGGCGAAGGCGCAGAAGGGGTAGGTGGGCGCGTCTTCCGCACACGTAGGCGCCGAAGCACCGCCTGCGGGCAAGGGGTTTGTCGATGGACCGCATTGATTTGCAGAGGTTGACGGAGACGCGACTCGTGGATGCAGAGGTGCTCCTCGCCGCACAACGTTGGTAGGCGGCATACTACCTGCTCGGCTACGTCATTGAATGTGCGCTGAAGGCCTGCGCGTCGCGTCAGTTCGGGGAGCACGAAGTGCCCGACAAGGAGTTGGTCAAGAAGTTCTACACCCATCGTCTCGATACGCTGCTGAGCATTTCCGACGCCAAACAGGCACTGCACGCGCGGACCGAGATCGACCCACAGTTCTCCATCAATTGGAACACGGTGTGCGGCTGGAGCGAGGCGTCGCGCTATGATCACGAGACGTCTGAGACGCAGGCGCGGGACATGCTCGCGGCCGTTGCCGATCCTCAGTACGGAGTGCTTCCATGGCTGAAAACGGTGTGGTGAAGGAACAACTCACGCCGGAGATGATCGACGCCGGGGCGGTCCTCACGCAGTCGCTCGACGATCATGGGCTGCCGGTCCAGGCCGCCTTCTGGCTCTTCGATGCGGAGATCAACGAGTGGCGGCTGGTGATCGCCTCGTCGGAGGCCGCCTCCAAGGGGCCGCGCGCCGTCTATCGGCGGATTCAGGAGGCGCTCGATCAACTCGGGCCGCAGGCGTCCGCCGCTCCTTTCTCCGCCATCCGCGTCGTTGAGCCGGGGACGGAACTCGTTCGACTTCTCGGAACGGCGGTCCGAACAGGATCAGGGATCGGGCGAATCCGATTTCAGAAGAACGTCATTAACGGGCACTTCATTGACGACGCCCTGATTTACCGCAGCGCCGGCTGATGAATCAGTGGCGGACGGGCCAACCTGTTCGTATAATGTTCGGATGCCGCGATCCGCGAATCAGCACGACAACGAAGGTCGCGACTACGCCGACGCCCTGCCCGACGGCCCCGTGCGCGGCCGCGGGGCGGCGCTCAATCCCGGCAACCGCTACGTCGGCAGCGATCCGAAGCGCGGCGTCATCCGGCGCCTGCACGTCCTCGGCGAACACCTCGATGAAGTCCATCGCGCGCGAACGAACGGCGACGCCGATGCATGTCCCGCCTCATCCCAGGTCCGCACCGAAGTCCGCCCCGACGCCACGCGCACCATCATCAACCGCGTCGATTCCCCGGACATCTCCTTTCACTGGTCCATCAATCCCTACCGCGGCTGCGAGCACGGCTGCGTTTACTGCTACGCCCGGCCCGATCACGAGCGCCTCGGATACTCCTGCGGCCTTGATTTCGAGACGAAGATCATCGCCAAGTTCGACGCCCCGCACCTGCTCCGCCGCGAACTCGCGCGTCCGAGGTGGAAGGGCGAAACGATCGTCCTCTCCGGCGTGACGGACCCCTACCAGCCCGTCGAGCGCGAGCATCGCATCACGCGCGGCTGCCTGGAGGTGATGGCCGAGTGCCGGCAGTGCGTGGGCATCGTCACCAAGAGCAGGCTCGTCCTGCGCGATCTCGATGTGCTCACTGAACTGGCGAAGCACAACGCGGTGCGCGTAGGCCTGAGCGTGACCACGCTGGACAATCGGCTGGCGTCGAAGATGGAGCCGCGGGCCTCGAGTCCGGCCGAGCGCCTTGAAGCGCTCGCGGCGCTGCGCGAGGCGGGGATTCCGACCTTCGCCATGATCGCGCCGGTGATTCCCGGCCTCAACGACCGCGAGATCCCCGCGCTGCTCAAGGCGGTGTCGCAGGCAGGGGCACAGAGCGCCGGCTACATCCTCCTGCGCCTGCCGCACCAGATCAAGGCGCTCTTCCTCGACTGGCTCGCGCGGCACTTCCCGGACCGCGCCGGGCGCGTCGAGTCGCTCCTGCGGCAGATGCGCGGCGGCGGCTTGTACGACCCGGCCTTCGGCACGCGGCAGCGCGGAACGGGGCCGATCGCGGCGCAGATCAACGCGCTCTTCACGACGTTTGCCCGGCGTTATCGGCTCGACGGGCCGATGGAGCCTCTCGACCACGCAGCCTTCCGGCGCCCGATCGTGCACGAATCGGCGGAGGGCCCGGCTCCGTGCGGCGGGCAGTTATCGCTCTTCAGCGGATCGTGCTGAAGCAGGGCGGGCGCCGGAGCGAAGCGTCCGGAGAGGCGAAGGGCGGCACAGTCGCCACAGATTCCGCCCATTCGCTCACTCCGCTGCTTTCCCAGCCCGTTGAGGTCGAGATTAATTGTAGAGTTCTCTTCCGGAGGGCCCGCAGAGTGCGGGCGGAGTGATTCATGCGACTGATTCTCGACAGCCTGATGGCCGTGGTCCTGGCGGCGCTGTTGGCGGGAATCCTCCTCCACCAGCGGCACGAGCAGGAGCAGCGGCGCGACGTTGAGACGCTGCGCGCCAACGTGCGGCTCATTCAGCAGCAGGTCATGCTGCAGTCCGCCCTTGAGCGCGTGCCGCGCAACGAATACGGCTTTCCGATCACGATCGATCCGCAGTGGTTCGGGGACATGGTCCCGCGCAATCCGCTGCTGGGCAACGACCGTCCCTGGATGGAGGTGGCGGGCGCCGATGAGGCGCGCCTCACCCACCCCCTCGTCCGCACGGGCGATCACCCGTCGATCGCGTCGTTCTGGTACAACCCGATCACCGGCACGGTGCGCGCCCGCGTGCCGCACTCGGTGAGCGACGCCCGCACCCTGGAACTCTACAACTTCGTCAACGGGTGCAACCTGCCGAGCCTCTTCGCGGTTACGGACTCTTCCTCGCGCGCCCTCGGCGTGCTGACGCCCGCGGCGGAGGAACGAACCCGGGCGGCGCTCGGCGCTGACGCGGTCCTCCTCGCCGCGGCCGGCCGCTAGAACCATTTCTCTTCAAGCGGAGTGCATGGCGCTGTACGCTTGCGGCTCTGCGCGAGCGTGCTGTGCCAGGCGCGATGCCGATCGTCCTCGCCGGCGCGGCGGGCTGGGTCATCGTCCTCGGCGCGCGGGCGCCACTTTTCTTCCCGCTTCGGGCGATGTGTGCGGGGCGCGAACGCGCTCGCACCCCCGTCCGCTCGTTCGTCTCTGCTCACCCGCCCTCAACCTCCCGAGAGAGGGGGGTTCGATGCCGCCCCAATCTGATCGGCGACCGCTCGGTTTCGGATAAGATTCGCTGGCGATGGGCGTCTGAGTTGCAGGGCCGGCGCCGGATTCGCCGGGAGGAGTCGTCATGCATACGTGGATGGACCGCCGGAGCGGGATCGGGACGTTGTCGCCATGGCAGTGGGTGCTGAGTGTTCTCGTGCTGGCGGCGGCGGCCGCAGTCACGGCCGCGCAACCGCCGGCCGCGGCTCCTCCGGCCTACGCCGAACTCAAGGCCGAGGCGGAGCGGCACTA
>JBDIVQ010000157.1:0-7506 GCA_039794345.1 Phycisphaerae bacterium | reverse complement strand
CGGCTCGGGCGCCGGCAACGGCGCCAACGGCGGCAACGGCGAGTCGGCGAATTGAGAGAGTGAGGCACTTGGCATTTGGCACGAGGCACTGGGCACGAGGCACTAGGCACGAGGCACTGGGCACTAGCAGGCCGCTAAGCAACTCCGAAAATCGCTGTCCGTCGCTATGTTCAACCGCATCCTTGATTGCGCAAACGGGGCCAGCGAAGAGACTCTCGGGCCAACATCTGTGTTTCTTAGCGGCCTGCTAGGCACTAGGCAGCGTTGGAGGACTCGAAGCGAAGTGGTCGTTTCGGCGCATCGCCGCCTTGCTGTCATTCCCGAGAAGTCGGGAATCCAGACTCACCGCTCACCTTTCTGCTCCCCCCTCTCCCTCGCTTTGCGCGTCCGATAACCATGCCGCGCGCCGGCGCACTTCGGCCCCCCCGGCCCGCACCACGGCGTTCATCTAGCCCATCCCCCCATTTGGACCATCGCGAACGAAGCCGAATCGGGCCGTTTTCTCCCAAACACGTCAAAAAGTGTCCAGAAAAGTCCGGCCGGGGGTCGTCGCCGGCCAAGGCGCGCAAAGTGCGCGCCCAGACCGCTGCGCACCGGTGCGCGCGGGGAATCGGCAGGGGGGAGGGGTCGAAAGAGTGCGCTGCCGTGCGCGGCGTTCGCACGAAATGCGCGTGGGGTGGGGCGCGCGGGTGCGCGAGGGACGGCGACCTGGGGCTTGGGGCTTGGGCGACCCGCTCTCGCCCCGGGAGAGGGGCTGGGAAGGCGAGGGCAGTTGCGGGTTGTGATGACGGCCCCGATGCGGTATCATGCCCATTGACGCTGGCCCACTTTCCGGGGGGGCGGGCGGTGTAGATGTAGAACCACTCGCCGATCAACTTCGTCGGCCTGCTGCGGTGCTTGATCGTCTCTTCTCCCCACGCAGGATCAACTCGCATACGGCCGGCGAATCGACAGATCGAGCATACGGGCCATCCACTACGAAACGGCAGGATCGACAAGATGATTCAGGCGGACCCCACAGACGTGGGCTATCAGCACCCGGCACACGGCCTTGAGCAGCCGGCATCCGCACGGTATCCTAATTCAATGCTAGAACTCGCGACAATGCTGGGAATGCCACCGCCTGCGACCTCGTCAGTGCTCGATCACTTGGCTGGGTGGCCCCTTGGTGTGTTTGGCATAATAGTCGGCACCCTGGTCGCGTACTACTTCTACCGCCGATCGACCCGAGCCCCCATCCTTGCGTGCCAATGGGACGGGCTCACAATGATCGATACAGCCGACGCCGAACATCCGCACGATATCGCAGTTCACTACAAGGGGAGCCGAGTTCCGAGACTGGTAGTAACGGAGATAATCATCTGGAACGCGGGCGACAAGACCGTGCGCTCAGAAGACCTGCTTGAAACTGATCCGCTCCGGATCCAGTTCGATGACCGCAGCAACATTCTTTCCGCGGATGTCGTTCGAACGACACGCGAGGCGGTCGGGGCTGAATCGACATTGGACGCGGATTCCAGCAACTACGTTTTCTACAGGTTTCGGTTTTTAGATCCTCGTGATGGGTTCACGCTTCGTGTCGTCCATACTGGAAAGCGCATCAGTCCGACGCTCAAAGGCACGGTTATGGGCAGTCCTTCAGGGGTTCGCTTATGGGGGCGATTTGACAATACACCTTCAGTAGACGAAATCCTTGAGAGGTGGCGAAGTGATCAAGGACGATTATCCACCATGGATCGACTCGCAGCTCGCATGTTCGTAGTGAAGCGGAGTAGCAGCGTTTCATATCTCCTGGTCATTTATTGTGTGGGTTTCGCCGCGGTGGGTACCATCCAAGCATACCTAACTAACGCGGCCACGCCGATTTTGTTTGCAGTTGCCTTTGCGGCAGCTGCGCTGGCCTTTAGCGTCGTCGCCTGGATGGAGCGTCCCAAGTATCCTCGACTTCTCGATCCGGCGGCGGATGCAGCGGCCCCTAATACAGTTACCGGATCACAGGTACCGTTCATCCCTGACGTGCTTCCACCACAATCAGATTCGAGAGGTAAGCAGGATCTAGCGGCGCAAAAATAGGCCAGCCGGGTGCCGTAGTTTTCTATGAAAGCCTGCTGCGTGTCATGTCATCGATACGATCAGAGCCCAATGCGCATCTTCATTGACGAATCCGGTTCTTTCCAGATTCCGAAATCCGCCGCCGATCACTCAGCGGCGGTTGTTGTTGGCGTGGTTGTGCCAGAGATACGCGAACAAGCACTACTCGATCAGTTTGCGCGATTTGTGAAGGGCCTCGACAAATCCGAACGCAATGGCAGCGGTGAGCCGAAGGGTTCTCGACTTTCCAGCGCCAGCCGTGCTCGATTCGCAGACATTCTGGCCAGTGTGCCCGGTGTGATGATCCTGCCGGTTACAGCCGACTTGTCGGACTTGGCTGATCATGCCGAAGAGTTGCCATCGCATCTATCGAAGTCCCTTCGAGAACATGCAGCCATCTGCGTTCACAAGACGATGCGTGACGAAGTGTTGACGCTTTCGCGTCAGGTTGCCAATCTCAGCGCGCAGGAAGTGTTGAAATTACTGCTATACACCGAGTCTATACAAGAATGCGTCCATCACGCAGTGCTGTATCTCTCCGAGCCGCCATACCGCGATTGTTGGTCAACGGTTGACATCCTGATTGATCGACTGACGAAGAACCCAACTGGCAGGGAGAAGCAGGTATTCAAGGTGATGCTCTTGTCGTGGTTAACAGCTTGGAGCGCCAGGAATCCATTGACGCTCATTGAACAAGTCCACACAGCGGATCACCCCTTCGTACAACGCTTCAATACAGAGGCAGGCATAGACATGCGACTGCTCGTCGGTGAAGGAATGCGCTGGGTTGACTCCACCAAGGAACCGGGGGTGCAGATTGCCGACATCGCGGCTGCAATCACTTTCAGCGCTGTTCACGACTTACGGAATCACGACAATCGGTTGCCAGAGTGTCTATCCCTCATGCGCTGTTGCCCATATGTGCCAGAGGACGGCCCTGGATTTGTCACGCTGTTGCCAGATGGACATACTCCGCACGTGGACAAATACGTTGGACTAGTCCGCGCACTCGCTGCGAAGTTCCCAAAGCGCCAGTGGCAGTACCGGGGCTTACGACAGATGCGCCAAGAGCGACGTAGCAAAAATCCCAAAGCAGCCCGCGCGACTATCTAAGCATCAGCCGGGTGCCGTGGTCTGGAGGCGCGATGGCGGCGGAAGGCCGCGCTCTTCCGGGGGTTGCGATCTGTGCGTCGTGTGTTCTCTGACTGTCCGCCGTGCGCGGAAGCGCTCGGAAGATCCCGCAGGTTGTCGCGCGTCAAGGGAAGGGTCTGAATCCTCACGGCAAAGTCTCCGCGCCCCCGGGCTTTCCGCTTCCGGGGACCGGACTCCGGGGGCGCGTGGGCGGTGTTCGTTGTGCGCCGGCTTCCTCATCATTCGACATGGCTCATGGCCTGACGACGGGCGCGGCTCGTTGGTGCGGGCGGCGCGTTGCTTTGGTGCGAATGCGCTGGCGGGTCCATGACTGTGCCGCCGACTTGCACTCTGTGATCTCTGTGTACTCTGTGGTAAGTGGATCGGTGAATGTGCCGGGGGATCGGCCGGCGCGGGGAGGGTGGTCTCGGGTGGAGCGAGCGCGGGTTCGCTCGCTCATGATCGAGGCTCGGGTCTGGAGACTCCATCGCCTTTTGTGCCGTGGTGGTGAAGACTCTCCGTGCGCCTTCTACAGGCTGGAAAGCCCGGGCCACCGGCAGTCTTTGGTCGTACGGGCGGGACGCCCATGCTCCATGGTTCGTACGGGCGGGACGCCCATGCTCCGTGGTTCGTACGGGCGGGACGCCCATGCTCCATGGTTCGTACGGGCGGGACGGCCATGCTCCGTGGTTCGTACGGGCGGGACGCCCATGCTTCATGGCTCGTACGGGCGGGACGCCCATGCTCCATGGTTCGTACGGGCGGGACGGCGATGATCCGGGTTCGTACGGGCGGGACGCCCATGCTCCGTGGTTCGTACGGGCGGGACGCCGATGATCCGGGTTCGTACGGGCGGGACGCCCATGCTCCATGGTTCGTACGGGCGGGATGTTGATGATCCGGGTTCGTACGGGCGGGACGGCGATGATCCGGGTTCGTACGAGGGGGACGGCCGTTCCACTGGTGCTTGCCGGGGGTCGCGGGCAGACTCACGTCGTGGCGGCGGCGGGGGTGTGGCGGGCTTTGCGGCGGCGGTCGGCTTCGTTCAGGAGGCGCTTGCGCAGGCGGATCGCTTCGGGCGTTACCTCCACCAGTTCATCATCCTCGATGTATTCGAGCGCCATCTCGAGCGTCATCTCGCGCGGCGGGCGGAGGACGACGAGTTTCTCCGCCGAGACGGCCCGGACGTTGGTCAGTTTCTTGAGACGGCAGACGTTGACCTCGATGTCGTTCTCGCGGTTGTGCTCGCCGACGACCTGGCCCGCGTAGACCTCGTCGCCTGGCTTGACGAAGAACGCGCCGCGGTCGGCGAGGTTCTCGATGGCGTAGGCGGTCACGGGCCCGGTGTCGGAGGAGATGAGCACGCCGCTCGAGCGGCCGGGGACGGAGCCGCGCAGGTGTTCGTACTCGTAGAAGTTGTGGTGGACGATGGCGGTGCCGTTGGTCGCGGTGAGGAGGCGCGAGCGCATGCCGATGAGGCCGCGGGTGGGGACGGTGAATTCGAGGTAGGTGCGCTGCTCGCCCATTTCCATCTTGATGCACAGTCCGCGGCGGCCGCCGAGCAGTTCCATGACGGGTCCGACGTGTTCGTTGGGAACATCGACGACGCAGAGTTCGATCGGCTCGGACTTCTTGCCGCCGATCTCGCGGTAGATGACCTTGGGCTTGCCGACGGCGAGTTCGTAGCCTTCGCGGCGCATGTTCTCGATGAGGACGGAGAGGTGGAGGATGCCGCGGCCGGAAACGTGAAACTCGTCGCCGCTCCCCGCCGGCTCGACGCGCAGCGCGACGTTGCGCTGGAGTTCCTTCTCGAGTCGGTCGCGGAGGTGGCGGCTGGTGACGTACTTGCCGCTGCGCCCCATGAACGGGCCGTCGTTGACGCGGAAGGTCATGTGGAGCATCGGCTCATCGACGCGGATCATCGGCAGGGGCTTCGGATCGGCGGGGTCGCAGATGGTGTTGCCGATGTCCACGGATTCGATGCCGACGATGGCGGCGATGTCGCCGGCCTGGGCCGCATCGACCTTCGTGCGGCCGAGGCCGTCGAAAACGAAGAGTTCCGCGATGCGTTCGGTGGAGCGCGTGCCGTCGCGGCGGATGACGACGGCGCTCTGGCCGGAGCGGACGACGCCGGCGAAGACGCGGCCGATGCCGATGCGCCCGACGTAGTCGCTGTAGTCGAGCGTGGTGATGAGCATCTGGAGGGGGGCGTCGAGGTCGGCGGTGGGGGGCGGGACGTGGTCGTGAATGGCGTCGAAGAGTTCAGCGATGTCGCCGGGCCGGCCGGCCGGGTCGCGCGAGGCCCAGCCGTTCACCGCCGAGGCGTAGATGACGGGGAAGTCGAGGGCGGCGTCATCCGCCCCGAGTTCGATGAACAGGTCGAGGACTTCATCGACGACCTCGGCCGGCCGCGCCTCGGCCCGGTCCATCTTGTTGATGACCACGATGGGGCGCAACTTGTATTCGAGCGCCTTGCGCAGGACGAACGTCGTCTGCGGCATCGGGCCCTCGAACGCGTCAACGAGCAGCAGGCACCCGTCGGCCATCATGAGGACGCGCTCGACCTCGGCGCCGAAATCGGCGTGGCCGGGCGTGTCGATGAGATTGATCTTCGTGCCCTTGTAGTTGATCGCGATGTTCTTGGCGAGGATCGTGATGCCCCGCTCGCGCTCGAGGTCGTTGCTGTCGAGGATGCGCTCGCCGCGCAACTGCGAATCGCGGAACTGTCCGCACTGGCGCAGCATCTGGTCCACCAGGGTCGTCTTTCCGTGATCGACGTGGGCGATGATGGCGAGGTTGCGGATGTCGGCGGTCGAAGTGGGCACAGGGTGGGTCCGGGCAGGAGTGGGAACGGCAATCATAGGACGGAACCCGACATCCCACGGGCAGGCGGACAACCGATTGTGCGGCGGGGGGAGTATGATCCGGGCACGACCCCGGATGGCCGGGAATCAAGCGGAGGTGATCGATGGCGAAGCGGTGGAGTGCGCTGGCGGGCGGTGCGGCGGCGACGGCGTTGGCTGGGGTGTGCTCGGCGTCGGCCCCTCCGGCGGCGGTCGGGGAGGTTGAGAAAGCGGCGGTGCTGCACTTTCCGCACGAGGCGGACCTGTGGGACGCCGCGCTGGGGTCGGACGGGCGCGTTCACGTGGTCTACGCGGTGCGCAACCGGAGCGAGTCGGGGCGCGGGGCGTCGGACCTGTACTACATCGCGACGAGGGACGGGCAGCGCGGGGCGTGGGGCGAGCCGCAGCCGGTGCCCACGCTTGAGCGGCGCGCGACGGTGGGGGGCGAGCGGCAGCCGTTCATCGCCGTGATGGCCGATGGGGGGCTGGTGGTGTCGTGGCCGAGCGGCGGTTCGATCGGCGCTGCGCGGAGCGTGGACGGCGGGGCGACGTGGTCGCCGATCTCGCCGCGCGCGGCCGATGCGCCGGGGCATGCCGACACGATGACGATGGCGGGCGGGCCGGGCGCGCTGGTCGCGTTCGCCTGGACGGACACGGCGGTGATGGGGCGGGGAGAGGACAAACTCGCCGCGCCGCTGCACGTGCGAATCTCGCGCGACGGGGGCGCGACGTATGAACCCCTCGTCGAGGTGAACGCGGATCTCCTCGGCGCGTGCGTCTGCTGCACGCCCGATCTCGCCTTTGACGGCGCGGGGAATCTGTGGGTGGGCTATCGCACGAGCGAAGCGAACGTGAAGGAGATCTGCATCGCGCGGGTCGGCGTGGACGGGGCGATCGCGGGCGCGATCGCCAGCGCCGACAACTGGCGTCTCAACGGCTGTCCGATGAACGGGCCGGAGATCGCCGTCGATCGCGAGGGGAAGACGGTGGCGGTGACGTGGACGTGCGAGGATGTGATTCGCAGCGCGACGAGCGTCGATGGCGGAAAGACGTTTGAGACGGCACGCGATCTCGGGCGCGGCGCGCGGCACACCAGCGCCGCGGGCGGCGATCGCCTCTGGCTGGCGTGGGAACTGCATGACGAAACGAGCCTCATTCGCGCCGTCGAGCGAAGCAGCGAACAGCGCGCTGCGGTTGATCCTGCGGCAGTGCTGCTCGTAACGGCAGAGGGTCAGCCGTTGCTCGTCGCAGATGCCGGCTCCTCCGCCGCGCCGCCGCGCGGGCATGGCGATCACTGATCGCGGCGTACACACTGGGCCTGAAAAACGGGACAGGTACGTTTATTGTGCCGGCAAAACTGAAGGTAAGTCGTTGAAGACAAAGCACATAAAACGTACCTGTCCCGCTTATTCTGGTCAAAGCACATAAAACGTACCTGTCC
>JBDIVQ010000156.1:0-7513 GCA_039794345.1 Phycisphaerae bacterium | reverse complement strand
ATCGACCCCCGCCGCGACGCCCCGCATGGACGACATCGTCGCCTTGTGTCGCCGCCGCGGCTTCATCTGGCAGTCCTCCGAGATCTACGGCGGCATCAACGGCTTCTGGGACTACGGCCCGCTGGGCACCGAACTCAAGCGCAACCTCAAGGAGGCGTGGTGGCACGACATCGTCCGCTGCCCCGGACGCGGACCCGATGGCGACCTGCTGAGCATGGTCGGACTTGAGTCGACGATCATCCAGAACCCGAGGGTGTGGGTAGCCAGCGGGCACGTTGGTGGGTTCAGTGATCCGATGGTCGATTGTCGGGAGTGCAAATCACGATTCCGCGCGGATCACCTTAGAAACGTCACACTATTCCCGTTGGCCGTACCCCCCGATGGAACGAACATTCATGACGTCGCCCACGCGATCGCAGACATGCATACTGAAGGCATTCCCGCAGTCGCGTATGGCGATATGGCATTGAGCGAGAGTACGCAGATGTTCGATCGAGTCCTTGGAACTCGCAACGCTAAGTTGCGCATGGTCATGGGCGGTAAAGAACAAGGCTATCTTCCCTTTGTTACTGCAGGGGGTAAGAGCTACTACGTCCTCGTTTCAGTTGACGACGCGCCGAAGAGACCCCTTTGTCCGCGATGCGGTGGAGAGCTGACCCCACCGCGCCAGTTCAACCTCATGTTCGAGACCTATGTCGGCGCGGTGCGCGACGAGGACAGCAAGGCGTATCTGCGCCCCGAGACGGCGCAGGGCATCTTCACCCAGTTCTGGAACGTCGTGGACACGTCGCGCGTCAAGGTTCCCTTCGGCATCGCGCAGGTCGGCAAGGCCTTCCGCAACGAGGTCACGCCGCGCAACTTCACTTTCCGCTCGCGCGAGTTCGAACAGATGGAGATTGAGTTCTTCATCCGCCCCGATCAGGCCGCCGAGTGGTACGCATACTGGCGCGACGCCCGCTACAACTGGTGGAAGTCCATCGGCCTCGCCGGCGACAATCTCCAGTTGCGCGAGCACGAGAAGGAGGAACTCGCCCACTACGCCAAGGAAGGCGCCGGCGTGTGCGACATCGAGTACCGCTTCCCCTTCACCGCGCCGGGCTTCGGCGAACTCGAAGGCGTCGCCCACCGCGCCGACTTCGACCTCAAAGCCCACGCCACCGCCTGCGGCAAGGGCGACAAGTTGCGCTACTTCGATCAGGAGCGCAACGAACGCTACTTCCCCCACGTCATCGAGCCTTCCGCCGGGGCCGACCGCGGCACGCTGGCGCTGCTCTGCGAGGCGTACACGCCCGACGCCAACCGCCCCAGCGGCGTGTTCATGAAGTTCCACCCGCGCCTGGCGCCGATCAAGGCCGCGATCTTCCCGCTCGTCAACAAGGACGGCATGCCCGAGATCGCCGAACGCCTCTACATGCAGTTGCGCGAGAAGTGGGCGGTGCAGATCGACGTCAAGCAGACCATCGGCAAGCGCTACGCGCGCATGGACGAAGCCGGCACGCCCTACTGCTTCACCATCGACGGCGACACGCTCAAGGACCAGACCGTCACCGTGCGCCACCGCGACACGCTGCAGCAGGAGCGCATCGGCATCGACAAGGTTGAGGCGTTCCTGACCGAGAAGATCGGCGGGTGAGACGGCGTGGCGTCGCCGAACTGCGACGGCCCCGCGCGCTTCGGGCGCCTCCACATCAGGCGCATCGCCGCAGGGCGACATCGAACGCCCCCGCCGGGGCGAGACTTGATGACGAGGATGCGGGCGAGCGGTGCGACCGCAGCGGTTCCGTGCGGCATCACACCGGCAAGCCGCGTGCGCGAATGTCCCGTCGTTCGTGGTTCCCGTCCGCCGCACTGCACTCTCGCTCGAAGCAGCGAGCGTGCAGTGGCCCCACCACGCCTGGACTGAACCTGCTCAGTTCAGCCGGAGCATCTTGCGGCCGATCCACTCGAAGGTGAGCAGCATCACGACGAGGATGAGGCACAGGGGCGTGTCCCACAGCGGCTCGACGAGGTCCATCGGCGTGCGGATCGAGCGGTTGGGCAGGTCGCGCAGCGCCTCGAGGGGCGAGCCGGTCGCGCCACCCGCGGCGGGATCAAGCACCTGACCTCCCGTCTCCTCGGCCAGCGTCCGGAGCAACTCGTGGTTCGCCTCGGGTCGGCGCATCTCGTCTTCCGGCTGCGCCACCTCGATGCGCTGGCCGAGATCGAATCGCGCCAGCGCCGGATCGACGAGGCGCACCTCGAGCGCGCCGGCCCGGTCGGGCACGTACGCGGCCTCGTAGCGCGTCAACGTCTCGTCCACGGCCGCGAGGGAGAGGGAGACGACCGAGCCGTCCGCCGGATCGACGAGTTCGATGGGAATCTCCGCCACGGCCCGCTGGGCGAGTTCCGCGTCGAGGAGGCGCAGTTCGATGACGATCGGCTGGCCGACTTCGGCCCGCCGGGGGTTGACCGACAGCGCCGCAGGCCGGCCCGAGAGGGTGAGGCGGTCGCGCCCGAGCATGCGGACAAGTTGGTTCCAGAACTGCTCCTGGAGGAGGTCGCCCAGGCCGAAACGCCAGCGCCACGTCTCGTCCGTGGCGACGAACGCGCTCTGGCCAGCGCCGAAGCGCATGAAGGTGACCAGCGGCAGCGGCTCGCCGTCCCCAAGCGGCTGGGCCGTCGTGGCGAGAATCTCGACGGCCGGCTTGAGCGCACGGCGATCGAGGCGCAGCGCCCAATGGAGATCGGCCCACGGCTGGTTCGGATCGGTCAGCACCTCCCACGCGTCGCGATCGCCGAGCATCAGTTGCAGCACGCTCAGGCGGCGCGCCGTGTCGGTCGGCTGCATGCGCACGGGCTGCCCGATGAGCGGCAGATTGAGGTTGCCGCGCATGGGAAGCAGCGCCGCGAGCGGGCTGTCCGCGAACGCGCTCGGGTTGGCGCGCGGGCCGGCGATGAAGAGCAGCCCCGCGCCGCGCTCCGAGACGTGGCTGCGGATCATGTCCTGCTGCGCCGCCGAGAAGAAGTTCGCATGCACGTCGCCGAGGATGATCACGTCGTACGGCTCCCACTCCTCGGGCGAGTTGGGCAGGCGCGTGATGGGCGTGTTGCCTTCCTGCGCAAAGTCGCGGTCGGCCGAGAGGAGCATTACGCTCGAGTCGATCGTGCGCTCGCGCACCGTCATGTCCTTGATCCAGCGGTACTCCCAGCGGGGGCGGGCTTCGACGTAGAGCACCTTGAGCGGGCGATCGACGAGTTCGATGTCAAACTCGCGCTCGTTGTTGTCCTCGATGAGGTCGAGGCCGGCAGACTCGATGACGATGCGCCACGTGGACGGGCCCGCGAGCCGCGGCCTGGCAAGAAGCGTCACGCGGTCGCGCGCGTCGCCGGGACCGAGCGTTTCGCTGTCGTAGATCTCGCCGGTGAGGGCGTCGATGAGTTTCACCTCCGCAGCCGTTCCGTCGCCCCCTTCCCCGAGGCGGTCGATCGTCACGTCGATGGGCACGATGTCATGCGCGAAGGCGCGCGAGGGCGACTCCACCCGCCCGACGGCCAGGTCTCGGACCGGCGCGTCCGACCCCAGCGGCACGACGATGATCGGCACGGCGCTGGCTTCGAGTTGACGCAGCACGGCGCGCGTCGCCGGCTGGGGGGTCTGCCCATCCGTGAACAGCACGATCGAATTCACCGGCCGCGCCGAAAGACGCCGCAGCGCCTGATCCAGCGACGCCGCCAGCAGCGTCCGCCTTCCACGCGGCGGCTCGAAATCGAGGGGCCCGGCCGGCCCGTTCGGTGCCAGGTCGTAGGCGCCTTCATCGAAGCCGAGCCAGAGCGTCTCGTGGTCGGCGGCGACCGCCTCGAAGACATCCGACGAATCGCGCAGCAGGCCGCGCAACTGCTCATCCCGGCTGACGCGGCCGGGCAGATCGCCGATGGACATCGACATCGATCGGTCGAGCAGGTACACCACCCAGTCGCGCTCGATCAGTTCGCGCGGCACGACGAGGGCGGGACCGGCCACGAGCGCCACGAGCAGCAGCAGCAGCCCGGCTCGAGCCAGCGCCATGGCGCCGCGGCCACGGCGGTTGCCGATCAGGCCGCTGTAACTCCACACCGCGTACAGGCCCAGCAGCACGATCGCCAGCACCCACACCCAGCCCGGAAGAGGCCGCTCCCAACCCAGCGACAGGTTCTCCGCATCGGCGGGCAGCCGATCGAGTTGGAGCAGCCAGCGCCACAGATCCTTCATGGCGCGCGCCCTCCGGCGGCCAGCGTCGAGGAAAGAGCCAGTCGGTCAGCGTCCAGGCCGCCCCCTTCGAGGTCGCGGCGCAGGCCGTGGCTGAACCAGCGCGCCAGCAGCGTCTCAAGCAGCGCCAGCGCCAGTGCCGCCAGCAGCAGCGCCAGGCTGATCTCCCCCCAGTTCGATTGAGTCGCGAGCGCCGCCTCGCCCTCGTCCAGCCACCGCCAATCACCGCTGATCGCCAGCCAGTCGCGCACCGCAGCCGCCCCGAGCGACTCGGTGCGGGCGGCGTCCGGCTCCACGTTGACGGCGATTCGCCCGAGCAACGCGCCGCGCTCGTCAAGCGCCTCGTACACTCCGGCTTCGGCGATGGGGCGGTCGAGGCGGGCCGCGCCATCGCGATCGAGGATCGTGATCAACCCGCCTCCCGGTCCGCGCAGCGATGCCGCTCCGACCGGCGCCGCTGTCGCCAGCGCGTCGCCCGGAGCGAGCGACTGCTGCTCAAACGCGTGGCCGATGCCCTGCCGCACGACTTCGTGAACCAGCGCCACCATGAAGGGCTTGGCGGGAAGGCTCGTCCAGTCGAGGTGAACGGCGCTGGAGAGATAGACGACCAGCCCCCTCCTCGCTTCGCCTCCCCCCGAGGTCCAGATGAGCCACGGCGATCCGTCCGACAGGCGCAGCGCGACTTGATTCGGCTCGACGCCTTCGACGACGGGCAGCGTCCGCTGGACGCGCACCGGCTTGACGAGTTCATCCAGTTCACTTCCCAGCAGGGCGAGCAGTTCGCTCGTGGGCTGTTGATCGGCAAGCGTCAGGCCAGACTCGCCCTCTTCCGCCGCCACGGTCTCCCGCGACCAGCGCCAGTCGAGACCGAGGCGCATCGAGGCCTGATCCGTCCACGTCGCGACCTGGTCCCGTTCGGCCGGGGTGATCCAGAGCAGGCCGCCCGCATCGACGAACTCGCGCAGAGCGCCCCAGCCTTCGTCCGTGACCAGATCGGGGCGCGTGAGGATGGCGGCCTGGAGGCGGCGCATCGCGGCGCGATCGAGCGACGCGGGGTCGATGTCCGTCACACTGATGGAGGAGCCCGTCCCAGGATCGAGCGCCCGGCGGAACCACGAACCGCTCGGGTAGGAGGCGAGATCGCCCGGCCGGCCGAACTCGCGCCGATCGAGCACGGCCACGCGCAGCGCCTCGCGCACTTCGAGGATGTTGAACCGAGAGTTGTCGGCGGCGAGCGCGTCGCGATCGATCGAAGCCGTCACCACGACCTCGCCCGTCTCGACGCCGCGCAGGTCGAGGCGCAGGTCCACCATCGCTTCGCTCTGGCCCCGGCTCCAGCGCACCGTCGCCGGCGGGGGCGCGGCGAGCGGCTCGGCGCTGAGGCGCACGATCGACACGGCCTCCTCGCTCAACTCGCCCACGCGGCGCAGGCGGACGGTGAACTGACCGCTCAGGTCCGTGGCGCCGGCCAGCGCGATGCGCCGCATCGATTCGATCGACGTCACCTGCACGTTGCGCACGCCCTCCGCCGCGGGCGCGGAGGCGAGGAGGGTGATCGGCCGCCCCTCAACCGCCAGCCTCGCGCTCAGCGGCCGCGTGAGGTCCGCCGAACCGCTCAGAAAGTCGCTGAGCAGATACACGAACGCCGGGCTGGGATCATCCTCACGCAGCACCAGCGACTCGCGCACGCGGTTGAGCGCCGCTTCGAGATCGGTCGGCGCGTGCACCGCCTTCAGTTCGCTCAGGCGCGCCAGGACGGCCGCGTGATCGACGGCCGGCGGGTCCACGAGCGCCTCGATCGGCCGCGCCGCGGAGACGAGGGCCACGCGGTCCGATGCGGTGAGCGCGTTGATGAGGGCGGTGGCGCGCTGGCGATGGCGCTCCAGGGCCGTCGTGCCCGAGGCGTCCGTCACCGTCGACGCCAGGCCGTTGTCGATCACGAGGTAGACGACGCGGCTGCCCGGCCCGATGGGCAGGGCCGAATCGCTCACCAGCGGCCGCGCCAGCGCCAGACCCAGCAGCGCCAGAATCAAACACCGCACCGCCAGCAGCAGCCACTGCTCCAGGCGCATGCGATGTCGCGAGCGGCGATAGGCTTCGAGGAGAAAGCGCATCGCGCCCCACTCGATCGGCCGGCGCCGCTGACGGAAGAGCAGGTGAATGATGATCGGAATCGCCACCGCGGCGACGCCGGCGACCGCCAGTCCGGCGTGGACGAAGTTCATCCGCGCCTCCTTTGCCCCTGCGCCATCCGCCGCGCGAGGAAGTGGCTCAGCACCGGGCCGATCGAATCGTGCGAGTCGATGCGCTGGTAGTCGAAGTGAAAGCCGCGCGCCATCTTCTCAAGCGTGCGGCAGTGCTCGCCGAGAATCTCGAGATAGGCCTGGCGGAGGGAGCGCGGATCGAGGTTGAGCCGCCCTTCATCCTCCATCCCCTCGAAGGGCGCGGGGGTGCGGAAATCGAAGCGCATCTCCTGGCGGTCGAGCACCTGGAGGAGAATCAGGTCGTGCCCGCGGTGCCGCACGCGCGCCATCGCGCTGCGGATCTGCTCGGGATCGTCGAAGAAGTCGCTGATGATGACGAAGAGCACGCGGTTGGTCACCTTGCCCAGCGCCTGATCGACGCACCTCGCGATGTTCGTCGGCGCTTCGACGGGATGGGTGTTGAGCGCGGAGATGATCTGCCGCCAGTGCCCGCTGGCGCTGCTGCGATTGACGAGCGAGCGCACGGCGTCGGCGTAGACGATCATGCCGACGCGGTCCTGCTGCTGCAGCGCGAGAAACGCCATCGCGGCGCCCAGGGCCGTCGCGTGGTCGAACTTGCGCCAGGTGCGCTTCGCGCCGTCTTCGCCTTCGGCGTTGAGCGTGCCGAAGCGCATCGAGCCGGAGGAATCGACGAGCAGCACGACGTCGAGGTTCGTCTCCTGCTCGTACTGCTTGAGGTAGAGTTTGTCGCTGCGGCCGAAAACTTTCCAGTCGAGGTGGCGGATGTCATCGCCCTGCACATACTGGCGGTGCTGAGCGAATTCGACGGAGAAGCCGTAGTAGGGGCTGGCGTGCATGCCCGAGCGGATGCCCTCGACGATCATGCGGGCGCGCAACTCAAACGCGCCGAGGCGCGCGAGCGTGGCGGGGGCGAGGTAGTCGTCGGTCTGGAGGGGGGTGGGGGGCATCGTATCTCAGATCATCGGTTCCGGACTATACTGCCGGACCTCGCGGACACTCAGGCGGATTTCACCAAAACGACTACAACGATCAGGGCAATTGACAGGTAGCGCCGATGGGCCGG
>JBDIVQ010000155.1:0-7602 GCA_039794345.1 Phycisphaerae bacterium | reverse complement strand
CGGCCGGACTTCAACTTTACAAGCGCAACGGAAACCAGAATACCCTTCTGGTGAACTCCTTGATCGGGAATGCCAACAGCCATCCGACGAGTCACAAGTGCGACCCCGATGGAGCGCTGATCCCAAGTCATACCCATGCATCGGGCGCTGCGGGGTATTTGCTCAAGGGCGGGCTGTCGCCCAAATACTTTGCGCCGCTCGAACCGCTCATCGCCACTGACGAGGTGTTCACGACGTTCTGGTTCGATGTGCCGGCGCACACCGTGGCGGGGCCGGTGAACCACCAGGCGCTTTACATGCTCTTCTGGAGACCAACTTTCGTGCCGCCTGATCCCTGAGCGGCGGCGGCCGGCAGAGGCGATGAACGCGTCGGCGCGCTCTCCTGCATCACCGGTGCTGCGCGGCGCCGGCCGAAGGCGGCGTAGAGCGCCGGCAGCACCAGCAGCGTGAGGAGCGTGTCGGAGATGACGCCGCCGATGACAACGGTCGCCAGTGGCCGCTGCACCTCAGCCCCGACATGGGTGTTGACGGCCATCGGGATGAACCCGACGCTGGCGACGAGCGCGGTCATGAGCACCGGGCGCAGGCGCATCAGCGCGCTGCGCCGGATGGCGTCGTGCAGGGGCGCGCCCTCGTTCACGAGGTTCTGAATCGTCGAGACCATGACCAGCCCGTTGAGCATCGCCACCCCCGAAACCGCGACGAAGCCCACGCCCGCGGAGATGGTGAAAGGCATGTCGCGCCACCACAGCGCGACGATGCCGCCGAGCGTGGCGAAGGGCGCGCCGGTGAAGATGATGAGCGCATCGCGGATCGAGTTCGTGCTCGTCTGAAGCAGCAGGAGAATGAGCAGCAGCGCCGCGGGCACGACGAACATGAGCCGCAGGCGGGCTCGCTCAAGGTGCTCGAACTGCCCGCCGAACGCGATGTAGTACCCGACGGGCAGGTCGATCTCGCGCGCGATCCGCTCGCGCACCTCCGACACGACGCCGGCCACGTCGCGGTCACGGACGTTGCACTGCACGACGATGCGGCGCTTCTGCCACTCGCGCGTGATGGTGGAGGGCCCCTCGAACTGGCTCACCTGGGCCAGGCGGCTGAGCGGCAGACGCTCCCCCGCAGCCGTGGGAATGAGCACCGAGGCGAGTTCCGCCGGATCGCCGCGGAACCGTTCAGGGAGGCGGACGACGAGGTCGAAGCGCCGCTGGCCGTCGCGCACTTCGCCGATGACCGTCCCCCCCACCGCTTCCACCATTTCAAGCACATGCCGCGCCGGAACGCCGTGGCGCGCGATCGCGTCCTGATCGACGCGCACCTCAACCACAGGCTGACCGGTGATCTGCTCCACATACAGGTCCACGGCGCCCGGCGTGGATTCGAGAATGGCCGCGACCTCCGACGCCTTCTCCTTGAGCACCTCCAGATCGTCGCCGAAAATCTTGACTCCAAGATCAGTGCGGATCCCCGCGATCATCTCGTTGAGGCGCATCTCAATCGGCTGGGAAAAGACGACGCGCATCCCGGGCAGGTCGCTCAGGACCGCATCGACGCGCGCCACGAGTTCATCCTGATGGGTGGCGCGCTTCCACTGGTCGCGCGGATGGAGCATGAGAAAGACGTCGGAGACTTCGATTCCCATCGGGTCAGTCGGGATCTGGGCGCTGCCGACGCGAGTCCAGACGTCGCGCACCTCGTCGGGAAACTCCTCGAGGATGGCACGCTCGATCTGCGTGGCGTAGCGGACGGACTCTTCGAGGGAGACGCCGGCGAGGCGGATGGTGTTGATGGTGATCGCCCCCTCGGAGAGCCGGGGGATGAACTCGGCCCCGAGCCGCGAACCCAGCCAGGCGCCGCCTCCGAGGAGGGCGACGGCGAGGAGGATGACGGCGGGCCTCAAGCGGATCGCCAGCCCGACGATCGGGGCGTACACCCACTTGCACAGTCGCACGACGACGTTGTCCCGGTGCCGGGCCCGTTCGCTGAGCATCAGGCTCGCCAGCACGGGCATGAGGGTGAGGGAGAAGATCATCGAGCCGAGCAGGGCGAGGATGACGGTGAGGGCCATGGGCCGGAAGAGTTTGCCCTCGATGCCCTCGAGGGTGAGGATGGGCAGGTAGACGATGGCGATGATGAGTTCGCCGAACATCGTCGGCTTGCGGACTTCGATCGCGGCGTCGCGGACGATGTCGAGTCGGCGGCGCGTGCCCCCCTCCTCGTTGAGCCGGCGGGCGCAGTTCTCGACCATGATGACGCTGCTGTCCACGACGAGTCCGAAGTCGATGGCGCCGAGGCTCATGAGGCTCGCCGCGATGCCGATCTGCACCATGCCGCTGAAGGCGAAGAGCATCGAGAGCGGGATCGCCAGCGCCACGATCATCCCCGCGCGGAAGTTGCCCAGGAAGATGAAGAGCACCGCCACGACGAGGATGGCGCCGATGAAGAGGTTCTCCTCGACCGTCCGAATGACCTGATTCACCAGTTCGGTCCGCTCGTAGACGGGGCGCACCTCGACGCCGGGTGGCAGCGACCGCGCGACCTCCTCAAGCCTGGCGCGAAGGCGCGCCGTGACGTCGTGGCTGTTCTCGCCCATGAGCATGAAGCCCAGGCCGAGGACGACCTCGCCCTGCCCCATCGCCGTCGCCGCGCCGCGGCGGATCTCATGCCCGATCACGACTTCCCCGAGGTCGCGAATGCGGATCGGAACGCCCTGGTGCGCCTTGACGACGATGGCGCCGATCTCCTCCACGCTGGAGGTGAGGCTGACACCCTGCACGAGGTGAAGTTCGCCGGCCTGGGTGATGTTGCCCCCGCCGACGTTCAGGTTGTTGTGCCGCAGCGCGTCGAAGATCTCATCAAGCGTCAGGTCGTACTTGAGCAGGCGGTCGGGTTCGATGGTGACGTGATACTGCCGGCGCTCGCCGCCCCACGTGTTCACCTCCGCCACGCCGGGGACGGACTGCAATTGCGGCCGGATCACCCAGTCGTGAATCGTCGTCAGTTCTTCGAGGGTGTACCCCGCTCCGGAGACGAGATAGTGGAAGACCTCGCCCAGCCCCGTCGAGATCGGGCCGAGTTCGGGCGTGTCGATCCCTTCCGCGGTCTCCACCGACTGGAGGCGCTCCATGATCATCTGCCGCGCGAGGTAGAGGTCCGTTCCATCGACGAAAATCGCGGTGATCTGCGACAGGCCGAACTTCGAGATCGACCGCACGTGCTCCAGTCCCGGCAGACCGCTGATCACCTGTTCGATGGGAAAGGTCACCTGCTGCTCGATCTCGAGAGGCGAGAGCGCTGGCGCGGTCGTGTTGATCTGCACCATGACGGGGGTCGTGTCGGGGTAGGCGTCGATGGGCAGACGGCGCATCGACCACGCCCCGGCGGCGACGACGATCGCCGTCAGCGCCAGGACAAGGAGGCGGTTCTGCAGCGACCACGTGATCAGGGAGTTGAGCATGGGTGGATCCCGCGTTGCGCGGACGATGGTCCGAAGGATTACTTGTCCGCGCCCGGCTGGACTTCGCAGCAGCCGGCGCCGATGTGCCCCTTGAGGATCTCGGTCTTGAGCAGGAAACTGCCTTGCGTGACGACGGATTCTCCCGCCGGCACGCCATCCTCGACGACGTAGTAGCCGTCGCTCTTGTACCCGAGGGTGACCTTGTAGGGCTGGTAGATCGTCCGCGTCTGACGCACGAAGACGAGATTGCAGCAGCCGTCCCATTGCACGGCGGCTTCAGGGACGAGCACGGCGTTCTCGATCGTGCGGATGCGGATCTCCGCCCGGCCGAACATGTTGGCGCGGAGCAGTCCGTCGGTGTTCTCCACCTCCGCCCGGGCGGTGATGGTGCGCGTCCGCGGATCGACGTTGGCGCTGATCCAGGCGATCTCGCCGGTCAACGACTCTCCCGCGGCGCCGTCGAACGCGAAGCGCACCGTCTGGCCGCGCCTCACGCGCGCCGCCTCACGCTCCGGAACGTCAAGCATGATCCACATGCGGGTGGTGTCCGCGATGACGAACAGCGCCTCCGTCGTCGCGATCACTTCCCCGACGGCGGCGTGGCGCTCGATGACCTCGCCCTCGAACGGCGCCCGCAGCGGAAGCAGCGAGGACGTGTCCCGATCCTCGAGGATCCGCACCAGATCCTCGTCCGACAGACCGAGGTTGCGCAGGTGCTGGGCAGCGCTCGAAAGTCGCACGCGGCTCTCGACGAGGTTCGTCTCCGCCTCGAGCACTTCGCGTTCCGTTCCCGCGCGCTGCTCGAAGAGACGTTTTTCCCTTTCGAGGTTGCGCTCCCAGAGTTCGACGAGGGACGCGGCCTGGAGGTACGCCGCCTTCGCCGATCCCAGTTCGGACGTCTCGATCAGCGCCAGCACCTCCCCCTCCTGCACCCGCTCGCCCAGGCGGGCGCGAACCTGGGCGACCGTCCCCGGCGCCCGGCTGGCGAGGTGCGCCACCCGGTCGGCGTCAAAGGCGCACTGGGCGCTCGTCACGATCGTCTCGTCGATCGTCGCCTCCCGCAGCGTTTCAACCGTCAGACCGGCGCGCTGCGCGACCTGCGGCGACTTGAGCACGACCGTCGCGAACGCGTTCGGGCACTCCGCCGCGGGCGGACGGCCGGCTCGAAGATCGGTCTGGGCCACGCGGCCCGCGCCGGTGCTGATCAGGCCGACGGCCCCCTCGGCGGCGGGACCGGCCCCGCACAACGCGCACTGCGATTCCGGCAGACCGTGCTCCCCGCACCAGTCTCCCTGCGCCTCGAACGCGGGAATCAGGGCGCTGTTGCAGCGAGTACAGAGCGCCTCGGCCACGTCGTGCCCCTCGCACCACCCGAGCGATTCGATCAGTTCCGGATGGCAGAAAGGACAGCGCTGCGCCTCGATGTCGTGGAGGCACGGCGCGCCCGGTGCGGCGTCGGAGCGCGCCGCGCCGATCCAGCCGTAGCGCTCGGCGGTGACGATGAGACCGATGCCCGCCCCAAGCGAGCCGACGCCGAGAATGATGACGAGTGAGAGTGATTTCATGACGTGCTCCTCCTTGCCGGAGCGGGATCGGACCCGGGCGCTTCAGCCGCCCGTCTTGGGATTGCAGATGAGGCACTGCGACTCGGGCAGTTCGTGCTCGGCGCACCAGTCCTTCTCGACCTTGAACGCAGCGATGAGAATCGGACTGCAGCGCGTGCAGAAGGCTTCGGCCACGTCATGCTCGCCGCAGTGCCCGCGCGACTCGATCAGCGAGGGATCGCAGAAGGGGCAGATGACCTCCGGAATCCGATGCTTCTCGCAGAGCGCAGCGTCCGCGGGAACCTCGACCGGCGTGCCATGCGACCCAGCGGCGCTTCCCTCTTCATCGTGGTCCTGGCCGGCGCTTCCCGAAACGGCGCCCCGCTGGCTCACGAACCACCAGGCGCCGCCGGCTCCGGCCCCGAAGAGAATGATGGCGATGGCGGCAATGGCAACTGGCTTCATGGCGATGCTCCTCTCTGAAGTTCTGATGCGTTTTCGACTCTTCGGCCGAGGATCGCCTCGACCTCGCTGAGCGCCAGGCCCACGGCCCGGCGCAGGTCCACCTGGGTCAGCGTCGCTTCCGTCAGCGTCCGCTGGGCGTCAAGGAGGTCGAGCAGCGGCACGCGGCCCGCTTCGTAAGCGACCCTGGTCTGCTCGTGCGCTCGGCGGGCGCCGGAGAGAATCTGTGCCTCAAAGGCGTCGAGGCGGTTCCGCTCGCTCGCCCATCGCCGCCACGCCTGCGCCAACGCCCCGCGCTGTTCATTCTCAACCGACTCGGCCTCGCGCAGCAGTCGAATCACCTCGAACCTCGCCGCGAGCACGGCCCCCTGCTGGCGATCGAAGATGGTCAGTGGCACGCTCAGGCCCGCTTCGATGAACGCCTCGTCGTCAGCGTGATCGACCCCTACACCGAGCCGCGCGGTCGGTTCGGCCCGGCTCCGGGCCTGGGCCACAGCGACGCGGCGCCGCGCCGACTCGACCTCGGCCCGCGCCAGGAGAATGGCCGGGTGCGATCGCACGACCTCCGACTCCAGCACCTCAAGGGCCGGAAGCGGGCGCGCCGCCAGTTCCGCCGTTGCGGGCCATTGCAGACGGCTGACCTCGATCACCGCTCCGCCGAGCGCGGTGCGCAGCTGCTCTGCCGCGACGATGAGATCATCCTGCCGCCGATCCCGCGCCAGAACGAGGCTGTTGACCTCCACGCGCGCCCGGATCGACTCCGTCTCCGGCGCCGCGCCCGCGTTGAGGCGCATGTCCGCGATGCGCAGCGACTCGCCAGCGGCTTCGATGAGCCGGTCGTAGTGCTCGATCGCCTCACGGTCGAACGCCATCGCCATCACGATGCGGCGAATGTCGGCGTGAATCTCGCGGCGAACCTGCTCCACCGCCAGACGCTCGCGATCGATCTCCGCCCGCCCGGCGTCGGCGGCGGCGCTCCGCCGGCGCTCGCTCAAGAACGGCTGCGCGATGCTCACCGTCGTCTCGCTCGATCCGAAGCCGCCGTCCGACGGCCGCACGTTCTCGCTCTCGATCTCGACGTCGGGGTTCGGCGCCAGCGTCTCCTGCCACGCGCGGCCGCCGGCCGTGCCGATCGCCGCCCGCGCCGCGGCCAGTCGGGGATGCTGCTCGTCCGCGATCGCCAGCAGAGCGTCGAGCGAGAGCGGGCCGCTCTCCGCGACGACCAGGCCGCGCTCGACCAGCGCCGGCTCGGGTGAGTGCGACTCGTCCGTGATCAGCCCCTCGGCCCGCAACTCGTCAAGCAGGCGCGGACCATAGTCAGGACCGCTGCAGGCGCAGACACTCACGACCAAAGCCGATGACAACCATGTTTTTGCAAAAGAAGGCAATGCTCAACTCCATCCGATCGGTGTGCGAGCCGCGGCGCGGGCGCGCGGCCATACCGCAGCCTCCGCCAGCAGCGGCCGAGGCGATGGGTCGAACATTCAGATGTTGAGAATGGCGAACGAAACGAGCGCGAGCGCCGCAGGCGGTCGCGGCAGTTCAGCACACCTTCGGGTGATCCGACCGGACGGTCCTTCGCCGATCTTGAGCGGGGCGGCGACGAGATCCCACTGCGGCGCTTCGGTGACTGGACGCACCGTGGCCGAGCAGCCCGGAGCCATCAGCACGAGCGAGGCGCGGATGCAACATTCAGAATCAGGGGAATCGAACGGTCCGTGCTCCGGCCCGACGGGGTGGCGCACGACCGTTTCCGCATGCTCACGCTCCGAGGCACAGCAGACCTGACCGCACGCCGAAGCGGCAGCCAAGGCCACGCCACGGCAGAGATGTCCGCCCAGCGCTCCCGCCCCGATCTGGAGGCTCAACGCCGCCAGCGCCATGAGAGGGAAGGCAACCAGGATGGAACGCAACTGACGCATCTGAAGCCCGGGGACGGGAATGGAGACTCTGGAGTGTATCGGCCACAGGGGCGGGCAACAACACCCCCGCCCCAATCGACGCGCCCCAGGCCCCCCTTACAGCCGCCGAAAGCGACCAATCCGGGCGCGATTCCGGAAAAGTCCCTTGACAAGGGGACAAAAATCAGGATAATCAAAAGCGTGTTTCGCGGCCACAACTGCTCTTCATCCCAGCCCCTCA
>JBDIVQ010000154.1:0-7709 GCA_039794345.1 Phycisphaerae bacterium | reverse complement strand
GTGGGGGGCATCGTATCTCAGATCATCGGTTCCGGACTATACTGCCGGACCTCGCGGACACTCAGGCGGATTTCACCAAAACGACTACAACGATCAGGGCAATTGACAGGTAGCGCCGATGGGCCGGTTGTTCGAGCGAATCCGCGACGCGGTGAACGAAGGTCGCTACGTTGTCGGCGACCATGCCGCGATCCGTGTTGATGAACGAGGCATCGCCGATTGGCAACTGGTAGCCGGGCTGCAAGACGGCATCCTCCGGCACGAACGCAGGCGGGCACAGCCGAATCCATGTGTGGAGGTCGAGCAACTGCTGGCCGATGGAACCTCCGTAATCGTCGTCTGGTCTTGGCTCGCCCATCTTCGGGTGAGTAAACTTGTGACGGTGTACTTCCTGGACGGTTGAGCATATGAAGATCGAAGGTCGCCGAATCAGAAAGACGCGGTGGGTTCACGCGGGCCGCTTCGCCGTGAGGCTGGAAGTCGAGGCCGTCATCCCGCCCGATGATCCTTCGGAACCGTGCTACGAGCCTGATGTCGTCGAGTTCATCCGCGAAGTTCACGAGCGCGCCAACGCCGGCGACATCGAGTGGCTCAAGACCGTCGGCGATGTCTACGTCCTCGCGCACGCGAAGTCGGCGTGATCGCCTGAACGCGTTCAGCGGCCGGGCCGATCGGGAAGATGAGCGATGAAAGGGCCGCAGGCCCCAACCCCACGCCGCTTCTCCTGCACGCCCCCGTTCAACCGATGTCGCCTCAACCCGTATGGCCGGGCCGGCGAACACTCGCTCCACAGAGATTCCCTCGACGATCATCCGCGCGCGCAACTCGAACGCGCCGAGGCGCGCGAGCGTCGCGGGGGCGAGGTAGTCGTCGATCTGGAGGGGGGTGGGGGGCATGTGATTTCAATGGCGGTGACGACGAAGGTGGCGGGTCTGTCGCCTCTTGATAGGATAGGTTGAAGCACGCATGCCCAGGACACGCGAATGAGTCATCTGTTCGACAGGATTCGAGCGGCTGTCGAAGCCGGTCGCTACGTGATCACTCTTCATGCTGCCCAGCGGCTGCGCGAGCGACGGGTTCCTCAGTGGCAGGCAATAAGCGGGCTTCGAGACGCAACGCTCCTTCTGGAGAGACCGCGTGCGCGACCGAATCCCTGCATCGAGGTCGAGCAGTGGCTCGCCGACGGCACGCCCGTCAAGGCCGTCTGGGCGTGGCTTCCCTATGATCAGGCAGCCCAACTGGTGACGTTGCATTATCTGAACAGGTGAACGATGAGGCTCGAAGGCGAACGCACGAAACAGATCTTGTGGTTTGAGAGCGGCTCCCATGCTGTTCGCGTCGTGGTCGAGGCCGTATACCCGCGCGATGACCCTTCGGAACCGTGTTTCGAGCCTGATGTTGTGAAGTTTCTGAGCGAAGTTCAAGAACGCGCCAACACCGGCGACATCGAGTGGCTCAAGACTGTCGGCGATGTGTACGTCCTCGCGCACTCGAAGTCGGCGTAGATGACGTCCATTCATCAACGTCACCGTCCATCTCACTTCAACACCGCATCCATCTTCCGCGTCGTCGCCGCGTCCGCGCCCTCGACCGGGATCGTCTCGAGGAGGCTGGTGACGATGTGGTCGGTCGTCACGCCGTCGGCCTCGGCGTTGAAGTTGGTGATGATGCGGTGCCGCAGGACGGGGTGGGCGACGGAGCGGATGTGCTCGGGCATGACGTGCGTTCCGCCCGCGAGGATCGCTTTCGCCTTCGCCGCCAGGACGAGGTACTGGCTGGCGCGCGGCCCGGCGCCCCACGCCAGGTAGTCCGTCACGATCTTCGGCTTGACCGCCTCCGGATCGCGCACCCGCGTCGCCCGCACCAGGTTGAGCGCGTAGCGCAGGACGTGGTCGGCCACCGGCACCTGGCGCACGAGGTCCTGCACCGTCGCCACGTCTTCGCCGCTCAGGACGGCCGTGATCGTCGCCGCGTGCGTCGCCGTCGTGCGCCGGATGACTTCGAGTTCCTGCTCGGGCTTCGGATAGCCGATGCGGATCATGAACATGAAGCGGTCGAGTTGGGCTTCGGGCAGGGGGTAGGTCCCTTCCTGCTCGATGGGGTTCTGGGTGGCGAGGACGAAGAAGGGCTTGGGCAGCGGATGGCCGTGCCCCCCCACCGTCACCTGCCCCTCCTGCATCGCCTCGAGCAGCGCCGCCTGCGTCTTGGGCGGCGTGCGGTTGATCTCATCCGCCAGAATCACGTTGGCGAAGACCGGGCCGCGAACGAAGCGCAGGCTCCGCTGCCCCGTGGCCTTGTCCTCGTCGATCACTTCCGTTCCCGTGATGTCCGCGGGCATGAGGTCGGGGGTGAACTGCACGCGGCTGAAGCGGAGGTTGAGCGTCCGCGCGATGGTCGAGATGAGCAGGGTCTTGGCCAGGCCGGGCACCCCTTCGAGTATCGCGTGGCCGTGGCAGAACAGCGTGATGAGCATCTGCTCGATGACCTCATCCTGGCCGACGATGACCTTGCCGATCTCGCCGCGCAGCCGTTCATACGCCTCGCGCGTCTGGCGGATGGCGGACTCAGGGTCGGCCGCGACGGTGGCGATGGCCCGGGGAGTGGTCGGCGTGGCGGAATTGGTCATGCGGCATCCATCCTCTTTGCAGGCGTGCGGCCTGTTTGCGGCAGCGGCCCTCGGCCGCCCCCCGGGTCCGGCGGCCCGCCCGCCTGTGAAGAGGAAGATCGGCGTTCCGTCCGCACCACGTCGAGTATAGTCGCCTCTCGTGCACTCATTGCCGGCGCGGCTTGCCTCGGCTCATCGGCCGGAGGTCCTCTTCAGGTGCTTGAGCCGGATCGTCGTACAATGTCGCGCCCGGACTCGGACGCGGGCGACTTGAAGTGCGAACCGACGGAGTTTCCGATGCCGACTTTCGATGATCTCGCATTCCTCGGAACACCTGAACGTGATCGATCCCTCCGGCTGGAAACGCGAGCCCAATCCTCCATAAGGAACGTCGTCGCTCCTGATCCACCGCCAGAGTACGCGGTCCTCAGGTACGAGCGATTTCGCGAGGCACATGGGCGTCAATGGCGTCGGCGCAAAGCCCCCTGCGGATTCTACAATTGCTTCGGGATGGTGTTTGCGTCGCGGAGAACCGCGATCTACGATGATACTGAGATAGAGCGGATCCTGCGCGAAGACGGCTACCGCCAGGTATCCGACCGGGAAGCTGTCCCCGGCGACGTTGTGTTCTATCGGGGGAGTTGGGGATTGCTTCATGCCGGACTCGTGCTTGAAGTCAGCGTTCCAGCCGGGCTTCCCGCTGTGCGAGTTCTGAGCAAGTGGGATGACGCCTCAGGCGAAGACTACCACGGGCATATCGACCACCCTTATGGTGAGAAGCTCGACCGTATTGAGTTCTGGACCGATCGGCCGAAGGAGGCCTCGCCTTGACCCCACCTGAATTGGCCGCCCTTCAGTCGGACGCCTTCATTGACCGCTTCTTCGCGATCGGTACGGCTGAGGCCCTTCGAGGCGCATTGGCTCGCTCTCCCGAAGTCCTCGCGGTTCGAGACGCGATGAAGAAGTGCTCACTTGATGAGTCAAGCGTAGCGCACTTTGTCGCCGATTTGCTCAACTCCTTTGAACGCGGCACCCTGTTCAGGCATGATCTGACTCTCGCGGCGCTCGCCGTGGCCGTGGAAGCGACCTTCTCGCCGCAGGTTGACTTGTTTCTCGATCGCTTGGCGCGGCTTCGCATCGCGGAGATTCCGATGGCGAGCCGCGTTGCGCGGCTCGTTCAGCGAGACCGAAGCCTGCAACCATCTCTGACGGTTAAATCAGTTAGATCATTCGCGTTGGAATGCCTCGAACAGATGAAGGTACTTGAACCTCTCGATTGCTCAGGCCTTCCTCCGGCGACTCGGCGGATTCAGAAGACTCCCAGCACTGCGCCGGAGGTGATCCATGCCGACGCTTGAGTTCTTCGTTGTGGCCGAGTCATTCTCCATCGACCGGCAGAGCAATCGTTTGAGCATCTTCAACATCGTCGAGACACTTGCCGCGGAGGAGTTTCCCGTCGTGCTCCCCTCGATGGTCGTCATCACCTGCCTCAACCTGACCGACGATGAGCTGGGCGAGGACTTTCAGGTGCTTCTCAACGTCCGCTCGGGTGGCGGCGATTCCCCGTTGGGTGGTCCATTCCCGACCAACTTCAAGGCCCGGAGCCGGCGGCACAGGATCATCCAGAGCTTTCAAGGCGTACCGTTCAACGATCCCGGCGACATCATGTTCAAGCAGTCCCTGAACGGACAGCACCTGGCAACCCACCTGCTTGAGGTCAAGCGCTCGGGGCCTGAAACCACCTCGCCTTCTTCTTAAGTGGCCGCGCGCGCGGATCACTTCGCTGGGAGCGGACCGCTTCGGCCAGGCCTCGGCGGCCGGTTTCAGGTTGATCCCCTCTGCCTTCAGCCTCGTGCAGCGCCAAACACGCCCGTTCGTCTGATGGGGGCAAGATCGGCGCTGCGCCCGCACCAGATCGAGTATAGTCGCCGCCGGGTCAAACCGTTGCACTCCGCGATCACACTTCGGCGCAACGACAGCCTCCAGCGGACGCCAGTCCGCCGGAGGCCGGAATCTGCTTGCAGGGGGCCGCCGTTCGCGAGGCCCGCATCTCCCCGGCGGAGTTATTTCCGCGTCGAAGCCGTCTCAATCGGACCAGGCACGCTGCCGTCGGTGATCAGCACGCGCGTGGGCGAGAGGCGATGGACTTCGAGCGGCAGGTCGCGCGTCGAGGGCTGCCGGCCGGGGCGAGGGATGATCATGATCGGCTCGGGCGCCGCCCCCTCGGACTGTCCCTCGACGCTCGGAGGCCGGACAGCGCGGCGGACGAGCCGCGCCTGGTTCACCATCCCCGACTCGTTGAGCCAGTAGCGCTGGGCGCGGTACAACTGCCCCGGCGTGCCGGGGCGGAGGGATGAGAACGGATCGAACGAAATCACCAACTCGCCGACGAGCGCGTGCGCCCGGACGAAGGTGTCCGCGGGCGCCCCGTACCACGCGGGTCCGGGGGAGGCGCACCACGGCTGATCCGCAGGGGTGCGGCTGAGCACCTTCTCGCCGTCGATGATGAACTCGGGAGTCGCAGGCGTGGCGCGGCTGACGATGCGCGACCGGCCGTAGGGATAGGGGGTGCACTCGACGAGGACTTCGCGCAGGCTGCCGCGCGATTCGGGCTCATTGAGGATGTAGTTGGGATTGGCGGCGCCGAGGGCCGCAACGGCGCAGAGAACAAGAACGCTCATGGTCATGCCTTTCTTCAGATGGAGAGTCTGCCGTTCGCGATGCAACCGCCGTGCCCGGCGCCGCGGCGGGCCGCGGCGCGGAAACGCGGACGTTGGCTGTGCCGCGTGTTGCCGCGACGCGACACGGGGGTGTGGCGTCAGGGCGACATGGCGCCGAGTCCGGGCCGGCCGATTCGATCCGCGCCCTCCGGCGGTGTATGGTACACGGCGGCGGCCCGGGCGCATGGCTTTGGCGGCGGCTGGCGGCGAACTCTCCTTCGAATTCGACCGCTTTTTCGGTTATCGAACCTTTCGCACCGGTGTGCCATGTCCCGCAACCACGGGGCCCGCGAGCCCTTGTCCTCCATACCCCTCCCCGCCGTCAAGCGCCTGAGCCTTTACCTCCGCGAGATCGAAGACCTGCTCGACCTCGGCCGGACGACCGTCTCGTCCAAGCAACTCGGCCAGGCGCTGAACCTGACGGACGCGCAGGTGCGCAAGGACCTGGGGTACTTCGGGCAGTTCGGCCAGCCGGGCATCGGCTACAGCGTGGCCCAACTGGCCGCGGAACTGCGGCGCCTGCTCGGCAGCGACCAGGTCTCCAACGTCTGCCTCGTCGGAGTGGGCAACATCGGCCGGGCGCTGCTCGATCACGCCGGTTTTCGGCGCAAGGGCTTTCATCTCGTCGCCGCCTTCGACGTGAGCGAAGCGATCGTGGGCCAGAGCGTTCAGGGCGTGACGGTGCGCCCGATGAGCGACCTGCCGCGCCTGGTGCGCGAGCAGGCGGTGCGCTTCGGGGTGATCGCCGTGCCCGCCGCGGCGGCACAGGGCGTCTGCGATGCCCTCGTCCGCGCGGGGGTGTCGGGGATTCTCAACTTCGCGCCCAAGCGGCTTCAGGTTCCGCCGCACGTGTCGATCAACAGCGTCGATCTCGCCGTGCAACTCGAGCAACTCGCATTCCAGGTCATGCTCGCCCGGCGCGGGTGAGGAGGATCGCTCAGCACCGCCCGTCGGCGGGAACCTTGTCGCCGTCGAGGTCGCGCCGGTTCACGACCGGCGCCCGCCACAGACGCCACATGTTCCGGGCCTGAAAGCGCCAGATCGACTTGAGGTGCGTCCGCAGACGCGGGTGAAACACGCCGCGCTCCTCGCGCTCGTAGAAGTGCGTCACCCGCGCCGCAGGCTGGTACCAGTTCTCAAAGCCGGCGCGCTTGGCGCGGAAACACAGGTCATAGTCCTCGTACTGATAGAAGTAGCCCTCGTCGAAGCCGCCGATCGCCCGCGCGGCGCTGTTGCGCACCAGCATCGCTGCGCCGTAGACGCAGTCGATGGGCATGAGTTCGTCGTGGCTGACGTTCCGCATGTCCACTCGCGCCGGGACGCCCGTCCACTCCAGGTACCGGCGGTACTTCGTCCCCTCGATGAGGATGTGGTGGAGGCGCGGAAAGGGGCGGCAACTCAGTTGCAGCGACCCGTCCCGGTAGACCAGTTTCGGCGCCACGATCGCCGCGCGCGGCTTCGCCTCCGCCGTGTCGATCAGCGCATCGATCGCCCCGTCGTGAACGAGCGTGTCCGAGTCGAGGATCATCGTGTACTTGGCGCGGCTGTTCCAGAAGAGGCGATTGCGCCCCCCCGCCACGCCGAGGTTCGATCCATTCTCAAGCACCGTCACGAACGGGTACTTCTCACGCACCATCTCCCGCGTCCCGTCCGTCGAGCCGTTGTCGGAGAGGAGATACTCGTAGCGGTAGCGCCGCCCCGACCGGAGGATTGACGCGAGCAGATCGTCGATGAGCGCCCGGTCGCGGTAGCACAGAAGCCCGATCGAGACGTCATAGTCGCGGCGAACGCCGTCGGCCTCCGGGGCGCAGCGCGGCTGGCCCGCTCCTTCCGGCGGCGAATGAGGCGCGCCCGCCGGGACCGGGCGCTCGGACGTGGCGGCAGGGGTGGACATCGGCAGACCTTCGCGGCTGGCGGCGTTTGGGAAAGCAGGAGCGTAGCAGGGCTGTGAGATGGTATCGGCGCGCGCCGCCATCGGGTTCACCGACACGTCGATCCGTCGAGTGCCGCCGCCGGCCGAAGCGCCGACCCCTCTCAACGCACGCGGTACGCCTCCGCGCTCGGGCGCACCGCCCGCGCCAGCCACAGCGGCCGGCGCCACCCGCCCGGCCCCGGCCCGGGCCGCGTCTTTGCCAGCCACTCGCGGTAGACCTCCATCGACTTGTTCGTATCGACGAAGACGTCGCCGTATTCATCGCCCGGCCCCGCGCGCGAGATCGTCACCGCCTGGTGCCAGCAGTGCATCCCCGAGATCGGATCGGGCTGCACCGGGAAGGTCAGGTTCTGATGCACGCCGCCGTCCGACCACCAGATGCGCTTGGTGTCGGGGTCGGCGCTCGCGTAGGGACCGATCTTCTCGACCTTGCGGAAGCGGAACTGCCCCG
>JBDIVQ010000153.1:0-7859 GCA_039794345.1 Phycisphaerae bacterium | reverse complement strand
TCGATGCCACCCGCAGCATACGTCCGATGTGGCATCGGGGCGTGGTCTGAATCACTTGCACTTCAAGCGGCGTTGGGTGGCACTGAACGCTCGTCGCTCTGGACGAGAGTTCAGTGCGATCGGGCAGGGACGCCCGACATCGAACTCCGCCCAGAGCCGCGGCGTTCGATGCCACCCGCAGCATACGTCCGATGTGGCATCGGGCCGTGGTCTGAATCACTTCCACTTCAAGCGGCGTTGGGTGGCACTGAACGCTCGTCGCTCTGGACGAGAGTTCAGTGCGATCGGGCAGGAGCGCCCGACATCGAACTCCGCCCAAAGCGGCGGCGTTCGATGGCACCCGCAGCGATGTGTCTGATTTGGAATCGGGCCGTGGTCTGGAACACTTCCACTTCAGTGGAGCGGGTGGCACTGAACGCTCGTCGCTCTGGACGAGAGTTCAGTGCGATGGGGCATGGACGCCCGACATCGAACTCCGCCCAGAGCTGCGGCGTTCGATGCCACCCGCCTCTTGGCAACGGCGTCGTAAGCACATCCACCTCAAACGGAGCGGGTGGCACTGAACGCTCGTCGCTCTGGACGAGAGTTCAGTGCGATCGGGCAGGGACGCCCGACATCGAACTCCGCCCAGAGCCGCGGCGTTGGATGCCACCCGCCTCTTGGCGACGGCCTCTATTGCTCGGGCTTGGATTCCGGCTGCGGCTCGGGTTCCGCCGGGGGCTGCGACTCGCGGACGATCTCTGCGCGCTTCTGCATCTCGCCGAAGTACGTCTTCATCGCCTTCTCATACTGCACAGGCAGGAGGTTCTCCTCGACGTCCTCCTGAGCCCGGCTCGACGCGGCGCGGACGAGTTCGGCGAAGCGCACCTGGGACTCGCCCTTGATGACCTGTTTGCCTTCGATGAAGGTCGTCCCGATGATCTGGCTGTTGGGGTCGGTGAAGACTTTTTCTTTCTGGTCGAGCATGGACATGGGTGTGGCGAGTCGTGCGCCGCTGCCGCCGGCCCCCTGGCCGCGTTGTCCCATGCCCGGTCCCCGGCTGCCCTGGAGATTCTGCATCCACTGCATCTGAGCCATGGCCTGGCTGATGCCCTGCCCCTGACCCTGGCACTGCCCAAGCCCCTGCCCGAGTCCCTGGCACTGGCCGGCGAGGTTCTGCATGGCGGCGTTGACGTTGGCGAGTTGCTGCGCGGCCATTTCGAGTTGGGAGAGTTGTTCGCCCATCTGCCCGGCGCCCTGCATGCCTTCCATCCCCGCCATTCCCTGCATGCCCTGCATCCCCGGCATGCCCGCCATGCCCTGGCACGCTCCGGCCATCGACTGCATCGCCTGCGCCGCCTGCTGAGCCGCCTGGCAGGCCTGCGCCAGTTGCTCTTTCTGCTCCTGCGTCAGGTTCGCGGCGTTCTCGATCGCCTTCTGGAGGGCCTGAGGATCGTTGAGTGCCGCCGGGTCCAGCCCCGCCTGCTGCAACTGCTCCTTGAGCGCCTCCTGGTTCTGCGCGAGTTTCTGAAGTTGCTCGGCGAGTTGTTCGAGGGCCTGCTTCTGGTCGGCGGGCAGTTCACCCTCCTTCATCTGCTGCTGCAGTTGATCGAGGGCCTTCCTGGCCGCAGAAAAGTCGCCCTGGGCGAGCGCCTTGCTCAGTTCGCTCGCCGGGCCGGAGTCCGCCGTGGGATTCAACTGGCTGAGTTTGCTCTGAAGGGCCTCGAGCGCGCGGGACTGCTCCGTCTCGGTCTGCTTGCGGAGTTCTTCGCCCAGGGCGGTGAGTTTCTTGAATGCCTCGCGCTGAAACTCCTCGGGCGCCTTGACCGCCTCGGGCTCGCTCATCTTCGGGTCGGCCTCGGCGAGCATCTCCTTGAGTTCCTTCGGGTCTTTGCCGACCTTCTCGGCCGCTTCCTTGACGGCCGCCTCGTACTGCTCGCGGATCTGCTCGATTCGCTCGCGCTCTTCGATGGTGAGTTTCGCCTCCTCGCGCGCGAACCAGTCGCCGGCGGGGATGGTGAAGCCCGCGAGGACCGTCGCCGCGAGCAGCACCGGGCTGATCCACCAGCCGCGCGGCGCCGAGACCACGAAGCGCCGCCGAACCTCCCGCCTCGTCTCCGGGCGGCGCGCCACCGCGATCGCGTCGTCGATCGCCGCCTGCGCGAAGGCGTCTTCGCGCCCGCGGCAGAGCATCGCCGTGCTCAACTTCTCCTTGAGTTCCAGCCGCTGATCGACCTCGACGGCCACGTGGATCGGCGAGGGGCGATGCGGAGCCCACCACGCGATCGCGCCGGCGAGCGCCAGCAGCGCCAGCGACGGGCCGATGAGCGCCCAGTTCACCGACGCGTTCACCGGCGGCAGCGCCTTGCCGAGCATGACCAGCACCAGCGCCAGCGCCGCCGCGATGATCGCCACCACGTGCAGCCGATCGACAAAGCCCTTGAGCCCGAGGCGGCGGGCGGCATGGCTCAGGACGGTTCGGATGTCTTCCATCGCGGCGCTCCTGTCAGGGGGGCGGTCGGGCGGCGCGGCCGGTCGGCCTCGCGCGATTCCACCAGTTATTATGATAACGGATGAATCGGGTTCATGCCTTCCCCAGACGGGCTTTCTTTTTTCCCAGGCGGGGGTGGACCGTGCACAGACGTACATGGACGGCACTGACGGTTCTGTTTCTGTTCGGATCGGCGGCCGGCGGGGCCTGGCAGGATCCTCCTCCCGCGCCGCCCGCGCCTCAGGATGAGGCCACCGCCCTGCGCGAGCGGGTGCGGGCGCTGGAGGGCGAGTTGGCCGCCGCCCGGGGGCGCATTGCCGAACTCGAGGCAGAGATCGAGCGGATGCGCGCCGAGCGCCGAGCCGCAGAGGAGCATGACGCCGCCGCCCGCGGCGACCGCCCCCCCGCCTCGCCGCATGATGTGCTCGACCGGCTCAAGGCGCTCTACGCGGAAGAGTTCCCCGATCCGCCCCCGTCGGATCCGCGCGATCGGCGCCAGCACCTGCGCCTGCTTGCGCAGTGGGCCAACCTGATCAACCGCGATGGCCGGCAGCGCGTTGACTGGACGTGCCGCCTCATCGCGCGCGAAGCGCTCGACGCCGAAGGCGCCTTCGTCGATCTCGAAGCGATCGACCCGGCCAGCGGAGAGACCATCAGCGAGCGGTTCGTCATCGAGTGGCCGCGACGCCTTGCACCGGCACTGACCCGGTTCGCCGACGGCGCGCCGATCCGCCTGCGCGGTCTCTTCACACCGGACGTGCGCGTCAACGAATCGCGGATGGAAGCGGGCGTGTTCGACATCCCGCCGCTCATCGGTCCCTGCGTCGAGTTCCGCTACACGTTGCAGGTGACGGCGGTGAGCGCGGCGGAGATTGGGCCGCCCGCCGATCCGCCGCCACCGCCGCCGCCGGAAGACGAAGGGACCGCCGGGGAGCCTCGGCGATGAAGCACTCCACCTCCATCGCGCGTCCGGCGTGCGCCGTTGTGCTGGCCGCCGGGCTGGGCGCCGCCGCGTGCGCCGATCAGCCGGACGACGACCAGCTGCGATTCGAGGACATCACGGACCGGGCCGGACTGGGTGCTGAGATCATCGGCCACACCGTCTCGCGCTGCCTCTTCGCGGACATCAACGGAGATGGGCGCGCCGACGTCGTGGTCCAATCGCTGCTGCCGCCTCCTGACGTGGATGGCCGCCTTGCGCCGGCCGGCGCGCGCTGGCCGCGAGTCTTCACGAACATGAATGACCCGCAGAATCCGCTGGGGTTTCGCTACATCGAGGCCGTCTCGACTCACCTGCCGATGCTCCACGCGGGCGACAATCTCGTCTTCGCCGACCTGGACAACGACGATCGCCTCGACGCGATCGTGACGCGCTACGTTGACCTCCACAATGACGCCTGGACCGATCACGGCGAGCGGAGCGCGTGGCTCCGCGGCCGCGGCCACGCGATGTTCGAGAACGGCGTCCCCATCGACTCTGCCGGGGCCGCCACGACCAGCGCCGTCGCCCTCGGCGACGTTGATCGCGACGGGCGCCTCGATCTCTTCCTGGGCAACTGGTACCGCCAGTACGGCCCCTCGCTCGAAGGCCACCACAACGACCTGCTCCTCCAGACGCGGCCCGGCGCCTTCGAGCGCGTCGGCTGGGCGACGGACGGCTATTCCTTCGAGGACGACGATCCCGAGGACCGCGGCGGCCGGCCGACCTACGGCGCCCTGATCGCCGACCTCCTCCCCACTCCGCTCGGCTTCTCGCTTCCCCTGCCGGAGATTCTCGAACTCAACTACGGCCGGCGGTGGAATCGCCTGCACCTGTGGGATCCGGGTCTCCTCTCCCTCCTCCCCCCCGACCTCGCGCCCGGCTCCGGCTCGGCGCTCTGGCGCGACGTGGCGCCGCAGACCGGTATCGACGGCGACGCGATACGGCACGGCCGCTATCCCGAGTGGCTCAAGGAGCGCGCCAGAACCGACCCACGCTTCGATCGCGAGGATGAAAAGCCCTTCCGCAGCAACGGCAACACCTTCGATGCCGCCGTCGGCGACCTCGACAACGACGGCGACTTCGATCTCTTCCTCGCCGAGATCACCCACGGCTGGGCGGGAGAGTCCTCCGACCGCTCGCGCTTTCTGCTCAACACGCGCGATGCCGACGGCCGGACGCGATTCACCCAAGATTCGCGCCGCGTGGTCGATCGCATTCCCGAAGGCGTGAACAACTGGAACCAAGGCGATCTCTTCGGCGACCTCGCCGACTTTGATCACGACGGCCGCCTCGACCTGCTCCTCTCCAGCGGCGACTACCCCGACAACCAGCGCCTGCGCCTCTTCCTCCAGCGCGAGGACGGCTCGTTCGAGGATGCGACCGCACGCGTCGGTCTCGATCACGACGGCTCGCAGCAGATTTCGCTGGCCGACGTGGACGGCAACGGCTCGCTTGACATCCTTGTCGGACAGACCTTCAACCGCTTCACCGCCGAACAGCGCGCCGGGCGCGAGCCGCGATTGAGGCTCTTTCGCTCCGTCCCGCCGCCCTCCGCCAACGCCCTGACCCTGAGGCTCGAAGGCGATCCGGCGGTGGGAACGAATCGCGATGCGCTCGGCGCGATCGTCCGAGTCCGCATCGGCGACGCGACCATGCAGCGCCAACTCCTCGGCGTCGGCGGCCACGCCGGAAAACAGCATGACTTCATCGTTCACTTCGGCGTCGGAGAGGCGGAGACGATCGATGAACTGACCATCACCTGGCCCGACCGGGGCGCGACGATCCAACGGTTCAATGATGTCCCCGCCGGGCGCTGGCGTCTTGCGCAGGGCCGGACCCTTGAATCCCCGCCCTGACGTGTCCTCCCGGGCCGCGCCGGGGACGAATCAGACGCGGCCCCGGGCGGTAGAATCATCCGGTGCCAATGTCTCGCTCATCAGGTTCCGCGCCCGATTCCGGGTCCGAAAAGAAGGTGTGTTCATGCGTCCATTTCCGGCGATGAAGGCCGGCCCGGCGCGCTCCGCTGCGCTGCTGGCCCTGTGCGTGCTCTCCCTGCTCGTTGCGGCGGCCCGCCCCGCCCTCGCCCAGGAGGAGGAACTCGATCTCAGCGCCCGCGTCAACTCGATGGAGTTCCCCGTCGAGCCGCCGCTCGTCAAGGCTGCGGAGGTGCGCGACCTCATCCGCGCCTTCGCCCTCGACGATTCGCACGGCGAACTCGTCCGCTCGCTGCACGAAGGTTACGTCACCGTCTTCACCGCCGCCGCCACCGAGCGCCGCGACCGCATTCAGGCGCTCATGAAGCAGGTGCAGGAGAGCGGCGACTGGGTCACCGTCGGCATGGAGATGCAGGAGATTGAAAAGGCGTGGTTGCAGCGCCGCACGGAACTCGGCGCCGATTTCTTCGAGAACGTAAAGGCGACGCTCACGCCCGAGCAGTTGGCGAAGTGGCCGGCCTTCGAGCGCGACCGCCGCCGCCGCACCCAACTGCACATCGGCGCTTTCTTCGCGGGCGAAGGCGTGGACGTCGTGGAACTGCTCGATGGACTGAAACTCGAAGAGCCGCAGCGCGCCGCCGTCGCCCCCCTCGTTGAGTCCTACGCCCTTGAACTGGACGGCCTGCTCCAGCAGCGCCTCCGCGCCGCCGAGGAGGTCCGCAACATCGACTACATGGACCCCGCCTCGCAGGCCGGCATGTTCGACAAGTACGAGCGCATCCTCACCGTCCGCCGGCAGATCCGCGACGCCAATCGCAAGCACGCGCAGATCATCGCCGGCTCGCTCCCCGGCCCGGCGAGCGAAAGGCTGACGCGGGCCTTTCACGAGCGCTCCTTCCCGCGCATCTACGCCCCGACCGAGGCGGATACGTTCCTCACAACGGTCCTGGCCCTCGAAGACCTCACGCCCGATCAGCGCCGCGCGATCGAAGGCGTCGCCGCCATGTACCGCGACCAGGCCGCCGCGGTCAACCAGCAGCTGGCGCAACTCATGGCCGCTCAGGAGGAGTCCATCGAAGCGTCTCTCAAGGAGCGCAACTTCATGGTCCTCGCGATGGTCGGCGCCATGTCCGCGTATGCCGACGAGGGCACGCAGGCCCAGCAGGCGCCCTTTGACGCCAAGGATCTGCTCATGGATGAGGAGCAGGAGAAGCGCCAGGATGAACTCCACCGCCAGCGGCGCGGGTTCGTCATCGCGGCCATCGACCAGGCGTGGTCGGTTCTCGCGCCGGCGCAGCAGGAGAAGGCGCCCCGCCCCGAGGTGCCCGAGGAGTCGAGCGATCGACAGGCGGTCAAGCAGGTGCGCAACATGATGCGCCAATCGATGCAGATGGCCGAGGAGGCCGTCCGCGAGGCGCAGCAGGAGATCGAGAACAACCCCTCGCGCTGACGCGCAGAATCCGAACCCGCCGGAGGACGCTCACCGCGCCGAAACGATCGCCGCCGCCTGGCGCAGCAGGGATCGCGCCTCGTGCGCCTCTGGCGCCTCGGCGATGAGGCGGAGGATCGGCTCGGTGTTGCTGGCACGAACGTGCAGCCAGGCGCCTCGGTCGGGCCAGTCGAGGCGCAGGCCGTCCTGGCGGTCCTGGGCCGCCTCCGGGAACTTCGCCGCCAGCGCCTCGATCGCTTCCTGCGCCAGCCCCGGCCGGATCGGCGTCTTGTCCTTCGCGATGGCATAGGCGGGCAGGGCGTTGACGATGCGGCCCAGCGCCTCGCCCCGCCGCGCCAGCAGCGACAGCACGAGCGCCATGCCGCTGAGGCTGTCGCGCACGAGGCAGACGCTCGGCCAGATGACGCCCCCGTTGCCTTCGCCGCCGAGGATGCAACCGTGGCGCTGCATTCCTTCCACGACGTTCGCCTCGCCCACGGGCGTGCGGATGATGCGCGCCCCGTGCGCCGCCGCGACGTCGTCAATCATCCGGCTCGACGAAAGGTTCACAGCAAGCGTGAACGACTCTGGCGCGACCCCCGAGCCGGCTTGCGTCTTTGCGTCGTGCTGCGAGCGCTCCAGCACTTCCTGCGCCGCGAGCACAAAGGTGTATTCTTCGCCGATGTAACGGCCCATCTCATCGACGATGGCGAGACGATCCGCATCGGGATCCTGGGCAAAACCGGCGTCAGCGCCGCGGTCGGCGACGACCCGGGCGAGGTCGGTGAGATGCTCGCGCACCGGCTCGGGCGTGTGGGCGAAGTCGCCCGTCGGCTCGCCGTTGAGATGGACCACCGCGCAGCCGAGCCCTTCGAGAAGCCGGCGCCCCGCGGCCCCTCCGGCGCCGTTGATGGAATCGAGAACCACGGTGAACCGCCGCGCCCGGATGGCGTCGGCATCGACCTGCGCGAGAACGCGCTGCACGTGAACTTCAGGGCCGGCGCCCTCGCTCGGCGCGCCCGCTTGAGGCTTCGCGCCCGCTTG
>JBDIVQ010000152.1:0-7866 GCA_039794345.1 Phycisphaerae bacterium | reverse complement strand
GTTGCGCTCGCGGAGGGGGCGCAACGCTCTTCGGAATCCTGGGGCCGTCGCTCAGTCGGGTGCTGGCAAAGTCGGCATGGCCACCAGCGTCGAGGCCGCTACCTTATCGCTCGCGGAGTGGCCGGTGGACGGAGCGTTTGCTAGGTGATACACTCCCCAAGTTGCGAAGGTGTCCTGTCGAGCGCCGGCTAGACGTCGGAGCCAAATCGAAGAGTGCGAACCCTTCGGTAAGAACCCCTCGCATGAAACTCAGTTCCCCGCGCACGCTGTAGTCGCCACGTGCATGGGCTAGTTCGCGCGGACTTCCTTGACATGGAGTCTTGCGCCTTTCGGACGCGAGCAGCGTGCTCGCGTCGGTCTTCCATCACCGGACCGGCTTCATGTCGGGCCAACAGGTCAGGAGATTTGCGATGATTGACGAACGATTCACGATTGTGCAAGAAGAGCGCTTCATCGAAGCGACGCGCGACAGCGGCTACAAGTCGACCGCGAGCGCAATTTCGGAGCTGGCAGACAACGCATTCCAGGCTGGAGCGAACCAGTTCATTGTCCACTTCAGGAGCGAAGAGCAGGCCTACAACGGTCGGGGGCGGAAGCCGTCGCCTGTCGTGGAGGAGGTCGTGTGCGTCGATGATGGCTCGGGCATGTCACCTCATGTGCTTCGAACCGCGCTTCGCTTCGGTGGCACGACGCGGTTTGATGATCGCAGCGGATTGGGCCGCTTCGGCATGGGCCTGCCAAACTCGTCCGCCAGCCAGTGCCGGCGGCTCGAAGTCTACACATGGAAGAAGCCCGACGAGGTGTACTTCAGCTACCTTGATATCGACGAGATCGCGTCGGGATCAATGCTCGTCGTGCCGGAGCCGGTCAAGATGGATATCCCGTCACGGTACGCCGCCTACAAGATCTCGCCTACTGGGACGATGATTGTTTGGCGCAAGTGCGATCGCCTCGACTATGCAGGCCGAGAGGACACCCTCACGCGCGAACTGCCGAACACACTCGGACAGACCTACCGCCACTTCTTGGTCAGCGGGAAGGTGATCCACGTCAATGGCCGCGATATCCTGCCCTTCGATCCTCTGTTTCTCATGCCCGAAGCGGAGCATCACGGTGCCACGGCCCACGGTGCACCGATCGTTCTCGATGTTCCCATCCCCGGCGCCAACGGCCGAACTTCTCCTGTGACGATTAGGTTCTCGCTGCTGCCCGAGGCGTGGCAGACGAAGATCGGCAAGAGCACTAAGCAGTCGCACGAGCATGGCATCGATCGCGCACGCGGATTCTCGATCGTGCGTGCCGGGCGAGAGGTTGACTTTGGCTACTTCCGGCTGCGCCGTCCTCACTGGACCGACTCCTGGTGGAGTTGCGAGATCGCCTTCGAGCCCGAACTCGATGAGCTGTTTGGTGTGACGCATACAAAGCAGCAGGTCAAACTCGGGGAGCGGATTCGAACGCGAATCGAGAAGGACATCAGCGCAAACCTCGCGACGCTCTCCGACATCATTGTCTCCCGAGGCCGCAAGGCGCACGCTGCGGACCCCAAGAAGGCCGAGAACATCGCCAAGGATCGCGATCGGTTTCTCCGGACGTCGCCGGCGCTGCGCGACAAGGATCCGAACATCGCCGAGCGCGAGCTGCGTGAGTATGCCGAAAGCCGCACTCGCGACGGAGTCACAGTCGACGATGTTCTCGAAAACATCCGGGACCGTCCGCTCCTCATGGACTTCGAGAATCTCCCGGGTGCACCGTTCTACCGAGTACGGACATTCGGAACATCCACGGTGGTCACGCTGAATCGTGAACACCCCTTCTTCAGCCGGCTCTATCAGCCCTTGTGCGACATGAACCCGGCAAGCAAGACAGCGCTCGAGCTCTTGCTCTTCGCCCTGGCTAAGGCGGAGACACTGGCCGAGGACGAGGGTGTGCTCTGGTACAAGTCGCAGCGTCACGAATGGAGTCGCGTGCTCGCGGTCTATCTCGAAAGCGTCGAGTCCCTTGACCGGGTCATGGCCGAGGCCTGACTCCGATCGCCGGCAGCCAGCCAAGCGGCGCTGACATACAGTCAGCGTCGCTTGGCACTGCAACCTGCAATCCGAGCATACTTCAGTTCGATCCTGTTGAGGTTCAGTTCTTGAGGGACGGGTGCTCAACCACTGCGAGCACGCGATCCCGCGCCCAGAGCACGCCACGGGCCGCAACCGGGAGGTCGCGCTCGCTATTCGGTCGCAACTCATGTATCGGCGGCACAAACCGGATGTAGAAAACGCGCATCGGCTCTCCGCTCGGCATAGGTAACCAATGACGGCGCTCTCCGTCGAGCGTTGCTTCATGCCCTGTGCCGGAGCCCCGCCTTGCCCGCCATCACCGATCCCGCCGCCATGACCGCCCCCGAGCGCCGCGCCGAAGTCGTACGCATCCTCGCATACGGCCTCGTGCGCTGCGTCCGGGCCTCCCGGGCGCGGACATCGTCGCCGCCCGCGGAATCCGCAGATTCCGGCGACATCGCACTTGAACTCGGCGAGCATTCGCGCCTCACTGTGGTGAACCGGCCCCGCGGCCAGACCTGAATCGAGCGGCCGGGTCTCCATGCCGGAAGGAGCCGCCACATGCCAACAGTCATTGAACGCGAGATCGACGTCCTGCGCCGCACGCCGACCATCCGCAGGCTGTCATGTCTACAATCAGGTGTGACTTGAGCCGAAGGCGTGCTTTGCCGCGGCTCCAGGTCGGATGACTAGCCACAGGGCAGGTCGCCTCGGCGACAGGTCCGTTGAAGAGTAAGCCGACGTGATTCCGCACCATTGGGTGCTGAAGCGCGTCGGTCTTTTTTTGCACTGCCGAGGTTTGGAGTTTGAGCGTCATGGTACAGCGGCGACGATCAGCGGCGCATCGGACGCCTCACGCCATCATCACGACGGTGCCGAACATGGTGCCGGGCGTCGGTGCCGTCGTTGGCGCGGAGGCAACCGCCCGCGTGCCCAGGCCATGGTCGTCGAGCGGAACCTGCGACGCCGATGCCGACACGCGGCGGCGATCGCCGCAAGCGGGCGGTGATGTCGGCGAGCAGCCTCCGCTCAACGATCTGATTCAGGCTCTCCGTCGCGGCGCTGCGGCACATGCCAACCGATCCGCGTTCGTCTGCTTGCCCGGCGAACGTGCCGAGGATGTGGTGCTCACTTACGCGCAATTGGAACGGCGGGCTCGAGCGATCGGCGCTCGCCTGCAGGAGATGGGGCTGGCAGGCCAGCGCGTGCTGCTGGCGTATCCGCATGGCCTCGAATTCATCGCCGGATTCTTCGGCTGCCTCTTCGCGGGCTGCACAGCGGTGCCGGTTCCTCTTCCGCGCCGCCGAACGCTTGAACGCTTTTTCGGGGTCGTCGCCGATGCCGGTGCGCGACTTGTCCTGTCCACTTCTGCTTCGGTGGAACAGTCTCGAGCCATGGCTCGGCGGAAAGACGGACAGGATCACATTGATGCCACGATCCCCTGGCTGGCCTCGAATGAGATCCCGGACGCGGCGGCCGCGCCATGGCAGCCGCCGGCGCCCGGGTCCGAAGGTCTGGCCATGCTCCAGTACACCTCGGGCTCGACGAGTCAGCCCAAGGGCGTGATGCTGAGCCATTCCAACCTGATCCACAACGCGCGAGCCATCAGCGCCGCATTCAGGCTTGAGCGTGATCGCGGCCTGTTCTGGCTGCCGATGTACCACGACATGGGGCTGGTCGGAGGCGTGCTCGCGCCGCTTCTGGCCGGCATCACCAACGTGCTCATGGCGCCCGAGGCGTTTCTGCGGCGACCCATCGACTGGCTCGCGGCCATCAGCAAGTACCGCGCGACCGTCTCGGGCGGTCCCAGTTTCGCCTATGACCTGTGCGTTCGACGCATCACCGATGAACAGATCGCCACGCTCGACCTCTCCTGCTGGAGCCTGGCTTTCATCGGCGCTGAACCGATTGCACCTGAAACACTCGATCGGTTCGCCGCCCGGTTTGCGCCGTGCGGATTCAAGGCGACTGCGTTCTATCCCTGCTACGGCCTGGCGGAGGCGACGCTCATGGTCAGCGGCGCCAAGCGCTGCCGCGGAGCGATCGTGGCGAACTTCTGTGAGGCGGCGCTGTCAGCCAACCGCATTGAGCCTGTGCAGAGGGACGCGAGCAAGTCTCGAAGTCTGGTGTCCTGCGGCGTGCCCATCGGCGATTTACGCGTCGTCATTGTTGACCCGGATACCTGCATGGTGGCCGACCCTTGCCGCATCGGTGAGATCTGGGTGGCAGGCTCATCGGTTGGACAGGGGTACTGGCACAACCCTGAACAGACTTCGCATTCCTTTGGTGCGCGACTGAGCGACACGCGTGAAGGGCCGTTCCTGCGGACCGGAGATCTGGGATTCATATTGGAAGGACAACTCTACATCACCGGTCGTCGCGATGATCTTCTCATCGTCCGCGGACTGAACCATCATCCGCAGGATGTGGAGGCCGCCGCCCGCAGGAGCCATCCACACTTGGAAGAGGGCTCCGGGGCAGCCTTTGCCATTGATGATCCGAGGGGTCAGCGTCTCGTACTGGTGCACGAGGTCACGCGGAACGGAGAAGCCGACTTCACTCCGGTCCTGCAGGCCGCGCGCACGGCGGTTCTTGCGAATCATGGCCTGACGCTGCACTCGCTCGTTCTGGTGCGCCAGGGCACGATTCCCAGGACGTCCAGCGGGAAGATCCAGCGGCGCGCGTGTCGGGCCGCGTTTCTGGCCGGTGAACTGAGGACCGTGGCCGAGCATCACACGGCAGAAACGAGTGCGGCCGGGGAGGATTTCGCCTCTCGTGGCACACCTGGCAATCCCCGCGCGCTTGTGGCGGCATGCCCCGCTCCTCCTCTTGCCCCGGACGCAGCGCGCTCAACGGTCCTTGCCATCATCTGCCAGCATGTCCTTGCACTGGGCGGTGCGGCATTGTCCGAGGTCTCGCCCGACACGCCGCTTGCCGCTCTTGGCCTGGATTCACTGCGGCGCGTCGAACTGGCCGCGATGGTGGAGAAGTCATTGAACTGCCGCCTGCCCGACGAGGAGTTCAACCCTGAACAAACGCTTGGTGAACTGGCGCACGCAGTCGGCGCGCACCTGAAGGCACGTCCCACGCTCGATGGGCGCGCCCGCCTGATCCCGCCCTCGCACTACATCTTCAACCAATTCCCGGAATACCGTGAGTTGAAGCAGTACGAGCGCATGCTCAGGGCTGTTGCCGGCGAAAGCCCCTACTTCCGTGTCGATCCGGGCGCGGACGCGAACGGCGGGGATGCCCGCCGCGTTGAGCGCGCACCAATCAACTTCAGCATCTACGACTACATCGGGATAGCCCGCGATTCCACGGTCGTCCACGCAGCCAAGGCGGCCATCGATCGCTACGGCACCGGCGCGGGCGCCAGCCGCCTGATCGGCGGCGACAAGCAGATCCATCATGATCTGGAGCGTGCCCTGGCGGAATTCCTGGGCACTGCGGCTGCCATCGTCTTTGTCTCGGGCCATGCCACCAACGTCACGACCATCGGCCACCTGCTCGGACCGGAGGACCTGATCGTTCATGATGTCCTGGCACACAATTCGATCATCCAGGGCGCACAACTTTCCGGGGCAACGCGCCGCGTCTTCGCGCACAACGACTGGAAGGCCATGGATGCGCTGCTGTGCGAAATGCGCGATCATCATCGACGCGCGCTGATCGCCATCGAAGGCGCGTACAGCATGGATGGCGACTTTCCCGATCTGCCTCGCTTCGTCGATCTCAAACGAAAGCACAAAGCGATCATGCTCGTCGATGAAGCGCACTCGCTGGGGACCATGGGAGCGACCGGCCGCGGCATCGGGGAGCATTGGGGCGTCTCCAGAACCGACGTTGATCTATGGATGGGAACGCTCTCCAAGTCGCTGGCCAGTTGCGGCGGCTACATCGCCGGATCAACCGAACTGGTCGAGTACCTCGCCTGCACCGCGCCCGGATTCGTCTACAGCGTGGGTATGACACCATCGAGCGCGGCCTCCGCTCTCGTGGCTTTGACCATCCTGCAGGCGCAGCCGCAACGCGTCGCTCGCCTTGGACAGTTGTCGGCTCTCTTTCTAAGACTGGCGAGGGAACGCGGCCTCAACACCGGCGCGGCCGCCGGCACGCCGGTGATCCCCGTCATCATCGGCAACTCGGTCAAGAGTCTGAGACTCTCGCAGGCCCTCTTCGATCGCGGGTTCATCGTCCAGCCGATTCTGCCTCCCGCCGTGCCCGAACAGTCTGCGCGACTGCGCTTCTTCATTACCACCAATCACACCGAAAGGCAGATCCGCGACGCAGTCGACGCCACAGCCGACCTGCTTGCTGCGCTCTAGCGCCGTCGCCGTCGTCGAACAGCAGTCTGCATCCATGGCCGTGCATGAACATGTGGAACGCCACCCCACACCTGTAGAAATGACCCCGCACTCCATGCCCGACAGCAACGAGTTCGCCATCGTGGTTGAATCGCTTACGAAGCGCTATGGAGCGCTGCAGGCCGTTGACGGCGTTTCGTTCTCCGTCAGGTCCGGGGACGTGTTCGCGTTCGTCGGCCCAAATGGCGCCGGAAAGACCACCACCGTCGAAATCATTGAAACCGTCCGCAGCCCCACGTCGGGGCGCGTGACGGTGCTCGGCATGGACGTGACAAGCCGCAAGCGCGAGATCATCCCCCGCATCGGCGTGCTCCCGCAGGGATTCGCCTCGTTCGACCGGATCACCGTCCGGGAGAGCATTCGATACTACGCGAGGCTGTTCGGCTGCAGGCACGCCGACATTGACGGCCTGATCGATCTCGCCAATCTGAAGGACAAGGCCGATGCGCAGTTCAAGACGCTCTCCGGAGGACTGAAGCAGCGGCTGGGCATCGCGATCGCGCTCGTGAACGACCCGGAGGTGGTGTTTCTTGACGAGCCGACCACCGGACTGGACCCGCATGCGCGGCGAGCGGTCTGGGATGTCCTGCTCGGTCTGAAACGGCAGGGAAAGACTGTCTTTCTCACCACACACTACATGGAGGAGGCGGAACTCCTTGCAGACACCGTCGCCGTCATCTCCAGCGGGAAGATCGTCGCGATCGGCTCGCCCGGCGAACTCATCGAGCGCCATAAAAGCGACATGCGCCTCACGCTCCGGTCCGCGGATGCGCGCGTGCTTCAAGCGCTTCGGGCCCTGCACTTCGAGCCGGTTGCGGACAGCCGCGACAACATCACGGTCCGCGTCCGGGACGCGCACGAGGTGCATGCCATCCTCAGCGCCCTGATGACCGCGGACCTGCCTCTGCCCGGCATGGAGGTCCGCAAGCCCAGTCTTGAAGATACGTTTCTCCACCTCACGCAGGGGCCTCTCGGAAATGGCGCGCCAACGAACGGACGGCGCCCATGACTCCGCGCATCATCGCCGCCAACCTGCTGGTGAATCTCAAGAGCCTCAGTCGCGAGACCTCGACGATGTTCTTCACCATCGCGTTCCCGGTGATCCTGGTGCTCGTCTTCGGCGCGATCTTCACAAAGCCGGAAAAGCGGCACTTTCAACTCCCGGTGCAGGATCTTGATCAGAGTGAGGCGTCAGCGCAGTTTGTCGACAGTCTCGGCGCGGATGGGCTGTTCGACACCTATGCCGTTCCAACCGACGCCGATGCGCTCGAATACGCGCGAGTACACAAACTCAATCTTGTCCTCGTGATCCCGCGCGGCTTTGAAGCGATCCAGACGCTCCGACTCTCAGGTGTGGACGCCAACGCCACAGTGCCGCTGACGTACATCTTCGACCCGAGTTCGACGTCGGTGGACACCAAGATTCACTTTCTGAGCACGCTGATCGCGGCGGT
>JBDIVQ010000151.1:0-7986 GCA_039794345.1 Phycisphaerae bacterium | reverse complement strand
AGGGTTTGCAGAGGCGAGCCTGTGGCGCCGTTGAGAATCACGGCGATCCCGCCTACCTCCAGCATGGTGGCCAGGTCCCACGCGCCGTCGCCCGTGAGATCACGCCCCGTGGCCACGGCGTGTCCGACGCTCCAGTCGCGGTGCGGAGTCTCCCAGATGTCCGCGCCGTTCGAACCTGAGACGGCTTTCAACCAGTAGAGCGGCCCCGTTCCGCCCGGCGTGCGCTTGCTGACAAACAGGTCCGGCACGCCGTCTCCATTCAGGTCGCCGGCGCGGCGGACGCGGCGATAGATGCCCGTCTGCGCGGGGATGCGGAGAATCTCCGATCCGTCGGACCCGCTGCGGATCATGAGCACGTCATCACGCTGATCGATCGAATTGGCGGCGCAGGCGAAGTCGGGAACCAAGTCGCCGTTGACGTCGCCAGCCGCACAGACGTCCACGAGTCCGGTCTGATCCAGCGCGTAGAGCAGTTCACCGCGGGCGCCGCTGTAGACTCTGATTGCGTTTGTGCCGTCGCGCCTTGCGGTGAGACCCACGACCAGATCATCGCGGAGGTCTCCGTCGACGTCGCCTATGAAGGCACCGACGATCCAGCCGAAATCATCGGGCGCATCGCCCGCGGCGCTCCAGAGCGCCGAGCCGTCGGCGCCGCGATACACCGCCCACCGACCCACGCGCATGAAGCCGACCCGGTACGCCGGATCGGAAACAAAGATGTCCGCCAGGCCGTCGCCGTCCGCATCGCCCCCGGAGGCAACGGAGGCGCCGAACTCGACCGACCCCTCCGGCGGCTCAATGGTGTAAGGCAGGCCGCCCTGGGCAAGGGCGGGGACGCCGATGGCGCCCGTCGCCAGAATGGCCGCAGCAGGCCACAACCGACTCGATGCAAGTCGATGATGCACGCGTCCCATCGCCGCTCTCCCTGACTGGATGATTGAGACCCCGACACGAGTTGTCCGCCGGCGGGCGAGCCGCTCCGCGGGCGGCGGTGGGACGGGCAGCCCTCCGCCTGATCGCCCCGCTCCATCCTGCTGGCTGCGGCGCAGAACGCCAGAGAAATCCGCAGCCCGGCGCCGCGACCCCCGCCGCGGCGTGATACTCACCCATTCGCACCGCCCCCGGCGCGCGGTTCCGGTGATCCGAGAAGGACGCGGTGTTTTTTTCGCGCCCGCGGCAGAGCGCGGCGCACCAGGGCGAGATGTGCCGCCCCGCGCCGCGCGGGTAGACTCACCTCATGTCCGGCGGCGATGCCCAGCCACTTCGACTCGAAATCCACCTCGGCGACAACCTCGCCGTGACGCGCGACTGGCCGGCCGCGTCGTTCGACCTCATCTACATCGATCCCCCCTTCAACACCGGCAAGGCCCAGAGCCGCACCCAGATCAGGACGGTCCGCGATGAAGAGGGCGACCGCACCGGCTTCAAGGGGCAGCGCTACCGCACCGTGCGCCTCGGCACGAAGAGTTACGCCGATGTCTTCGATGACTACCTCGCGTTTCTCGAGCCTCGATTGATTGAAGCGCATCGACTCCTTAAGCCTGCCGGCAGTTTCTTCCTGCACCTCGATTGCCGCGAGGTGCATTACGCCAAGGTCCTGCTCGATGCGATCTTCGGCCGCTCCAGTTTCATCAACGAGATCATCTGGGCCTACGACTACGGCGCCCGCGCCACGCGGCGCTGGTCGCCCAAGCACGACAACATCCTCTGGTACGCGAAAGACCCGGCCAACTACACCTACCGCTACGACGACATCGACCGCATCCCCTACATGGCCCCGGGCCTCGTCGGACCCGAGAAGGCCGCACGCGGCAAGACGCCCACCGACACGTGGTGGAACACCATCGTCAGCCCCAACGGCAAAGAGAAGACCGGCTACCCCACGCAGAAACCGCTGGCGATCATCGAGCGCATCGTGCGCGTGCACTCGAATCCGGGCGATGTGTGCCTCGACTTCTTCGCCGGCAGCGGCACGCTGGGCGAGGCGGCGATCCGCAATAGCCGCAGCGCGGTGCTCATCGACAGCAGCGAGGAAGCGGTGCGGGTCATGGCCAAGCGCCTGGCGTTCGCAAAGCCTGAAATCAGAACCCCCATGGCTCCAAGACCCGAAGCAGAAAAGGCAGTGGCCGCAAAGAGGCACAGAAGGCGCAAAGAAGAAGAGATAGGGGTTGCGCTGTAAGGTTTGATTCTGAGGCCGGATCGGAAATCGCCGGTTTTGAGTCTCTTGTGCCCTTTCGTGGCCAATTGCCTTCTTTGAGTCTTGGAGCCTTGGGGGTTTGCATTCTTCATTGAGCCTGGCAGCAGGAGACGAAACCGATGCCCTTGCTTGATCTTCGTTCCCAGGCGACCCGCCGCAACACGGCCGAGATGCTCGCGCATCTCCAGTCGTTTCATCTCGATCTCAAGTTCTCCGCCGGCATCTGGTTCTTTTCGCCGGCGCATTCGCGCTTTCATGCCAAGTATCAGCCGGATCGCACGATCGAGCAGCGCCTCGAGATCGCCGCGACGCTCGCCGACCAGGGCCTCGGCGCCCTTGAAGCGCACTACCCCAACGAGATCAGCGAGGAGAACGTCGATCTCTGGAAGACATTCAGCCGCGACACGGGCATTCGCCTGCTCACCGTCATTCCCCTGCTCTTCTGGGATGAGCAGTTTGAGTGGGGCTCGCTTTCGAGTCCGCTCAGGGAGCCTCGCCGAAACGCGATCGAGCGCACGAAAGGCGCCTTGCGCCTCAACCGGCAACTCGACACCGACTTCGCCGTCGTCTGGCCGGGGATTGATGGTTACGAGAACTCCTTCGGCCTGGACTTCGCCGCGATGCGCGACCGTTTCGCCGAGGGGCTGGCGGAGGCGATGGATGCCGAGCCGGGCGTGCGCATCGCGTTCGAGCCCAAACCGTATGAGCCGCGCGGCCGCATCCTCTTCGGCACCACGCCCGAGGGCCTGCTCCTCGCGCACCAGGTCGAGTCAATGCTGCGCGCCAAGGACAATCGCCGCCTGCTCGACGAAGGGCACAAACTCGTGTGCATGAATCCCGAGGTCGGCCACGTGCTCATGGGGTTCGAGGATCTCGCCTACGCCTTCAGTTGGCCGCTCAGTGAAGGCCGACTCGCGCACAGCCACTGGAACAGCCAGCCGCTGGGCAACTACGACCAGGACCTCAACGTCAGCACCCTCTCGCCCGAGCAGACCGAAGCGCTGCTCTACACGCTCAAGATGTACGGCTACCGCGGGTGGTTCGGAATTGACGTCAACCCCGAGCGCATGCCCGTTGAAGTGGCGCTGCGCAACTCGATGGATGCGCTGCGCGCGGCGAACGATCGCATCAACAGCCTCGACCACGAAGCGATTCTCTTTTCGCATGAGCACCCCGATCGGGCCCGCGGCTGGCTCGAAGCGCACCTCATCCGCGCGCGGGCGCCGCGCGCCGAAGCGCTCGGGGCGCTTCGACGCCCGCTGTAGCTAGGCAGTAGCGTTGCGACGAATGTGAGCGGACCCGCATGGAAGAGCAGAGCATAACTCGACGGTTGATTCGCATCACTCACCGTGTGCCGCTGATTATCAAGGTTGGACTCTTCGGATTGCCCGCAGCCATCGTCAGTGGAAAGGTCACGTTCGCCGAAGGATCGAAAGATGCTCTCGGCGGCTTGATCGTCGGACTGGTCGTGTGTGTTACGCTCATTCCTGGGCTGCTGCTTGGGACCATGTTCACTCCGACACGACGAGGCCGGTGGATCTTCATCGTTTCGCTCGTGGTGGTCGCTTCCATCGGCGGATGTGTCGGCCTGTGCCTCCTCGCCGACGAGGACTTGTCCGTCGCCACGCTGCTCTTTGTGCCGCTCGTCTTCGGCTTCGCGCTCTTGTCGCCGATTGGGCTTCTCCTCGCCGGGCTGGCGTTCGGATCGGCGTGGCTCGGATGGCGCATCGGCGATCGATTCGTCGCGCTGACGACTCCCGACTTTCCTGCATGCCCTTCATGCGAGTACAACCTTACCGGCTTGACGACCGATCGGTGTCCGGAGTGCGGAGCGCCAATCACGCACACAGTGAGTGAATGAACAATCCAAGCGAAGGTGGTGGGCTGAACAGGCCCTCACCGCGATTGAAGGTTCGGCGCTAACCTCTCCGCATGGCTGAATCGCTTCACACCGACCGACCGGCTGATCCGAGCGCTCCGTCCACTGCTCCATCATCCGACGGCGAGATCTGGGGGCACGCCGCCGGGCCGGATGAGCAGATCCGCTTCCTTCACGGCCCCGAGGGGCGCACCACCGAGTTCTTCCGCCTCCTGCGCATCATGGCCGAGTTCATTCGCGGGTTTCGCCGCCTCCACTTCGTCGGGCCGTGCGTGACCGTCTTCGGCTCGGCGCGATTCGAGGAGGATCATCGGTACTACCGACTGGCGCGCGAGGTGGCCGGCCGGATCGCCCGCCACGGCTTCACCATCATGACCGGCGGCGGGCCGGGCGTCATGGAGGCCGCCAACCGCGGCGCCCGCGACGTCGGCGGCCGCTCCATCGGATGCAACATCATCCTCCCCGTCGAGCAGCAGCCCAACCCCTATCTCGACGAGTTCATCACCTTCCGCTACTTCTTCGTGCGCAAGGTCATGCTGGTGAAGTATTCCTACGCCTTTGTCGCTCTGCCCGGCGGCTTCGGCACCATGGATGAAATCTTCGAGACCGCCACCCTAGTGCAGACGGGAAAAATCCTCGACTTTCCCCTCGTCCTGATGGGGCTGGACTACTGGCAGCCGCTCATCGACTTCGTCCGCTCCCGCATGATCCCGGAGAAGACGATCAACCCCGAGGATGCGACGCGCATCATCCTGACCGACGACCCGGACGAGGCGGCCCACTGCGTGCGGCAGTGCGGGATCGACCGCTTCGGCCTTTCCTACACGGCGCCGGTCAGGAAGCGCTGGTTCCTCGGCGAGCGGTGAGGAGTTTTCCCGGGCCAATCCCGTGATCGGACGCAAGTGCGGCCGCGGTCTGTCCGATAGGCGCAGGGGCCACCCATCCGCCAGAGAACGGGGCTTGCGCCATGGAACCGACTCCGCAGCATCACATCGACCGGCGCTCCAGCCGCCGCATCAACGCCGTGCACGCCGCCAAGGTCTTCGACCCGAGGGCGCAGCGCTACTACGCGGCCCAGACGTGCAACCTCTCCGCGGGGGGCGCGCTGCTCAAGATCGAGCGCTCGATGCCGGTGTGCGGGGGCGATCGACTTGACGTGATGATCCGCGCCGACGAGAACACGGCCCGCCTCCTCTGCCTCGACGAGGCGGTCCCCTCGCGCGTCGTGCGGGTAATGGCGATCGACCGCTTCAGCCAGGCGGTGGCGGTGCAGTTCCACGCCGCCAGCGACGCCGCCGGCGACGAGCCCGACAACCCCGTCATTCACACCCGCGTCCTGCCAGTGGCCGACCGCGCGCAGCGCCTCGCGGCGTGAGGGACCGCAGCCCTCGTTCTCAGGGCTGGATCAGCCGCTCCCAGAAGACGATGTACAAGCCGCGGTGATTCACCGGTGCGGCCGTGGAGTGCGCCGGGACGTTGTAGGATGACTTGGTCAGGATGCCCTCGCCCGAGCCTGGCGACTGGTTGCCCTGCCACTGCGCGTACCCGTTCACGACAAGATGGCCGTAGGAGCCTGACGTGTGCGTGTGCCACTGGATTTCGGCGCCGTCGGGATCGCATTTGTGCGCCGTGTGGTAGTTGTTGGAGTTGATCGGAGTGCGCTCGACGAGAAGCGTGTCCTGCCCGCCCTCCCGACGGTAGAGGCGCACGTTGGTCGCATGATCGAGCGTATGGGGCACGGCGACCACGATGGGGCCGTTCGTGCCCAGGCTGAACGGGGAGCCGGTCTTCGTCGCCGTCGAGTCCGTGAGACAGAAGTTGTAGTCGCATCCGCCGGCGGCGCTGATCCATGAGACACCGCACTGGCTGTAGGTGTAACTCTCGTTGACCTTGTCGTAGTCGAATCGAAGTTTGAACTCGATGTAGACATCTTCGTCCGCAGCGACATCGGCGGGGTTCTTCCACCGCCACGCGGCGCTGGCGAGTACTTCCTCTCGATGGAGGCGCATGCCGTAGTGTTTGTCCTCCTCATTATCGGGGTGCGGATCAAGCCAGTACTCCGTCATCTCGCTCCCCGTCGCGATCGGCCAGATGCGCGTTCCGCATGGATCGAGTGCGGTCAGGCCGCTGAGGAGGTTCTCGACCTTGATGACCATGACATCAATCATCTCGCTGTAGGCCTCGACCCCGCTGAGATCCTGGAAGTTCCCAGGTTCGCCGCCCACGACTCGGATGCCCGGCACGCCCAGGAACCAGACGTACTCTCGAGTGATCCACTCATCGCGGAGGAGATCTTCGATCGTGAAGCGGGCGCGTGGGATGGCCTGCATCGGATCGTTGGGCAGTTGCGTCCACTGGTTGTTGTTGTCCGGGTCGAAGTGCCACGCCTCGGCACTCTGCTGGGATGGAGACACCCAGTAGTCCATCTTGACGTAGACGTCATGCTCGACGATGTTCTGTGCCCGGGAGGCTCCGGAGGCGGCCAGCAGCGCCAGCGCGGCATCAAGTGGCACAGACATGAACCGAGATGGGGTTGGTGCACTTCTCATGATGCTCTCCTTGTCAGGAATCCGGGTTGGCGCCACCGTCCGCCGACGCGGGGTGACCTGCCCCCCTGCTGCGGCAGGATAGCAAAAAAAAACCATGTCAAGCGACCGATGGGAAGTACTTTCATTTCGAGGAATCCTGCCCGATTCGTGCAGCACACCGGACGATTTTGACGTATACTGGGTCCGGAGGAACCCCATGGCGCAGCATTCCCTGCGAACGAACCCTCTCCGGCGGCTCGGGGGGCGCATTGCAACGGCTTTGGCAGCCGTGCTTCTGGTCTTCTCGGACCCCGGTTCCGCCTTCGCTCAACGGTTCGGCGTCGTCGAGTACGAGTACCCCCAGGAGTACTACATCATCGAAGTCAACGCGATCAACAATCGCGCGGAGATGGTGGGGACGGGGCATCGGGAGCGCGGCGGGTCAACCGCGCTGCTCTGGCGGGCGGATGGGCGCGTGGTCGAACTTCCCTTTCTGCTCCCGAGTCCCGCGCCAGATGCGCCCCGGTATCGACAGTCGGCACAGGCGCACGACATCAACGACGATGGCGTGATCGCCGGGCGCGCAGAGGGCCGGATCTACCCGCAATACGCCGTGCTCTGGACAGATGAGCACACCATCGTGGACCTCCTCGGGCGCGACAGCGTCGCGTACGACGTGAGCAATTCGCTCGTCGTGACGGGGATTTACGGCCGGTCCGGGTTCGGGATCGACCCGTTCGTATGGGAGAACGGCCAGTGGATGGGTCTGTATCCGCCCATGATCGATGTCAACGACCTTAACAACCTGGGTCAGGCCGTCGGGGAGGACGGCTTCTCGCCCGTCATCTTCGACCAGCGATCGAGGCAATTCACCTTCCTGCCCGCTCTCCGCCCAAGTGCCTGGGCCTCAGCGACCGCCATCAACGATCTCGGCCAGGTCGGCGGGTGGTCGGAGAAGGACACCGATCTCTATCACCCCGTGTACTGGGAGAACGGAAGGGTGCGAGAACTGGCCCGCGTCCGGCCGGACACGATGGCGTCCGTGGTTTCCCTCAACACTCGCGGAGAAATGACCGGCTCAACCTTCTATCCGGAACTGCGCCCGGTCTACTACCGCAACAACTTTGTGATGATGCTCAATGACCTCCTTCTAGACGCTGTGCAGGGAGATTGGCGCGTGAACGTAGGCCCGCGCCTCAACGACGCCGGTCAGATCGGCGGTCGGGCGTACCACTATCCCCGCGAGCGAGCATTTCCCGTGCGCCTCGACCCCGTGGACACCGGCCTGACGCTCTGGAGCATCGAGCCTTCACGCCCCGGCGTGCGCAACGAGATTCAGATCAACCACGCCACGCCCGGCGGGCGCGTCTCGCTCCTGTGGG
>JBDIVQ010000150.1:0-7997 GCA_039794345.1 Phycisphaerae bacterium | reverse complement strand
GCGAAGACGCAAGCGGGGGCGGGGCGCGATCGAGATTCGTCCGATGAAGATGCTGAGGCGCGCGATGAGGATGCGCGTGAAGACGACGCGCCGGCGCCGCGCGACGATGCGACGAAGAAGCGCCCCTCGATCATCCTCACCAGCGCCACACTCACCACCGCGCGCGGCGACTTCGCGCACATCCGCAGCCGCCTCGGCTGCGACGACGCCGACGAACTCCAACTCGGCAGCCCCTTCGACTACGCCCGCCAGGTGAAGATGATCATCGAGCGCGACCTGCCCGACCCCGGCGAGGCGACGTACATCGACCGCCTCGTGCCGCGCATCCTCCATCACCTCCGCGCCACCGACGGCGGCGCGTTCGTGCTCTTCACGAGTTTCGCCATGCTCAATCACGTCGCGGACCGATTGCTGCTCGAATGCCGCGACACGGGGGTGGAGGAGTTCCCGCTGCTCATTCACGGCCAGGACGGGCCGCGCGGCGTGCTGCTCAAGCGATTCCGCGAAGATGAGCGCAGCGTGCTCTTGGGCACGGCGAGTTTCTGGCAGGGTGTCGATGTGCGCGGCCGCAACCTGCGCAACGTCATCATCACGCGCCTGCCATTCGATGTGCCCGACCGCCCGCTCATCGAGGCGCGCCTCGAACGCATCAAAGCCCGCGGCGGCAATCCGTTCATGGAAGATTCACTGCCGCGCGCCGTCATCCGCTTCAAGCAGGGCTTCGGCCGGCTGATTCGATCAACGACTGACACGGGCCGCTTCGTGGTGCTCGATTCGCGCATCGTGACGAAGTTCTACGGCCGCAGGTTCCTCGACGCCCTGCCTGAGGGGATGGTGGTTGACGCGGGAGAAGGCGAGGCGTAGAGCGCGATGGCGCGCAGCGCCATCAGGTCAGCGGAGCGCCGCGACCAGAGCCTCGCCGCCGGAGGGGTTCACGGCGTCGCCGCCGCCCGGCTCGTGCCGCATGTCGTCACATCGATCGCCTGGATGAGCACGCGACCGCCGCACGCGGCGGGGGGGAGTTGGCGCGTCAGGCGCACCCAGCCGGAGCGGTCGGCATCCGCGACGGCGCCGACCTGCGCGGTGGCGTTGAGGCACAGCCGCGTGCCGGCGCAGGGATTGCCGTCGGGAATCCGCAGGCTGCCGGCGCCGCGCGCATGGAGGATGGCGACGCGCCGACCGGGAGTCGCGTCACGCACGGTGATCGTCACCGCGCCGGGGCAGGCGCCCGAGAGGAGCAGGTCGAGCGGCACCCAGCCGAGCGTGCCGGTGCCGATGCGGATCGCCTGGGCGTGAACGTCCGCAGCGCCGCTTCCGCCGTGCTGCCAGGCGAGCGTGACGCGGTCGCCGGCCGAGCCGGCGGCGCTGACGAGGCGGGCTCGCTCCAACCCGCCGGGCGTCACATCAACGATGTTCGGCGACCAGGTGAAGGCGCCTGCCGGGTCAAGCCCCGCAGCGCGCACGGCGTCGTTGCCGAAGCCCGCGCTTTCGATGAAGGCGACCATCGCGCGGCCCGCGGTGAAGACGGCGTTGATGGAGCGGTAATCGATCGAGGGGCTGACCGGCCGGATGACCAGCCCGTGGTCGCTCCACTGCCGCGCGCCGGAGGCGTCCAGGCGCTGGCCGTAGACGCCGCGTTCCGACTGCGCGTTGCGCTGCTCCATCCAGAAGACGTAGGTCTCGTTCGTGTTGGGGTCGAACGCCGCGGAAGGGGAGACGCGATCCTGCTGCGCATTGATGGACACGGGCACGCCGTTGTGCGCGAAGACCTCGTGGCCGTCGGCGTCGAGGCGCTGGACCAGGCACTGGAGCGAGCCGCTCGTGTTGTACCACGCGAAGACCGCCCCGCCTGAGCCGTCGGCGACCATCGGTGGGAAGTTGCCGAACTGGAGCGACCCGCCGTCAAAGACGGCGACGTGACTCGCCCCCCACGCGAGGTTGCCGTCGGCGTCAACTCGCTGCGCGTAAAGATGCCTGGGACTGTTGAAGGATGCGCTGCGCACCCACGAGACGATCACGCCGCCGTCCAGCGCCGGCTTGACGTCGCACAGTGAGAACGACGCGCTGGGATCGGAGAGGACGACGTCGTTCATCCAGAGGACGTTGCCTGCGGCGTCGAGGCGCTGCAGGCGCACCGTGCCCTCGTTCGTCCAGGCGACGACGATGGCGCCGTCGGAGGTCGCGGCGATTTTCGGCGAGGCGACGAAGTCCGTCCCGTTGCCGAACTGCACCCCGCCCGCGCCCCACGGCGTCGATCCATCAGGGGCGATGCGCTGCGCGGTGATGCGAGTGCCGCCGAAACGGTCATCGCGGAAGGCGAGGAAGGCATGGCCGGCGGCATCGACCGCCAGGCCATAGTCCTGCGTCGAAGAAAAACCGCGGTCGGCGATGAGCAGGCCGTTGTGCGCAAACATCTCGTTGCCCTGCGAATCGAGTCGCTGGAGGCGCACGTCGTAGCCCCCCGCGGCGTTATCGAACCAGGCGACGTAGTCCGCGGCATCGACGACGCTCGCGGCCTTCGGCTGCACCTGTTCCCCCGAAAGGTCGGCGAGGATGAGATCCGTCGGCGCCTCGCAGTACTGGGCCGACGCGGATGAAATGGAAAGCGCGGCGGCAACCGCGACGAACACAACCCGGGCGCACTGGATACGCTGCATCTCCACACCTCCTGATGCCGCAAAGCAAGCGGCAAAGACAAAGCGTACCGGATGCCGGGGCGGAGTGCAGGGAAAAAGCACGCAATCGAGGCAAATCGAGGTGCATTCATGTGGAGAGCGACCGCGAAGCACCGGGATGCGGATGCTTCGCCGCACCCGCCGCGCTCCCCTGCGCAAAGCCTCCGGGTCGCGGCTGAACGGGACACCTGATCCCTTGATGCCTTGATCCCTTGATGCCTTGATCTCTACCCCGCCAGAAACGGATTGCTCCGCCGTTCGCGCCCGATCGTCGTTTCTGGTCCATGTCCCGGATACACGCGCGTTTCGTCGGGCAGGGTCAGAAGCCGCTCGCGGATGGAGCGCAAAAGCGCTTCGCCGTCGCTGGTGGGGAAGTCGTAGCGGCCGATTGAGCCCGCGAAGAGCGTATCGCCGACGATCGCCTGCCGTGATGCGGCGTGGTGGAGGGTGATCCCGCCGGGGCTGTGGCCGGGCGTGTGCAGCACGCGCCAGGCCGAGTCGCCCAGCACCAGCGACTGCCCATCCTTGAGCAACTCATCCGCGGGGGGCGTGGTGACGTTCATCTCGACGAACGTGGAAAGATTGAGGTCGGGGTCGAGAAGAAAACCCGCCTCCGCGTCGTGAATGGCCAGGGGAATCGGACCGAGTTCCGCGAGCACCTCCCGCACGCCGGCGATGTGATCGAGATGGGCGTGGGTGAGGATGATGCGCTGGGGCCGCAGCCCCGATCGCCGGATCAGGCTGATGAGCGGTTCGGGGTCGAATCCGACATCGACGATCCAGCACTCCGCCGGGCCGGGAAGCAAAACGACGTAGCAATTCGTCTCCCACGGTCCGAGAGTGCAGGATTTCACAATCGGCTGGGTCGTGTCCATCTGAGGCATGAGTGGCGTTCCCGGGAAAGTTCCCTGCACCCGCATCGGGACTTGGATCGTAAACTAGAGTAGGTCGATCGCTGCCCACACAGGGGGTCCAGGCCATGCTGATCCGCAATGTGAGCGAAATGCCCGAGGCGCCGGTGACCATGCCCGGAGCGGCAGAGGTGGGGATGCGGCTGCTCCTCGGCCGGGCCGACGGGGCGCCGACCTTTGCGATGCGGCACTTTACCGTGAAGTCGGGCGGGCACACGCCCCGCCACCAGCACAACTACGAGCACGGAATCTTCGTCGTTGGCGGGCGGGGGACCGCGGAGATCGGCGGGGAGGCACGCGCCATCAGGTCCGGCGACTCGCTCTTCGTCCAGCCCAACGTGCCGCACCAGTTCCGCGCCGACCGCGGCGAGCCGCTCCAGTTCCTGTGCATGGTGCCGACGACGTTTGACTGCGGCCAGCCGACGCCCGGCGCCTGAAGCGGCGCCGCGCCTTGCCGCAATTCCGGGAGGCCAGAGGCATGCGAAACTCCACCACCACCGTACTCGTAGCCGCCGTTCACGTTCTGCTTCTCGCGGCGAGCGTCTGGCTCGTGATTGCAGGCCGGCAGGGGGCGGCGCCAGGGGGGAGCGACGCGCTGCTCGCCAGCGGCATCGTCTGCTTCATCTTCGTCGCCGCCATGACTCCCGTCACCTTCGTCCTGATCCGCTCGCGCGCTGACCGCGCGGCGATGAGCGACCTCCTCCGCCGCCAGGTGGACCTGCTCGAGCGCATCCAGGAGCACACGCTGCTCTCCGATTCGGCCAAGCACATCGCGTACCGGCGCGATGAGCGCGCGATGCTCGCCCGCGCCATCGAGGAGGACATCGCCAACGAAGACTGGCAGGCAGCCACCGTCCTCGTCAACGAGATGCGCGAGCGCTTCGGCTACCGCGAAGAGGCCGAGGAGTTCCTGGCGCGGATCGACCGCAGCCGCGCCGACGGGCAGAACCGCCGCATCACCGAGGCGCTTGATCACTTCCAGATGGTGCTCGACTCGCGGGACTGGTCAGCCGCGTACGCCGAGGCGGCGCGTATCGCGCGCCTCTTCCCCGAGTCGCACCGCACGCGCGGGCTCGAACAGCGGGTGCGCAAGGCGTGGGAGAACCACAAGAAGACCCTCGAGCGCGAGTTTCTCGAGGCCGCGGGGGCCGGACACGTCGAGCAGGCCATGCAACTGCTCAAGGACCTCGACGCCTTTCTCACGCCCGACGAGGCCGCGCCCCTGCAGGAAGTGGCGCGCGGCGTGATCAACAAGGCCCGCGCCAACATCGGCCTCCAGTTCAAACTCGCCGTCCAGGATCACGACTGGATCACCGCCGTCCGCATCGGCGAAACCATCATCGATGAGTTTCCCAACACCCGCATGGCCGAAGAGGTGCGCGAGCGCATCGACGTCCTCCGCGCCCGCGCCTCGCAGGCCGCAGCGATGACGCCGGGCCCGGAAGCGCTCTCCGAACTCACCGCCGCCGTGCGCCCCAGCGGCGCAGACGAGGGGCGCTAGCGCCCTTGCACTCCAGATGGCGGAGGGCGCCGAGCGCTCGTCCCTCCGGACGAGAGTGCCGTGCGATCGGGCGAGGACGGGGGACAGCGAACTCCGCCCGGGGCCGCGAGCGCGCTGCGGCGCCGCCGCGCCCGTTGACCTGCGGAGAGGCCGCGCGATGGCGCGTCAGTCCTTGTGCTCTTCAAGGAGGTGGGCGAAGCCGCTGCCCGCCTTCATCTCCTTAAGCGCCTCGATGACGATCGGCGGGACGATGGCGCTGAGGCTGTCGAGGTCGCCGCCGAGCGCCGCAATCTGCCGGATCAGGCTCGAACTCGTGTAACTGAACGCCTGGTCCGTCACGATGAAGACCGTCTCGATGTTGGCCACCTGCCGGTTCGTCATCGCCAACTGGCACTCGTAGGCCAGGTCGCTGATGTTGCGGATGCCGCGGAGGATGATCGAGGCGTCCACGCTGCGGGCGAAGTCCACCGTCAGCCCCTGGTAGGTCTCGACGCGGACGCTCCCCGCGAGGGGGTCGCCGTCGTTCATGTCGCGCACAAGGTGCTCGACCATCTCGCGCCGCCGGCGGAGGGGGAAGAGTTCCCGCTTGTCGATGTTGCGGCCGATGGCGACGATGAGGTCGTCAAACATCCGCCGCCCGCGCTCAATGACGTCCACGTGCCCGAGGGTGACGGGATCGAAGGAGCCGGAATAGATCGCGCGGTGGATGCACGGCGAGGCGGTCATTCGGGCAAAGTGTACGGGCGAAGGCGCGGCGGGAACAGCCGCAGACGCGGGGGGCCAGTGGCTGGACGCCGGCGAGGCGGCCGGAGCGGCGCCGCGGTCGGGTGATTGCTTGATTCCGCGCGGCCCGGCGTGCCGATCTTGGATGGCGGTGTAGCATCATGCTTCTCCCTCTACATCCGTTCGCGGGCAGCGGCGTGGTTGACCAGTGAAGCCGCGGCGTGAAACGGCAGGCGACGACGCCGACCTGCGGCGCAACCCATGCACTTTCTCATTCCCAAGTGGGTCGTCTGCGTTCGCGAGGGCTACTCCGCCGCGCGCTTCGTCGGCGACCTCATCGCGGGCATCACGGTCGGCGTCATCGCCCTTCCCCTGGCGATGGCCTTCGGGATCAGTTCGATTCCGGAAAACGTGGCGGCGGACCTCGCGGCGATCCACCCCTGGCTGACCCCGCCGGCCATGGGGCTCTTCACCGCCGTCGTCGCGGGATTCCTTATGTCCTTCTTCGGCGGGTCGCGCGTGCTCATCGGCGGACCGACCGGGGCGTTCATCGTCATCGTCTACGGCATCGCATCGCGGCACGGCTACGAGGGGCTGGCGACCGCCACGTTCATGGCCGCGGTCATCCTCATCCTCCTCGGCCTGTTTCGCTTCGGGTCGATGATCAAGTTCATCCCCTATCCCGTCACGACGGGCTTCACGACCGGCATCGCCGTCATCATCGCCTCGCAGCAGATCAAGGACTTTCTCGGCGTGGCGCCGCACGATGATCTCGGCCGGCCGGCGCCGCTGCCGCCCGAATTCGTCCACAAGTTGCAGGTCATCGCCGCCTCGATCGACACCATCGACTGGCCGACGGTGGGCGTTTCGATCGGTTCGCTCGCGGTGCTGCTGCTCATGCGCCGTTTCCTGCCGCGCATCCCCGGCGCCATCGTCGCGGTCATCCTCGCGTCGCTGGTCGTTCACTTCACGGGCCTGGACAAGGCCGCGGGCGGGACGGTGGAGACCATCGGGTCGCGCTTCACGCAGGGCATCCCCAAGATGCTCCCCCTGCCGCGCCTGCCGCACGTCGAGTGGTCGCTGGTGCGCGACCTCATTCCCGACGCGACGACCATCGCCGTACTCGCGGGGATCGAGTCGCTCCTCGCGGCGGTGGTCGCGGACGGCATGCTCGGCACGCGGCACAAGAGCGACTGCGAACTCGTCGGGCAGGGGCTGGCGAACATCGGGGCCGTGCTCTTCTGGGGCATCCCCGCGACGGGCGCGATCGCCCGCACCGCGGCCAACGTCAAGTCCGGCGGCCGCACCCCCTTCGCCGGGATGATCCACGCGGCGACGCTCCTCGCCTTTATGATGTTCCTGGCGCCATTGGCGAAACTCATCCCGCTGGCGACGCTCGCGGCCATCCTCATCATGGTCGCGTGGAACATGAGCGAGATCGACCACTTCCGCTTCATCCTCCGCGCGCCGCGCAGCGACATCCTCGTTCTTCTGACGACCTTCGGCCTGACCGTCTTCGCCGACCTGACCATCGCGGTCGGGGTGGGCATGGTCCTCGCGAGCCTGCTCTTCATGAAGCGCATGAGCACGGTCAGCAACGTGAGCGAGATCACCGACGAGATGCTCGCCAACCACGTGGACGAGCGCGAACTGGCCGAGGAGCGCGACCCGATGGCGCTCTCGAAGCGCGTCGTGCCGCACGACGTCGAGGTCTTCGAAATCAACGGGCCGTTCTTCTTCGGCGTGGCGGACCGCCTCAAGGACACGCTCTCGGGCCTCGAGCCCCCGCCGCGCGTCTTTATCCTGCGCATGCGGCACGTGCCGGCAATGGACGTGACGGGGCTGCACGCGCTCGAAGAGTTTCACCACAAGTGCCGGCGTCAGGGGACGACGCTGGTCCTCTCGGGCATCCACACCCAGCCGCTCATGGTGCTCACCAAGGCCGGCCTGGACCGCGTGATCGGCATCGAGAACATCACCGGCGACATCGACAAGGCGCTCGCCCGCGCCGCGGAGATCCACCGCCCGGCCCACGGGGCGTGAGCGGCGCCGCCGCCGCACTGCGGAGATTCGTCAGGCGCCGCGATCAGTTCTCCGGCTGGATGATCGCCCACGCGGGCGGGCTGGTCTCGCACGTCTGGTGATCGACCACCTGGAACATGTACGTCCCGTCGATGTGCGCGGGGA
>JBDIVQ010000149.1:0-8072 GCA_039794345.1 Phycisphaerae bacterium | reverse complement strand
ACCAACTGCGACCGCGAACTGGCGCATGCATTTGAGTGCGCCGGCGCGGCGACGGAATCGATCCACCTCAACGTGCTCATGGAGCAGCCCGACCTGCTCGATCGCTGCGATCTGCTCGGCCTGCCGGGCGGATTCAGTTACGGCGATGACGTGGCCGCGGGCAAGATTCAGGCGCTGCTCATGCGCGAACGTCTGTACGGCGCGATGCGGCGATGCATCGAGCGCGGCGTGCCGATCTTCGCACCGTGCAACGGTTTCCAGGCGCTCGTCAAGATGGGCCTGCTGCCCGGCCCGACCCGAGGGCAAGCGTGGCCGGAGGAGCGCCCGCCCGCCCAGAGCGTCACCCTTCTCGACAACGCCGGCGGGCGCTTCATCGACCGCTGGGTCGAGGTCGAGATCGAAGCCGACTGCCCCTGCATCTGGACGCAGAACCTCGAAGACGTGCAGGGCAAGATGATCCTGCCCATCGCGCACGGCGAGGGGCGATTCGTTGCGGAGCAGGACACCCTTGCCATGCTTGAGCGCGAGCATCTCGTCGCGCTGCGCTATGCCGAGGGCCACAACGTCAACGGCTCCATGAACCGGATTGCCGGCATCTGCGACGCGAGCGGCCTGGTCTTCGGCCTCATGCCCCACCCCGAGCGCTTCACGACGTGGACGCAGCACCCGCGCTGGACGAGGCTCGACGAGGCGATTCTGGCCTCCACCACGCTGGGCCTGGCGATGTTCCGCAGCGCCGTCCGCCACGCGCAGGCCCAGCGCGTGTAACCCACTCCCGCTTCATTGACGCTTTCCCGATCCGAAGCCGCCTTCGTCTCAGGCCGTCTGCGCCGGAGGCGGCGCCGGCGCTTCGCGTTCGCCGGTGTCGCGCTCCCGCTCCGCGGGGTACACGATCCGCGCGTGGCGGATGGCGCAGAGCGACTTGATGATCGAGTCCTCGATCATGGTGAGTTCGCGCAGGGTGAGGTTGCACTCGTCGAACTGGTGGTCGAGGAGGCGCTTCTGCCCGAGGTTGCGCACAAGTTGCTCGATGCGCGTCGGGGAGAAGTCGGCCAGCGCCCGCGACGCGGACTCCGCCGCGTCCGCGAGCATGATGATGGCCACTTCGCGGGTGCGCGGCCTCGGTCCCGGGTAGCGATAGGCGACCTCATTGACATCGTCGTTCGTGCGCCCCGATTCGGCGCGCTCGCGCGCGACCTGATAGAAGTATTCGACGAGCGTCGTGCCGTGGTGGGCTTCGATGAAGTGGTGCAGCGGCTTGGGCAGGCCCCACTCGCGGGCCATTTCGAGGCCGTCCTTCACGTGGCCGACGATGAGCAGCAGGCTCATGGCGGGGCTGAGTTTCTCGTGTCGGTTCAGGCCGTCCGCCTGGTTCTCCACGAAGTACTGCGGCTTGTTCATCTTGCCGATGTCGTGGTAGAGGGCGCCGACGTAGGTGAGCAGGGAGTTGGCGCCGATGGCCTCGGCCGCGGTCTCGGCAATCGTCGCCACCTGCCAGGAGTGGTTCCACGTCCCGGGCGCGCGCTGGTGCAGTTCGCGGAGAAGCGGGTGCTTGGGGTCGCGCAGCTCGACGAGCGTCAGACCCGTGGTGACGTCGAAGAGGCGCTCGACCATCGAGAGCACGCCGAGGGCGAAGACGCCCACGAGGATCCCCGCCGAGGCGCCGAAGAGGCCGTCATGCAGCGCCGCCTGCCAGTAGGGCGAGGGCTCGACCATCGGCAGCGTCCAGACCGATCGGAGAATCGCCCCCAGGCCGATCACCGCGCCCGTCATCACCCCGGCGCGGACGAGCGTGTGACGATCGCGAATGTCCAGCAGCGTGGCCACGATGGCGCAGGATCCGACGATGAGCAGAATGAGTGCGCTGATCCGCTGGTCGAGCGCCAGGCAGATGAGCAGGGCGTGAAAGGCGCTGACGCCGACCGCCATGCTCCGCCCGTAGGCGACGTGGACGATGACGGTGAGCAGGAGCGTGGGCGCGACGATGGCGAGGATGAGCGCCTGGGGCATGGCGCGCGTCGCCATCGCCGAGAGCAGCAGCGCGCCGACGCTCATGAGGGAAAGCGTGAGCAGATGCCGCGGCCGTGAGAGGGCCGACGCGTGAAAGATCGAGAGGTAGGAGGCGAGCGCCCCGGCGAGAAGGGCCACCAGTCCCACGATGCCCATCCGTCCCGCCCACAGGGCGGGGCCGCGCAGCGCCTTGCGGTACGCGTCGTATTCGGAGTGAATGAGCTGAACCTGCTCGGACGTGAGCCGGTCGCCGCGCGTGTAGAGGACTGATCCCTGCTTGTGCGGGATGATCTGGTCCGGGACAGCCTGGGCGGCCGTCTGCGCCGCCTGCTGCGTCGCCGCCTCGTCGAACTGGAACATCGGCCGGCGCTCGAGGCGCAGGCGGTGAATGATGGCCGGCTGGATGGCGCGCGGGAACATGCCCGCCATCTCCGCGAGGAGGGATTCGGGCCAGTCGCCCTCGGCATCGACGAGATCGGCGACGTTCACGGTGCGCGTCGTGCCGTCCGCCAGCCGCAGCCTGATCGGCGCCGCGGTCAGCACCGGTTCGAGCTGCCAGCGGTCGGAGTCGATGATGGGGCGGCGGTGCAGGCCCCGGGCGAAGAACTGGTCCACCAGCGCCGCCCACTCGGGCGTCGGCTCCCCCTGCTCATCCGCGAACGCCTGCAACGCCGAAAGCGTTTCAGGCGTGAGGTTGAAGGCGCGAACAAGCGTTTCATTCACCTCCGCCGGGGTGGCTCGCTTGGCGACGGCCTTGGGCAGGCCGAGAATCGACTGCCGCAGCGGCGAGGTGGTCTTTTCAATCTCGAGGTAGACGCGCGGCGCCTGTTGCATGGCCAGTTCGCGCCGCGCCCGCGTGCCGCTTTCGTCGAACACTTCAAAGTAGACGCGCGCGGCGAAGGTGTCGCGCATGATCTGGTTCTCGGCGACCATCGCCTGCCCGCGCGACCACGCGATGATCGCGGACGCCGCCAGCACGTACAGGACGGCGACGAGGATCGCGAGGAGGATCTCCGGGCGGTCGCGCCAGGCCGCCAGGGACCGCCGATCGACCGGAGGCCTCGTGCGCCGGAACTCGTCGCGCCGTCCGGGGCCTGAGCCGCGCCCGGAGCGCTTCGGGCTGCGCAGCGACGTGGTACGGCTCATGACGCAGCCTCGCTCTCACCGCCGGTCGGCGGCGCGTCGCGGGTACGTCGGCGACCGCGCCGCTCCGCCGCCGCCGATTCCTCGACGGCGCGCGAGCCGTACGCCTCGACGATCTCCTGCACGAGGCGATGGCGGACGATGTCTTCGCGCCCCAGCGCCACCGTGCTCACGCCCCGAATCCGCTGCAGCCGCCGCACCGCGTCGATCAGTCCCGACTGCGCCGGCTCGTCGAGATCGACCTGGCTCGGGTCGCCCGTCACGATACACTTGCTCCGCCGGCCCGTGCGCGTCAGGAACATCATCATCTGCGAGATGGTCGCGTTCTGCGCCTCGTCGAGGATGATCGCGGCGTCGTTGAGCGTCCGGCCGCGCATGAACGCCAGGGGGATGATCTCGACCACGTCGTTGGCGATGAAGCGCTGGAGCGACTGATAGTCGAGCATGTCGCCGAGCGCATCGAAGAGCGGGCGGAGATAGGGATTGACCTTCTGCTGAAGGTCGCCCGGGAGAAAGCCGAGGCGCTCGCCCGCCTCAACCGCAGGTCGGGCGAGGACGAGGCGCTTGACGCGCCCGATCTTGAGCATGTGGACGGCGGCGGCGACGGCGAGGTAGGTCTTGCCCGTGCCCGCCGGCCCGATGCCGAAGACGAGATCGCAGGTGCGGATGGCTTCGAGGTAGAGATCCTGGTTCATCGTCTTGGGGCGCACGGGACGGCCCGAGGCGTAGACGTTGATCAGCCCCTCCCACGCCGGCAGGTCGTCGCCGACGAGCGTCTCATCGACGCGCGGCGCCTCCGGGGCGGCGACGATGGCTTCGAGCACCTGTTCACGCGATAATGACTGACGGCTCTGCGCGAGTCGGGCGAGGTGTTCGAGGACGGCGGCGGCCTTGTTCACGGCGGCTTCGTCCCCGCGAAGGACGATCCGCCCGTTCTGCGCCGAGATGGAAACTCCCAGCGCTTCGCGGATCATCTTCAGGTTCCGGTCCGCCGAGCCGAGCAGCGTAGTCCGATCGACACCGGGAGGAATCTTGAGCGTGTGTTCCAGCAATAGTCCGACTCCGTTCATCGCGCGTGAGAACGCGATGATCGCCCGACCTTCCCCTTGCAGCCTGTCGCGGGGTATCCGTGATTCTAATCGGCATTCCGGGCGGGGGCTTGGCGTTTCGACTGCAGTTCTCGCCGGTCTTTGTTTGTCATCTGTCTGGGGCTGCAGAACCGTCCAGAGGGACTACTACCAGGCTCCCCCCGCGGAACCAGCGGCGTACCGGCTGACCACCTCGTCGCAAGACCTGCTGAATCAGACGCTTACATGCCTCGGCCGCGAGGGGCTCGACCTGCGCCCGCTCATTGTCTCGCCCTCCGTGCTGCAAGGTGATCTGACCAGGGAGGAGGGCGTGGCGGGCCGGATTCTGCTCGTCAGGCACCTCCCCGAATCACCCTCCCACCTGGCGGTTGAGGTCCGATATGGCCGTTTCGGCAACCCGCACGAAGAGGCGCGACTCGCCGACCTCATCGCTTCGACCCTTGACAAGCAGGCGGACGTCGAAGCCGGGCCGGCGCCCGCAGAGTGGACCACGCTTGACCTGGACGGCCGGTGGATCGATCTGGAGGCCGCCGTGGGACAGGCGGGCGCGACGAAGCGCAACGTTGACTACGCCGTCTCCGGCGTGGACCGCTGGCGCTTTGCGACCTTCTTCGAACTGAAGATGTTCGATGGCGCCGAGGGGAGGTTGATCGTGATCGGCGACCGGCAGGATGCGGCCGGTCCGCGCCGCGCCCTGCTTCGCGTCGGACGTTTTGGTGATCCCGCGCTGGAGGCGGACCTCCTGCGACGCATGCGGGCCGCACTGCTGGAACTCGAACGCCTCCCGCGCCTGCCCGGAGCGCGATGAGGCGTCAAGGAGCACTTGTCAAAACCCGATGAGGCGGTAGAATCCGCTCACCGCGCGGGTGTAGCTCAGTGGTAGAGCGTCACGTTGCCAACGTGAATGTCGTGAGTTCGAATCTCATCACCCGCTCTTTCGCAAGCCCCGGAGTCTCCGGGGCTTGATTCATTCGCGGACCCGTGAGCCCCGGGGCGTCCCCCGCCGCCGACCTGACGCTCGCCCAGCCCGATGACCCGTTGCCCATGGTCGCTTCTTTCCTGAGCATGGCGAGGAATCGCATCCGGCGGGCGGACTTCGGACTCGGTCGGGACTGGGTTCTGATCATCTACGGGGGGATCATCGGCACGATCACGGCGTGCGGGGCGGTGGGCTTCGCCAAGGCTCTGCACCTGACGGAGGACGCCAGCCGTGGCGTCCAGAGCGCCTGGCCGATTTACTTGCTTCCCGTGCTGCCGATGCTCGGGGCGCTGCTTACCGGCCTGCTCGTCCACTACCTCGCGCCGGATGCGCGGGGGCACGGCGTGCCGCAGGTCATCGATGCGATCGCGCGTCGCGGCGGGCGGATCCCCTGGCGCGTCGGGGCGGTCAAGGTCGTCGCTTCCATCGCGACCGTCGGATCGGGCGGATCGGGGGGCGTCGAGGGGCCGATCGTCCAGATCGGCGCCACCTCCGGATCGGTCTTCGGGCAGGCGGCGCGCACCAACCGCGTCGAACTGAGCACGCTGGTGGGCTGTGGCGCGGCCGCGGGTATCGCGTCGGTCTTCAACGCCCCCATCGCCGGCGTCTTCTTTGTCCTCGAAGTGATGCTGCGCGACTTCTCGCTTCGCATTCTCGCGCCCATCGTCATCGCGAGCGTGTTTTCGACGGCGATGACGCAGGTGCTTCTGCACAAGAACGATGCGATCTTCGCCGTTGGATTGCAGGGCTACGAGTTCTCCGCGCTCGAACTGCCCAGTTACATCCTCCTCGGTTTCGTGTGCGTCCTCGTCAGCGTGGGGTTCACCCGGCTGCTGCACTGGGCGGAGGAGCGATTCGAGCGCCTCGCGATCAGCCGCATCATGCTCCCGGCCTGCGGGGCCGCCCTGCTCGGGCTGGCGGGCATCATCTGGATTCTGCTCATGCGGGGTTACGGCGCAGAGCAGAAGGTCCCGCCCTTCTTCGGCAACGGCTACGGCACGATCGTTCGACTGATTGAGCCGGAGACGTTCACCGCGTCCTCGGCGTCCAACGGCTCCGTGCCGGAGACGGCCGGGAGCACGGCCGCGGGAGACGGAACACCGCTGTTCATCTCCGTGCTCATGTTGCTCACGGCGTTCAAGGCGGCGGCTACCTGCCTGACACTCGGCTCGGGCGGATCGGGCGGCGTCTTCGCGCCGTCGCTGTACGTCGGAGCCACCTCCGGAGCGGCCTTCGGCCTGCTCCTCGAGCGCCTGTCCCTCCTGCCGCCGGGAGCGACTCCGGCGTCGTACGCACTGGTCGGCATGGCGGCGGTGATCGCCGGCACGACCTTCGCTCCCTTTACGGCCATTCTGCTCCTTTACGAGTTGACGCGCGAGCCGCGCGTCCTCCTGCCCGCGATGCTCGCGTCCATCATCGCCGCCATCGGGGCGCACCTGTGGATGGGCGACTCCATCTACACGATGAAACTCCGACAGTCCGGGGTGCTGGTGGGCGGCGGGCGCGATCTCACCGTGATGCGGCGAGTGCAGGCGCGCAACGTCCCGCTCACCCCCCTGCCCGGCGAACCGATCTACGCCTCCGACCCGCTCTCGAAACTGATCTCGATGCACATGCCGCGCACCGCGCCGGACTTCGTCGTCGTGGATGAGCATGGTCAGTACCTGGGAATGGTCACGGGCGAAGACCTGCGCACGGCGCTGGTCGATCGCGAAGCGATCCCCCTGCTGCTGGTTGCCGAACTCCTTCGCACCGACCTGCCCACGGTCGATCCGGAGGAGACGCTCGACACGGTGATGGAGAAGTTCGCCGGGTCGGACGTGGCAGGACTGTGCGTGATGTCGCAGGCCCAGAGCCGGCCGCTCGGGTTGATCACACGCGCCAACGTCATTCGCCGCTACCAGCAGGCGCTCGAATCCGCCTGACGCGCCGGCGGAGCAGCCGGACCGGGGCCGGTATCATCCACCGCCATGCCGATCGCCACGGAGATCCTCGTCGAGGACGTCCACAAGTCGTTCAACGATCACGCGGTTCTCACGGGCGTGACGCTGGAGATTGGGCGCGGCGATCTCACGGCCATCGTCGGCGGCTCGGGCTGCGGCAAGACCGTCCTCCTCAAGCACATCCTCCGCCAGTTTCGCCCGGACCGGGGCCGCGTGCTCATCGCCGATCACGAGCGCCCGGACCACGCGCTGGTGGACATCTCCGACCTCTCCGAAGAAGAGATGGACCGGCTGCGCACGCACTGGGCGGTCGTCTTCCAGCGCAACGCCCTCTTCTCCGGGTCGGTCTTCGAGAACATCGCGCTGTGGTTCCGCGAAGTCAAGGGAATGACCGACGGAGAGGCCCGGCCGATCGCGGTCGAATCGCTCCAATCGGTCGGCTTCAAGGACATCGAGACGCTTTTGAACAAGGACCGCGACGAACTCTCCGGGGGTATGGCCAAGCGCGTGGCGGTGGCGCGGGCGCTTTCGATGGACCCCATTCTCATGTTCTACGACGAGCCGACGACCGGCCTCGATCCGACGCACGCCGCGCAGATTCACCGCCTGATCTTCGACACGCACCAGCGGCCGACCGGCCACACCATTCCGCGCACGACGGTGATCATCACCCACGACAAGGACCTGCTCCACCGCCTCGAGCCGAGGGTCGTCATGCTGCATGAGGGGCGGGTCTTCTTTGACGGCTCCTACGCCCAGTTCGCCCGCTCCGACTCGGAGATCATCCGACCGTACTTCGACCTCATGCCCATCCTCCACCGCCGCCGGTTGAAGGAATGAATGGCGAAGGCAGGCGGAGCCGGCCCGGCGCCCCACCGCGCGGGCGTGTCGCGTGCGAAAGTGCAAGCG
>JBDIVQ010000148.1:0-8160 GCA_039794345.1 Phycisphaerae bacterium | reverse complement strand
GGACGGCGCGGTTCGTCCTTTTGGGCGTGGCGCGCGGCGGGGTGGCATCGATCGCCGCCGTTTTGGGCGGAGATCGATGGCGAGCGTGCAGGCGCCGTCGTATCGCGAATCCTCACCAGCCCCACGCGCCAGCGCGGACGATCGCCTTTGCTCGCCGGGCATGCATCGACCCCAGAGCGGGTCGATGCATGGCACCATCGAACCGTCAACCGCCCTTGGCGCTGCACTCTCGCCCGGAGCGGCGAACGTGCAGTGGCACCCGCCATCTCGCGGGGTGGCATCGATCGCCGCCGTTTTGGGCGGAGATCGATGGCGAACTTGCAGGCGCCGTCGTATCGCGAATCCTCACCAGCCCCACGCGCCAGCGCGGACGATCGCCTTTGCTCGCCGGGCATGCATCGACCCCAGAGCGGGTCGATGCATGGCACCATCGAACCGTCAACCGCCCTTGGCACTGCACTCTCGCCCGGAGCGGCGAGCGTGCAGTGGCACCCGACGATTGGCCCTGTCCGCCGCACTGCACTCGCGCTCAGAGCCGCGAGCATGCAGTGGCGCCCGCCGCGCCGAGAGAGAAGCGGCGCTAATCGGAGTTGGCGGGGGCGATGACGAGGTCGCGCGGCTCGGTGTCGGGTCGGGCCGGGCGCCTCAGCCCCGCCGCGGCTCTGGAGCGCGGCTCGAGGTTCGCCTGGGGCTGATCGAGCGTCCCCGTGACGCGGATGGTGACGAAGAGGTCGCGAAGGGACTCCCAGATCGGCGTGAGGAGCGGGGCGCGGAGTTTCGACGCCGTGTTGAACTGCATGTCGAGGCGCTGCGACCGGTAGTTGAGGACTCCCTGGCCGTGCAGCGACATCGCGGGCGAGTCCAGCATGAGGCGCTCGAAGATCACTTCGTCGCCGTCGATGTAATAGTCGATGTCGGCCTCGCGGAAACTGGTGGAGACGGGAAGGGTGAGGGCGCTGAGTTGCAGCGCCCACATGGCGAGAGGGACTTCGTAGAGTTCCGCGCCGGTCACGCGGATGTCGCCCCGGCCGATGCGCGACTCGGGTCGGCCGAATTCTCCGGCGACGGCGAGCGAAGCGACCAGACGACCGGGGCGCCACGATGCCGGGCCGGTCGCGCCTGCCGAGGGAGGCGCGGCCGTCCCCGCAGGCGACTCGGCGGGGTGCGGCGCGGGACGCCGCAGGATCGGATCCACCGCCGCCTGCCCGAGCGCGAGGCGCACGTCGTAGCGGCCCGGCTCGCCGAGCCAGGGCACGCGCACCTGCCCTTCGACGCTGAGGCGGCCGCCGTAGCACTCGCCCACCAGCGAGGTGAGTTCGACCTGCCCCGGTTCCTCTCCGGCCGACAGACTGGCTCGCACGTCCGTCACCTGCCGCCCGAGCACGAGCATCCGCGAGACGTTCATCCTGACGGCGCCGTGCAGCCACGGCTCGTTCGAGTTCCGCTGCGCCGAGATGTCGAGCGAACCGTCGAGTTCGGTGATCGGGATGGAGAGGTTCATCGACGCGTCGCGGACGTTGAGGACGCCGGCGAAGTCGATGGACTCGGGCGGAGGGGGAGTCGCTTGGAAGGCGTCGTCGGCGGCAGTGTCGCGCGCGGGCGGCCGGGTGTACCGGATGCGCGCGTCGGTCAACTCGACGCTCTGCCCCACGTCGAGGTCGATGGCCTCGATCAGGTCGTTGACGGCCCGGGGGAGGAGGGCCCGGACGCGCCCGGTGAGGCGGTTGGCCGAGACGCTCAGCCGCAGGTCCGCATCGACGCCGCACGTTCGATCGACGCGTCCGGCAAGTTGGATGAGTCCGTCCTGGTAGGAGCCGGAGAGGTTGAGCAGTTCGAATGCCTCTGGAGTGATGAGCGCCGCGCCTTCGAGCCGGCGCACCTCGAAGCGTTCCGAGCCGAGCGTGAAGTCGAGTTCGCCGGGCTGCACGTTGATGAGGTAGGAGGGGCGCGGCGCGTCGATCTCCCGCGTCAGGTGAAAGGACGTGTCAAACGCGCCGCGCGGCTCGACGGAGTCGCCCTCGCTGCGGCTGAGCAGACTGGAAAGTCCGGCGGCGAAGCGGTCGAAGATCGGCGCCTCAAACCGCCCGCCTTCGATGCGGCCGTGCAGATCCCAGGCGCAATCGGCGCGATAGCCCAGGGCGCCGTCGAGCGTGATCCGGCCGACCGCGGACCCTTCGCACGCGGCGTCGGCGTGCAGGTCGGCAAAGCGCACGGCGCCGTCGCGGATCTGCACCGCGCCCTGCACGTTCGCCGCCTCCACCCGGCGCCCATCGATCAGGAGCGAGCCGAAGCGGGGTTCGAGTGTGAGGTCAAACAAGGGCGGCTCATCACCAGTGTGGCGGAATGTCAGGGCGGCGTCGGCGAGTCCCTGCGGCTGGAGTTGATCCCAGAAGCCACGCATCTCCTCGAGGCCTTCGTCACTGCCCAGCGGCGCGGCGAGATCGATGAGGTGCGGCTGGAGATCGAGCCGGCGCGCCGCGGCGTCAAGCTCGATGGCGGTGCTCCCCTCCCCCCAGGCGATGCGCCCGCGGACGTCGAATTCCTGCTCACCGCTGCGACCGGCGAAGCGGTGAATCTCGACGCTGCGGCGGTGCACCGTCACCTCCGCGGCGGCGTCGGAGAGGGGGAGGGCGGGCGGCCAGAGCCAGTCGAGCCCGGCTTCCCACGGCGGACGATCGCTGGCATCTCGGCTTGAGCCGTCGGCAAGCGTCACGGCGATGTCGAAGTCGGCCTTGCCGCGCGCATCGGCGTAGACCCGTCCCTCGGCGTTGAGACTGCCGACGAGGCGCAGCCCGGCGAGGATCTGCGCGGCGCGTGAGAGTTCGCTGTCGGGCGCGGCGGCCTGCGCCTTCTCGCCGCCGCCGCCGGGAATGGCGCGAAGCAGCAGTTCGTTGACGGGAATGTCCTCGACGCGCAGTGTGATTTCGGGCTCCTGCCGGCGCACCGGCTCGCGCACGCGGCGAACCTGGCCGCTGACGACGGCGCGCCCGCCGCCCACGCCTTCGAGCACGAGGTCCTTCACGAGCAAGACCCGGTCGTACTCGATGAGCACTTCGCCCTCCACGAGCCACGCCGGGTAGGGAAACTCCTCGTAGATGACGCCGAGCGGGCGCTCGCGGTCGGCGAGCGTGACGTAGTTGGAGACCTTGGTCGGCTGGCCCGGGCCGCGCTCGCGTCGAATGGTCGAACGGATGTTGACGCGTCCGCCGAGTTGAAAAACGCGGGACAGATCCGTCTCGATCTCTTCAATGCGCGCGAGGATCGCCTTGAGTTGCTCCTCGCGCAGGGGATCAGGCGTGGCCGACTCGGTGACCTCGCGGTGACGCCGCATGAGTTGCATGACTTCGTCGCTGATCGGACCGACGTCGGAGTCGGTGAGGATCAGTCCTGCGGCGTGAAGGCGCTCCATCCATTCAGGGTTGAAGAACTCCGTGATGGCCTTGCCGCGCGAAGGACCGAGCGCCGCGAGGAGGTGCTCATCGAGCGGAACGTTGTTGGCGTACATCTCCGCCTCGACCTGCGGATCGGCGTCGAGCGGCGCGACGCGGGCGGAGAGATAGACCTGCCCGCCCGTCGGACCGCGGCCGGCCAGCGACATGATCCGCATCTCCTGGTCGTCGAACTCGACCGCCCCGTGAAGACCGGTGAGCGGGTAGGGAAAGGCGGCGTAGGTTCCTTCGGCGTTGAGCAGTTCGACGCGGCCCGAGGCCCGCACCGGCCGCGCCGCCGGCGCTTCGCCTTCGGCAAGGTCCGGATCGAGCGCGTCGCGGCGGAGGTTGACGTGTGCATCGAGCAGCCCGCTGGGCCCGCCGAGCTGCACCAGTTGATCGTCCACCAGCTGGCGCACGTTGGCGGGCAGGGCCGTCAGGATGTTGAGGTTGCGCGAAAGGTCGAACCGCTCGACCTCGAAGGTCAGGTCGAATCCCGGCGAGCGATCCACCGACGTGAAGAGCCCGCTCAGTGCATAGTGCACGCCCTCGATCGTGCCTGACAGGCCGATGAGATCCACGACGCCGTCGTGGATGACGACGTTTCCCCGGACGTTGGTCATGCGCGGCGGACGGGTGTCGCGGCTGGGATCGAAAGTCGGAACGGGCAGCGACCAGTCGATGCCGTCCATGGCGATCTCGATCTCGTATCCGCCACCGGGCCTGACCTGGACGGCGATGGGCTGGAGGGCGCCGACGGGCTCGATGATCTCCCACCATTGGCGGGCGACGCGCGGCAGCAGGGCGGCCTGCTGCGGGTCGAAGGTGATGCCGCTGATGATCGAAGACCCCTCGCCCGTTGCAAGGTTGAAGCGCCCCGCGAGGCGCATTTCCGGCGCTGATCCGGCACCGCCGGCGGCCGGCTTGATCTCGCGAAGGTCGAAGGCGTACCAGTCGCTTGCGCCTGCGCCGCGCACCCCGCGCTGCGGCTGCAGCGAACCGTCAACGCGGATTTCTCCCGAGGGGCGAAAGGCGCTGAGGCGGTGCTCGCCGATCTGCACCACTCCGGCGCGCAGTTCGATCTGAGGCCATTCGGTGATCGGCGCCGAAGCGCCGGAGGCGGGGAGCGTCAACCCGCCGACGTTGAACCGCCCCGAGTCGAGATCTTCGCTCAGGCGCAGCAGCGCGTCGTCGATGATCAGTCGGCGCGCCGTCACGCGGCCCGCGAGCAGCTCGCGCCGGTCGAGGTTGATCGTCAGGTCGGGGATGTGCACGAGTTCCCCGGCCGGTCCGCGAATGCTCGGAACGAGCAGGCGCACGTCGGTCAGCTGGAGGCGGCCGTCGAGGCCGAAGTCGCTTCGGCCGATCGTCACCCGCCCTCCGACCAGCGCCGAGAGAATCGCTTCGATGCGCGGCGTGAGGAACCACGAACTGGTAAAGGTCAGCCAGGCGAGGACCAGGAGCGCTGCGATCGCGGCGCAGGCCCCGGCCAGGCGCCGGAGCCAGCGACGCACCGGCGACGGGCGCCGCGGCGGCTTGATCGTCGTGTTGGAGCGTTGATCGATCATCTTCAGGTCTCTGCTTCGAGTCCCTCGATTGATCCGCGCGCTCTCCTACACCTGCAGCACACCGGTGCGGAATTCGCGGTTCAGGGGGAATTTGCTCGCGATGCGCAGGGCCTCGATCATCTCCTCGCGAGTCTCGTGTGGGGCGATGAGGCGGTCCACCCAGCCGCGCGCAGCGCCATAGCGGATGTCGGCCTGCTCTGAGTAACTCGCCTTGACGGCTTCGAGCACGTGCTGGCGTTCCTTTTCATCGACGATCTCGCCGCGCCGTTCGAGGGCCGCGAGTTGAATCTGCGCGAGGACGCCCGCCGCCTGGTTCGCGCCCATCACCGCGAACTTCGCCCCCGGCCAGCCGTAGGTGAGGAACGGGTCGAACGCCCGGCCGCACATGGCGTAGTTGCCCGCGCCGTAGGAGTTGCCGACGATCAGCGCGATCTTGGGCACGATGCAGTTGCTCATCGCGTTGACCATCTTCGCGCCGCTGCGGATGATGCCGCTCTGTTCGCTGTCGCGACCCACCATGAACCCCGTCGTGTCGTTGACGAAGATGATCGGCAACTTCTTCTGGTTGCAGTCCATGATGAAGCGGGCGGCCTTGTCGGCGCTCTCGTGGTAGATCACCGCGGGCATCTGCGCGCCGACATTGGCGCTTTTGGTGAGCAGGCGCTGGTTGGCGACGATGCCGCACGGGTAGCCGCCGATGCGCGTGTAGGTGCAGATGATCGACGGGCCGTACTCCGCCTTGTACTCGTTGCTCGTGCCGCCATCGACGATGCACTCGAGCAACTGGTTCATGTCGTACTGTTCGGCCGGGCTCTCGCGGAAGATGCGGTAGACCTCCTCCGCCGGCCGCGCGGGACCGACGGCGGGGCAGGGAGGATCGGCAGGCGGCGAAACGCTCTGCACCGCCTCCATCAGTGAGCGCACGCGACGAAGGCAGTCTTCATCCGTCGCTTCGCGGTAGTCGATGGTGCCGCTGATGGCGGCGTGCATCTTCGCCCCGCCGAGCGATTCGTGATCGACGACCTGCCCGATGGCGGCCTTGACCAGCGCCGGCCCTGCAAGGTACAGCCCGCTGCCCTCGGTCATCAGCAGCGTGTCGCAGAGGACGGGGAGATACCCGCCGCCCGCGACGCAGTTGCCCATGATCGCCGAGATCTGCACGACGCCTTCAGCGCTGAGCACCGCGTTGTTGCGGAAGATGCGCCCGAAGTCGTCGGTGTCCGGGAAGACGTCCTCCTGAAGAGGCAGAAAGACGCCCGCGGAATCGACAAGGTAGATCAGCGGCAGGCGCGCCATCTGCGCAATCACCTGGGCGCGGATGATCTTCTTGCAGGTCATGGGGAAGAAGGCGCCGGCCTTGACGGTCGCGTCGTTGGCGACGATCATGCACAGACGTCCGTTGACGGGCCCGATGCCGGTCACAACCCCAGCCGCCGGCGCCCCGCCGAAGTCGCGGTACATGTTCCATGCGGCGAAGAGGCCCAGTTCGACGAAGCGGCCGCGCCCTCGATTGGGACGATCCACGAGCAGGTCCACGCGCTCACGGGCGGTGAGGCGGTGGCGCTCGTGCTGGCGCTCGATGGCCTTGAGGCCCCCGCCGAAGCGGATCTCCTCCGCGGCGCGAAGCACCTCCTCGGTGGCGTCCTTGAGAAACGACTCGGCCGCCCGGGCCGGCTGGCTGCGCGTGAGCATGGTCGGAGGAGTTCTCCTGCGGAATCCCCGCGGCGCGATCAGTCGCGGCCGGCAGGTGGGTGCGCGTGATTATTCGATGATCGTAGCCGCCGCCCCTCCCGGCAGAGCGCCCCCTCGGACCCGGGCGGGAGCGTTAAAATGGGCGCTACTGGACTCGAACCAGTGACCCCTGCTGTGTAAAAGCAGTGCTCTCGCCAACTGAGCTAAGCGCCCGGGGCCGATTCGATGGTATTCGCCCGCCCGCGCCGCCACCATCTCCGGCGAGAATCGTGCATTGCCGCAGAAGGTGCATGATTCTCCGGGTGAAGGCGGTTCTGATCGTGTAGACTGGTGGCTCTGGCGCCGCCTGGGGGCCGCTCGTGGCGGTTCGCGTGGCGCCGCAGCGAGGAGAAGAACGCAGTGAAACACTTCGCCGTCCGTCGCGGCCGCGACGCCGCACGATTCGTCCTGGTCCTGCTCGCCGGAGCCGCCGTGCTCGCCGATCCCGGAGCCGCGAAAGGCCAGTACAGCGCCCACAACGTGCGCCTCTACAGTCAGATCACCCCCCAGCAGGTGGGCGCCAGCGGGGGCAACGACTGCTGGTCCTACGTCAGCCCTTCCGGCCGCGAATACGTCATCGCCGGCCTCTACGAGAAGACCGCGTTCGTCGAGGTAACCGACCCGGTGAATCCGGTGATCGTTCACATTGAGCCGCACTCCTACAGCATCACCGGCGACATGAAGGTGTACGGGCAGTATGCCTACAGCATCGGCGACTACTACAACCTCCAGGTCTTCGACCTCGGACGCATCGACGAGGGCGTCGTCACCAGGGTCAGTGAGCGACCCTACCGCTCGCACAACTTCGCGCTCAACGAGGAGAGCGGCTACGCCTACATGTGTGCGTCGAGCCACGGCAGCGGAATCGTCGCCCTCGACCTGAGCGATCCGGTCACGCCGACGATCGCCGGCCACATCAACCCGACGGGCGGGCACGTTCACGACGCCCAGGTCGTCACTTACCACGACGGGCCGTATGCCGGTCGCGAGATCGCCTTCTGCCCGAGCGGCTATTGGCGCTTCGACATCATCGACGTGACTGACAAGAACAACATGTTTCTCGTCGGCTCACTCGTCTACGACGGTCTCAACTACTCCCACCAGGGCTGGCTCAGCGCCGACCGCCGCTACTTCTACCTCAACGATGAACTCGACGAACTCAACGGCTATTCGCCCACCACGCGCACGTTGGTCATCGACGTATCGGACATCACCAACCCCCGCCACGTCTCCTCCTTCACCTCCGGACGCACGAGCACGGATCACAACCTCTTCTGGAAGGACGGATTCATCTACGAGGCGAACTACTCGAGCGGCTTCCAACTCTTCGACGCCCGCAGCGATCCGCTCAACCCGGCTCACGTCGGGTGGTTCGACACCTATCCGGAGAACGATGCGCCGGGCTATGGCCACGGCGCCTGGACGGCGCTGCC
>JBDIVQ010000147.1:0-8183 GCA_039794345.1 Phycisphaerae bacterium | reverse complement strand
GAGCCGCGCCACCGGCCCGCCGAAGCGGCGCTGCTCGACGAGTCGCTCGAGGCGCTGGGCTGGCGACACGCCGAACTCGATCCCGCGATCCTCCCTGCTGTCGCCTACGCCGGGGCGTGGCACCTCGTGCTCGCCGCCCGCGAGCGTGAGCGTCTCGCCGCGCTTGAGTACGACTTTGATCGCCTGCGCGCGATCATGCTCGCGCACGATCTGACCACGGCGCAACTCATCTGGCGCGAGAGCGCGCAGGTGTACCACTCGCGCAATGCGTTCCCTGTCGGGGGCGTCGTCGAGGATCCGGCGACCGGCGCGGCAGCGGCGGCGCTGGGCGGCTATCTGCGCGACGCCGGCCTCATCACCGTTCCGGCCGGCCTGCTCATCCGCCAGGGCGAGGCGATGGGCCGCCCCAGCCGCCTGCGCGTTGACGTTCCCGCGAGGGGCGGCATCATCGTCAGCGGCAATGCGGTAACGCTGGACGGGTGAACCACTCTCCGGCGCCACCATCCGCACGATTCACCGGGTTCGCCGACCGCGGCTACATCGGGTCGTAGGTGAACTGCTGCCCGCCGATGGATGCTTCGTACATCAGCCCCGCCTCGCCGAAGGTGAAGACCGCCACTCCGTCGCTGTACTTCGCGTTTGCGCCCGCGCCGGAAGTGAGACCGACGGCCGTCGCCTGGGCCGCGAAGCGCAGGTTGCCCGTCTTGAAGCGCTCGACGTCGCGGTTGGTCTCAAAGACGATGATCTCCGAGTAGGACTGGCCGCCGAGTTGCAGGCCGATCGAGCCTTGCGTGAGGTCGCAGTAGCCCACGGCCTTGCCGCCCTGATAGAGGATGCCGCGGCCATAGGCGCCGCCGACGCCGACCGCTCCCTTGCCGACCGTCGGAAAGACGGCGTATCCCGGGCTGGAGTCCAGGAGACTGGCCAGGCTCGGGTCGGCCTTCCGCGCCCGGTCGAGCGTCATCTCCGCCTCGCTGCGCATGACGGCGCGATCCTCCTCCGTTTCCGGAGCGGTGGAGCACCCGGTCAGCGCCGCGGTCGCCGCAAGAAACAGTCCAACACACGCACACACCACGAGGTTCCGGTTCATCTGATGATTCCTTTCAGAGAGGATGAGGGACAGAATCTAAGCGCGCGGCGCGGGCACGCTCAACCGCCGGGGTCGATGCGGCGGCTCGGGGGCAGCGCAGCGCGGTTGACTCATCGCCGCCGGCGCCGCCCGTCGCTGATCGGGACAAGGCTCTGCGCAGGCCCGGCGGATGCGCTTCAGTAGGTCGGGACAAGGCTCGGCGCAGGCCCGGCGACTGGGCGTGCGACTCGTCACCCTTGGTCGGAAGGATCATCGGACCACCGCGCGGAACTTCCAGGCCGCGCTCAGAGCAGCGGTCCCGACCTACACCGATCCGACACATCGCCGCCGCATTCGGGACACACCTCGTGATCCGCCCCGCGCAGGTCGTAGCCGCACTTGATGCACAACCCCGGTTGCCTGCGCCGATCGCAGCGCCAGAGCCAGAGAGTTGGGGATCCGACGAGCACGATCAGCGCCCAGATCGGGACATAGAGCTCGGTGTACGTGACGCCGCCCGGTCGCGTGACTCGCATTGCACCGAACCACCACGTGAAGGGGTACAGATGTCGCCCTGGAGGCCACCACCAGCCGTCCAAGGGGGACGATCGACCAAGGCTCATTCCAGGCGATCAAGACTCCGCCGGCCCAGACACCAAAACCGCCCGTTCGCCTGAGTCCGAAGCTCACCCCCCACCACGCACTCCCGACCCACACCACCAGCAGCAGCACGGTCAGCACCGCCCCGCTCGACTTCAGGATGCTCCGGCTCCGCCGCTTCATGCTCTGCTGCTCAACTCTCGCCTGCTCAACTCTCTCGCGATTCGCGTCCCGCTCCACTTGCACGTGCTTCGCAGTCTGCGTCGCATCAGGCGATCCCATCCCGGCGCATCAAATCTGCGCCTCGCCTGACCATCGCTCCACCCGCAATCCTGGCACTCGTCCGAACTCCCGGAGGTTGCCGGTCACGAGCACAGCATCGAGCGAGAGGGCGTGTGCTGCGATGAGGGTGTCAAGAGGTCCGATCGGCCTGCCTGCCCGTTCCAGCACGGACCGAACCTCGCCGTAGCATTCCGCTGCGGCATCATCGAAGGGCGCGATCTGCAGGGCCGCACAGAGTTGAATGAGCAGAAGATTCTGAAACTCGGGGCGGGCAGACTTGGCCGCGCCGTATTTCAATTCCGCGAACGAGATGCTCGACAATCCGACATCATCAATCTCGAATCGGCGGAACGAACGAGCCATGCGACGCTCCCCGGAACGGAGCAGATCGATGCAGACGTTCGTGTCGAGCATCAGGCGCATCACGCCCGCTTGCGCCTCTCAACGCGGGTCGGCTGCTCGCGAGTCGGCATGAAATCCTCATCCGCCTTGCCGAGCGCGTCGCGGAACAACTCCCACGCCGCTTCCTTCGGAAAAAGTATCACCGCTGAGCCGATGCGCTTGATGCACACCTCATCCGTATCGAAACGAAACTCCTTGGGCAGGCGCACGGCCTGACTGGACCCGTTCCGGAACACCTTGGCCTTGGCAACCATGCTCGCTTCTCCTTGGTCTATACCCAAGTATAGACTTCGAGCGAGGCGTGGGCCATCCGCACCCGACCTCATCGGCGCTTCGATCCCAGCCTCTCCTCCACCTTCCGCTTCCACTCCTCAAACCCCGCGCGTCCCATGAGGCCGAAGGTGGCGACCTTGCCCGTTTCCACCGCCGGCTGGTCGTAGGCGTTGATGTTCAGAATCAGCCCGGCGTACGCCGTCACCACCTCCCACAACTGGATGAACGCGCCGACGTGCTCGGCGCTCAATCGCGGCAGTGTGATCGTCACATTCGGCCGCTCACTCTCGACGAGGGCGTATTCCGTCGCGCGCTTCTCGGCCGCGATGAGTTCGCTGAGCGTGTGGCCGTGCAGATACGAGATCGCCTCGACGTTGAGCGTTGACGGGATCGACACATCGCGCTCCCAGCGGGCGAGATCGACGAAGGCGATCACCTTGTCATTCGGCCCTTCGCGATAGAGTTGCACCTGCGAGTGCTGGTCGGTGGTGCCGAGGGCCTTGATGGGTGTGGCGCCGGCGAAGACCTCGCGGCCGCTGAGATCGACGCGCTTGCCGAGGCTCTCGGCCCACAACTGGCGGTACCAGTCGGCAAGACTGTAGAGCGCGCTGCAATAGGGCATCATGACGTGATTGCCCTTGCCGCGCTTCGTGAACTCCATGAGCAGCCAGGCGAGCGTCGCGGCGGGGTTGGCGGAGAGGTCGCGCGACTGGCAGCGCTGATCCATCGCGGCTGCGCCGGCGAGAAGGGCATCCACGTCGATGCCGCACATGGCGGCGCTGAAGAGGCCGACGGGAGAGAGGACACTGAAGCGCCCCCCCACTCCATCCGGCACCGGAAGCGTCGCGTAGCCCTCCTCATCGACGATCGAGCGCATCGTGCCCCGGCTCGGGTCGGTGATGGCGATGATGTGCTTGCGATACGCCTCGCCGAGGTGTGATTTGAGCCAGTCGCGGAAGATCATGAACTGGGCCGCGGTCTCGGCCGTTTCGCCGGACTTGGAAATGACGTTGACGGCCGTGTGCGTGAGGCCGGGGTCTTTGATTTCGAGGTGGCGCATGAGGTCGCCGACGAAGTGCGGATCGACGTTGTCGAGGACGTAGAGGCGCGGCCCGATACGGTGGGTGCACGGCGTGAGGTTGTGGACGTGCTCCCTGAGCGCGGCCTGGAGCGCGATGTTGCCCAGCGCCGAGCCGCCGATGCCGAGGACGATGAGGTGCTTGCAGCGCTTGCCCTTGGAGGTGGATTCGAAGTGGGCGTTCGTGTCGGCGACGACCTGCTTGACGGCGGCGAGGTGCTCGCGGCGCAGCGGGTCATGGCAGAGGCCGCGCCAGCGAGTTTCGCCCGCCTTGTCCATCGCGGCGAGGCGGTCGGTGAGGTCGGCCATGCGGGCATGCGCGGCGTCGAAGTCGGCGCGGCTCAGGCCATGCGAGGCGCCGATGCGGTCGGCGAAGCAGTTGGCGATGTCGAGTGCGAGGTGGTCGGGCATGTTCAAGGGTATGCGGTCTTCCGCACGCCCACGATGAGGCTCCGCGATTCGCCGTCTCTGCCACGCCCACGATGAGGCTCTGCGAATCGCCGTCTCCGCCACGCCCACGATGAGGCTCCGCGATTCGCCGTCTCTGCCACGCTCACGATGAGGCTCTGCGAATCGTGGGGTGCCTCCGATGGAATCGTTCGCCCCTGCCCGCCGCCGCGCTCCCCTGCGCAAAGCCTCCGGGTCGCGGCTAAACATGGACCCGTGCGCCGCATCGAGGATGACCCTCCTTCTGCGATTTCCGCGCCTTTTCGCGGCCATCCCGCCGACCCGCCCCTACGATCCATTCCTGCGCGAGATGCGCCGAATGGAGCCCCCTTCATGCCTTTGACACGCGAGCACATCGTCGAAGCACTGCGGACCGTGAACGATCCGGAACTGCACAAAGACCTCGTCACGCTCAACATGGTCAAGAGCGTGGCGGTGGATGGCAGCGCCGTCGATCTCACCATCGAACTCACCACCCCGGCCTGCCCGCTCAAGGACCAGATCCGCCGCGACATTGAGAAGGCGGTGCACGCCAAGGCCGCGAGCGTCGGCGAGCGCCTCAGCCGCATCGACATCGACTTCACCGCGGACGTGCGCAGCGCGCAGGATCGCGTAGCCGGCAAGGAGAATCCCCTGCCGGGCGTGCGCAACATCATCGCCGTCGGCGCCGGAAAGGGAGGCGTGGGCAAGTCCACCATCGCCGTCAACCTCGCCGTCGGCCTGGCGCGCTTCGGCGCCCGCGTCGGCCTGCTCGACGGCGACATCTACGGCCCATCGATGCCGACGATGCTCGGCCTGAACGCGAGCGAAGTGAAGGCCCGCAACAACCTGATTCAGCCCTTTCAGGCCCACGGCATCGTCGCCATGACCATCGGCGTGCTCGTCGAGCCGGAGAAGCCGCTCATCTGGCGCGGCCCGATGGCGCACGGCGCCTTCAAGCAACTCGCCACGCAGACGGAGTGGGGCGAACTCGATTACCTCATCATCGACCTCCCGCCGGGCACCGGCGATGTGCCTCTCACCCTCGCGCAGATGCTCGCGGTGACGGGCGCGGTGATCGTCTGCACGCCGCAGCGCGTGGCCCAGGATGACGCCCGCCGCGCGGTGCGGATGTTCCAGCAACTCGGCGTGCCCATCCTCGGCGTCGTCGAGAACATGAGTTACTTCATCTGCGAGCACGGCAGCGAGTACGACATCTTCGGCCGCGGCGGCGCGGAAGTGATGGCGCAGGAGATGAACCTGCCCTTCCTCGGCGGCATTCCCATCACGCCCGAACTGCGCGTCAACTCCGACAGCGGCAACCCGACGGCGAACTTCGAGTCGCCCGGCCCGCTGGCTGATTCGCTCAACCGCATCACCCAGAACCTCGCCGCCCAGGTGTCCATGGCGACGATGCGCAACGTGGTGGCGCGGCCGACGATGAGTATCACATAACGCTTTCCAGTGCGATCGGCCAGCGATCACCACGGAGGGCACGAAGGCGCAAAGCCGGCACAAAGGCAAGCAGGGCGGGCGCCTGTTGTTGTTGCACGGAGTCAGTGAACTCTGCGTCTGTCTGCCTGTTTTGTGCGCTCTTTGTGGCTTGGTGTTCTTTGTGGTGAGCCTTCGCCATCCGACAAACGATCAACACCGGACGGCGACGATGAGGCTTCATGCCCCGCTGCGCTCACTGCCCGCCGGTCCGCGGACGCTGAGGTACATCCACGCGAGCAGCGCCGCCATGGCGAGGTCGGCGATGGCAAAGGGCTTCCAGAGGCCCGGCAGGCCGTCGCCGAGCAGCCAGTGCCAGAAGACCACCCCGCAGTACGACACCTTGAGCAGGAAGCAGTACGGCAGCAGGTTGCGGTTGGCGCGCGGCCGCATCGCCACGGCGAAGAACATCAGGGCGAAGACGATGAGCAGGGCGGCGCTGAAGTGCACGTAGCCGAAGTGGTTGGGCGGCGTGACCTGCACCCAGTCGAAGAGTTGCGGCGCGGCGAGGAGAAACGCCACGCCAAGCACCCCGTCGTAGAGGCCCATCAACCCCAGCAGGCCGCGAACGTATTTCAGGTTCTTCACGATGCTCTCCTTGCCCGCGCTGCGGCGCGGTACTGCCGCCGGAACCCCTCGCGCCTCTGGCGCGTGAACGCATCACTGTAGAGGCGCCGGGCGAGGTCGTGGAAGCCGGCGCGAAGTTCCACAGCGCTCATCGGCGTGGGACGGAAGGTGAGATCAAAAAGGGTGCACTTCCTCCACGGCCGCTCCTCGAAGAGGCGCCCTTCGCGCTTCAACTGCTCGTAGAGCGCTGTGCCGGGGAAGGGCGTCGGCAGCGTTACCTGCACGTCGAAGAGATCGAGACCCTCGGCGAACTCGCAGATGGCGTCGAAGACCGCCGGCGTATGTCCGTCGAGGCCGACGATGAAGCAGCCGTTCACGCGGATGCCGTGCGATTGAATGTTCGCGACGGCCTCGCGGTAGCGCGGCAGACGGCGGAGTTTCCAGTCGCGGCGCAGTTCGAGGCCCGCCAGCCCATCTTCGGACGGACTCTCCAGGCCGATGAGCACCTCGGCGCACCCCGCGCGGCGCATCAGGCTCAGCAACTCGTCATCCTCGCCGATGCGGATGTCCGTCTCGGTGAACCACCGCACGCGCCGCCGCGCGAGTTGAGGGAGCAGGTCCAGCCAGTAGGCCCGGTTGATGAAACTGTTGTCATCGGCGAACTCGATGAAGGGCCGCGGCCAGATGGCGCAGATGCGGTCAATCTCCGCGAGCACCTTCGCAACGGGCTTCTGCTTGTAGCGCGGCGTGAGGAGAATGCTGCTGGCGCAGAAAGAACAGCGAAGCGGGCAGCCGCGCGACGTCTGCACCGTCAGGCGGTTGTACTTGCCGATGTCGAGCAATTCGAACGCGGGCATCGGCGCATCGGCGAGATCGAACTCGCGCGGCCGGCTCACGTAGCGCGGCTGCAACCGCCCCGCCGCGGCGTCGGCGACGACCTGCGGCCAGCACACCTCGCCCTCGCCGACGATCACCGCATCGCAGTGCTCCGCCGCTTCATCCGGCAGGGTCGTCACGTGCAGCCCGCCCATCACGACCGGCACGCCCATCGCGCGGTACCGGTCCGCCAGCGCATACGCCTCCTCGATCTGTGCTGTGAAGGTCGAGAGCGCGACGAGGTCGAAGGCTTCCAGGTCCGGGCCGAGCGAGCGCACATCATCCACTTCGCGGTAGGCGACTTCATGGCCGCGCGGCGTCATGCCGGCAAGCGTGAGCAGGCCGAGACTCGGCAGCGAGGCGATCGTTCTGCTGCGCTCGACGAAACCGGGCAGCGTCAGCCCAAGCGCGAGGAGTTCTTCGTCGCAGGCGCGCACGCCGCTCATGGCGATGAGGCCGATCTTCATGGCGACGCCCCGGCCGCAATCCCCGCAAGCAGCACATACGCGAGGAGACCGACCCCCCCGATGAGCGCGAGCACGGGAATGAAGAACAACTGGCGAAGTGGTTTGCGCCACGCCGAGAGGTAACACACGAGCGGCATGGCGACAGCGCCGACGATGAGCAGCGGACTGATCCACGCCAGCAGCGCGTGCGACAGGTCGAAGATCTGCACGGTGAAAGCGAAGGCGAGGTTGATCATCGCCGTGCCGAGGAAGGCGATGTGGCCGAGGCGCGTGAGACGGCGCCGCCACGAGGCGTAGCCGCCCATCCAGTCTTCGCGGTGAAAGCCCAGCCCCTGCACCGCGCCGGCGAGCAGGCCGACGGCGATCCAGACCCAGGCGAAGATCAGGTTCGTCTCGTGCATAGGACTCCGGCGAGGGCGCAGGTAAGTCTACACCGCCCGCATCGCCATCCCGCCGTCAGTGGAATGGATACGCTCGCATCGGTCTTATTCCAATCCGCCGGCGTCATCTTTCAGCAATTGCGGTGCTTTCCCTGCGCGGCGCGGGTGCCGTGGTCCGGAGGGAGGCTCTGCGACCGGAGGGCCACGCCGATGCGCGGACGGATGATCAAACTGATTCGATCGCCAGTCGCGCGCCTGCGTGGCCCGCGCTC
>JBDIVQ010000146.1:0-8379 GCA_039794345.1 Phycisphaerae bacterium | reverse complement strand
TGCGCGTGCGGATGGTCGGACGCCGCGGGGCGTCGCGGTCTGCGGCCGCGTTGTCAGGATTGCGGCTCTCGTCTACCCTTGTCATCGGCCGGCCGGATACCCAAGCGGTCCAAGGGGACGGATTGCAAATCCGTTATTCGCGGGTTCGAATCCCGCTCCGGCCTTTCGCATTGGATTCACTTTGCCGCGGCCCAGGGGGGCGGTCGGGACCGCGGCCAGCCACGGAGCGTCGCATGCCTCCGCCTTCGGATCGACCGGCAGCCAGCCATCTGCATCGTCTGCGCTTCTCCCGGGGCGCGATGCTCCGGCTGATCCGCGACATTCCGCCGCAGCGCGTCTGCGAGCAGCCCGGACCATGCCGCAATCACGTCATGTGGATCGTCGGGCACATCGCCTGCACGGATGACTTCTTTCTGCGGGAGTTCGGCGGTCGCCCCCTCGCCCTGCCGGAGCAGTGGCACAAGTTGTTCGGTGGCGGCTCCGTCCCCACCGCCGATCTCGCCCGCTATCCCTCCTTTCAGGAGGTCAGGCACGCCTTTCGCGATCAGCGCGAGGCGCTGACCCGCTGGCTCGAGGGGATGAGCGAAGTGCAACTCGACCGGCCGGTGCCTGAGCAGTGGCAACCCTACGCCCCGACGATGCGCGACGTCGGGCACTTCGCGGCCTGGCACGAAGGCTACCACGCCGGCCAACTCTCCAACCTGCGCCGGGCGTTCGGCCTCGAGCCGGCCTTTGGCTGAGGCGGTCCCCTCCTGCCCCGCGGGGCGAACGGAATATCGGCCGGGCGAAGGGCGGCGCACTTCGGGAATCTCGCCCCGTATGCGTTGGCCGGCCTTTCCTCGATAATCAGGGTGAGCGAGGGCGGCAACGGGGGCCGTTGCCGCTCCGGCTCCGCGCCGGACGAGCTGCCGGCAATCGTTGAGCCACTTGCCTCGGGAGAGAGGTCCGGAGGTCGGCGATGCAGGAGATCCGAATCCACGGCCGGGGCGGACAGGGGGGCGTGACCCTCGCCAAGATCATCGCCACGACGCGATTCCTCAAGGGCGACTCGGTGCAGGCGTTCGGCCTCTACGCGGCGGAGCGAACCGGCGCTCCCCTCCAGGCCTTCTGCCGCTACGACACCGAGCCGATCACGAATCGCAATCTCATCTACGAGCCCGATCACGTCATCGTGCTCGACCCGACGCTCGTCGGGCCGGCGATCACCGCCGGTCTCACGCCCGACGGCTGGATTCTCATCAACACCGAGCGGTTCCCCTACGAGTTCGCCGAACGATTCCCCGGCTATCGCGTGGCGACGGTGGACGCGACCTCGATCGCGCGGCGGCACGAACTGGGGACGCGCAGCGTTCCGATCGTCAACACCGCGCTCGCCGGCGCCGTGGCGCGCCTTCTCGACTTCGACCTTGATTCGGTTCACGCGGCGCTGGAGCATCTCGGCTTCCGCGGGCGGAACTTCGACGCGGCGGCGGAGGCGTATGAGCGCGTCGTCCTCGTCGATGACATCGACCGGACGGGCGCGGCGCCGCGCCGGTCAGCGCCGGTGACGTCGCGCGTGCGCGGTCTGGTCGATGGAGGAGGCGCGGAGCGGCCCGCGATTCACACCGGACAATGGGCGACGCAGCAGCCGCACCGGCGCGAGTGGACCCCGCCGTGCAACCATGTCTGCCCCGCCGGCAATGACGTGCAGGGCTTCCTCCAGGCGCTGGCGCTCAAGCAGACGGATGAGGCGCTCGGGATTCTCCTGCGCACAACACCCTTTCCTTCAATCTGCGGACGAGTGTGCCCGGCGCCGTGCATGGAGTCGTGCAACCGCCTGAGTCTCGACGAGGCAGTGAACGTGCGCGAACTGGAGCGCTACGCGGGGGATCACGGCAAGTGCTTCCTGCGGCCGCACACATTCCGGGCGCAGCAGGTCGCGATCATCGGCTCTGGTCCGGCGGGCTTGAGCGCGGCGTATCACCTGGCGCTGCTCGGCTATCAGGTGATGATCCTGGAGGGCGGGCCGGCGCTGGGCGGCCTGCTGCGCACCGGCATCCCGCCCTATCGCCTGCCGCGCGACGTGCTCGACGGCGAGATCGATCGCATCCTCGACCTCGGCGTCGAGGTGGTGCTGAACACGCGGATCGACCGGCGGCGTCTCTTCGATCTCGCCTCGGAGTTTGACGCCGTCCTTGTCGCCACGGGCCTCCAGGAACTGCGCGGCCTCGATCTCGGCTCGACCGGCGAGGATGAGGCGGTCGTGCAGGGCATCGACTTCCTCGACCGCGCCCAGCGCGGCGAGGTGCGCGTGGACGGCGAGCGCGTAGTCGTCGTCGGCGGCGGCAACACGGCCTTCGACGCCGCCCGCTCGGCCCTGCGCCTCGGAGCGCGGAGCGTGCAGATCGTCTACCGGCGAACCCGCGAGGAGATGCCCGCCATCGCCGAGGAGATCGACGAAGCCATCGAGGAAGGGGTCGCGTGCCAGTACCTCACCTTGCCCGTCCGCATCGAGCCGGGGACGGGCGATGCCCGTCGCGCGCTCATCTGCCGGCGCATGCAACTCGGTGAGCCGGATGCCTCCGGCCGGCGGCGTCCGGTTGAGATCGCGGGTTCGGACTTCCGCGTGGAGGCGGACCGCATCCTTCTGGCGCTGGGGCAGTCGCCGGATCTGTCCGTGTTTCCCGAGGGGACGGAAGTGCGCGACGGCGACGATGTGCTCGGCCTGCTCCAGACGCCGGTCTACGCAATCGGCGACCTGGCGACCAACGACGGGACGGTGGCGGGGGCGATCGGCAGCGGACGCCGCGCGGCGCTGGGCATTCACTACGTCTTCAGCGGCGAGGATCTCGCGCCTCCGGCGGAGCATCGCGAGGAGGTCATCCGCGCGGAGGCGATGAAACTGCACCTCTTCGAGTCGGTCCCTGCGCATCACGGCATGTCGCGGCCGGCGGAGGAGCGCCGCCTCGATCAGCAGGAAGTTCGCGCCGGGCTGGCCGATCCGGCCGAAGCGGTGCGCTGCCTCAGTTGCGGCGTGTGCAACGAGTGCGACCGCTGCGTGACCTACTGCCCCGAGGGGGTGCTCAAGCGCGTCGGGCACGAGTTCATCTTCGACTATGAATACTGCAAGGGCTGCGGCGTGTGTGCTGCGGAGTGCCCGCGCAACGTGATCCTGATGACGCGCCTGTAAGGCCCCGTCGCCGGCGCAAGGAGCGAGGCATGACTCTGCAACTCGTCACGGGCAATCACGCGGCCGGGTACGCCCTGGCCGCGGCGGGGGAGGCGAACCGCGGCGCCCGCGGCGCGGCGTGCGGCATCTATCCCATCACTCCACAGACGGAGATCGTTGAGTTTGTAGCGAAGTTTCCCTTCAGCAAGGGTCGTGTGATCGCCGTCGAGAGTGAGCACAGCGCCATGGGCGTCTCCATCGGCGCCTCGATGTCCGGCGCAAGAGCCTTCACCGCCAGTTCCTCCAACGGGCTGGCGTACATGACCGAGAACATCATGGTCGCGGGCTTTTACCGCCTGCCCATCGTCCTGGCGGCGGTGAACCGCACCCTCGGCCCGCCGTGGAACATCTGGGCCGACCAGGGAGACACGCTCTACCTCCGCGACTTCCCCTGCATCCAGTTGTATTGCGAGACGAACCAGGAAGTGCTCGATTCGACGCTGCTGGCCTTCCGTCTCGCCGAAGATCGGCGCATCCTCCTGCCCGTCATCGTCATCATGGACGCCTTCATCCTCTCGCACACGCAGACGGAGACGGACCTGCCCGAGCAGGCGCTCGTTGACGAGTTTCTGCCGCCGCTTTCGCTGCCGCACCGCCTCAACTTTGACCGTCCGACCACCGTTGGCGGCCTGACCTGGCCGCGCGAGACGCTCTCGCAGCGCATCGAGATCGACGAGGCGTTCGAGCGCGTGCCGGCGGCGTATGAAGAGCACCGTGCGGAGTTTCGGCGGATCTTCGGCCGCGATTGCGGCGGCATGATCAGCGCGGAAGCCACGGAGGACGCGGACGCGGTGATCGTCGCCTCGGGCACGATCGCCTCGACGGCGCGGCAGGTGGTGCAGCAGCGCCGGCGGTGCGGCGAGAGGATCGGCTTCGTGAAGATGAAGATGTTCCGTCCCTTCCCCGGCGAGGCGCTGCTTGATGCCTGCCCGCGGGCGCAGAAGTTCGGCGTGCTCGACCGCGACTACGCGGCCGGACTCGGCGGCGTGTGGTGGCACGACGTCCGGGCCGCGATGCAGGGTCGCCGGGACGCCGCGATCGTGCAGGGCTACCTCACCGGCGTCTGCGGCGGCGACGTTACGCCCGAGATGATCGACGAAGTGATCGACGACCTGCTCGAGCGCCGCAGTGCCGGCAAGCCCGTCTGGAAGGGGATCGACAAATGAGCGCCACCACGCAACTCGCTTCGGCACCCCTCGCGTGCAGCGAGGAATGCCTCATGCGCCCCGGCAACACGAACTGCGGAGGGTGCGGCATGAGCGTGGGGCTGACCTTCCTGAGCCGCGCCCTCCGGGAGGCCGGGCAGACCTGCCAACTCGTCATCCCCGCGTGCTGCGGCATCGTCACCGCCGGGGGTTATCCCACGACAGGCTACAGCGTGCCCGTGCTCGCCTCGACGTTCGCAGCGTCACCGGCCTTCGCCGCGGGCGTCGCGGCCGTGCGCGATCTCAACGATGAACGCCACCACGTCATCTGCTGGGCGGGCGACGGCGGGACGTACGACATCGGCATGGCCGCCCTCAGCGCCGCCGCCGAACGCAACGACAACACCATCTACATCTGCTACGACAACGAGATCTACGGCAACACGGGCGGCCAGCGCAGCAGCGCCACGCCGATCGGCGCACGAACCACGACCACCCCATCGGGCAAGATCGAAGGCAAGAAGGACATCATGGCCATCATGGCGGCCCACCGCATCCCCTACGCCGCCACACTCTCCATCGCCCATCCCGACGACTTCCTGCGCAAGATCAGGACGGCCCTGGGGCTTGCCGGCTTCCGCTTCCTGCTCATTCACTCGCCCTGCCCGACGGGCTGGAAGTCCGAGCCGAGCGAGTCGATCGAACTCGTCCGCCTCGCCGTCGCCGGCGGCCTCTTTCCCGTGTATGAAGTTTTCGACGGCTGGCGGTACCGCATCAATATCAGGCCATCGGGCGGCGACGTGCGCGAGTACTACCGGCGGCAGAACCGCTTCCCTGCCGACGCCATCGACTTTGCCGCGGTCAAGCGTGAAATCGAACGGCAGAACCAGCGCCTCGAGCGACTCGCAGAGGCGTTTCCGTTGGCGGACTGATCCAAACCGGAGTGGAGCCCGGACAGGCATTCCCTTCTCCGGGCTACACTTGTCCGCATGCCCGCCGTGCTCAACTGGCTTCTGCGCCTGGTCATCACCAACCCCATCGCGGTGCGCCTCGTCTCGAACGGTTCGAAGCGCACGCGGCACCTTTTCATCCGCTCGGGCTACCTCGCCGCGATCACGGTGACGCTCCTTGCGGCGCTGCTGGGGCAGCAGGGGGTGTCGCTGCGGGAGATGGCAGCGGCGGGGGCGTCGGCCTTTCAGTTCGTCGCCTACCTGCAACTGGGCATGATCTGCCTCCTCGCGCCGGTCTTCATGGCGGGGGCGATTGCGCAGGAGGCGAACCCGCGCACCTGGGACATTCTCCTCACCACGCCGCTCAACTCGCTCCAGATCGTGCTGGGCAATCTCTTCGGCCGCCTGTTCTTCATCCTCGCAATGCTGGTGAGCAGCCTGCCGCTCTTCGCCGTGACGCAGTACTTCGGCGGGGTGCCGGGGCGGTCGATTTTTCTGTCGTACGCGATCGGCGCGGCCTCGGCGCTGCTCGTGGGGGCGGTGGCGATCGCGCTGAGCGTGAGCCGCCAGGCCGGCCGCCGCGCCGTCTTCCTCTTCTACATCACCGTCGTCATCTACATCGGCGTCACGTGGTCCATCGATCAGGCGTTCCGCACGGGGACGGCGACGACGTGGGTGACGCCGCTCAACCCCTTCCTTGCGCAGCGCGTCCTGCTCGACAGTGAGAACTACCACGCGTGGGCGCCGGCGGACCTCATCGGGCACGGCTGGCTCTTTCGCGCGTGGTTCGGCGCGCCGGTGGCGTCCTTCTGCTGGCTGTGCGGCCTGCTGAGCGTGGGGCTGATCGCGTGGTCCACGGTCTTTCTTCGGCTCATCGGCGCGCGGCAGGGCGGCACGCCCTGGTTCCGCCGCCTGCTCCGCTTCGGCGCCCGGCGGGCGCGCCTCTCGGGGGTGCGCGAGGTCTGGCAGAATCCCATCGCCTGGCGCGAGGCCTCGGGCAAGCGCAACACCGTCGGCGCCATCGTGGCGCGCTACGGCTTCATCACCGTCGGCCTGATCATCGCCGTCGGCGCGATCCTGCTCTACCACTTCGGGACCATCACCCTGCCGGCGCTGCGGCAGGCCGCGCTCACCATCATCTCGACCGAAGTCGCCATCATCACCCTCACCGCGATCAACGTCTCGGCGACGGCGATCAGCCGCGAGCGCGAGGACGGCACGCTCGACATTCTGCTCACGACGCCCATCACGCCTTCGTACTACGTGAGCGGCAAGTTGCGCGGCATCGTGAGTTTCATGATCCCGATGATGTCGGTTCCCATCGCGACGCTGCTCATCTTCGCGATGTACGTCATGGCCGACGGGCTGGGGGTGCGCGGCGGAGTGACGCTGGGCGTGACGGCGAACACCATGACGCGCAACGTGCCCTTCATCCTTCCCGAAGGGGCGCTGCTCATGCCCTTCACGCTCGTGCCCTTCATCGCATTCTGCGTGATGGTCGGGCTGAGTTGGAGCCTCAAGAGCCGCGGGACGATCGGATCAGTGATCGCGGCCGTGGGAGTGATCGTGGCCGTGGTCGGCGTGCTGAGCCTGTGTACGGTGCAGGCGGGCAAGAACGTGAGCGTGATCGGCCCGGTCTTTTCGGCTCTTTCGCCCGCCTCCGCCATCATGGCCATCGTCTACCCCGAAATGGGAATGACCGATGCGCTCGCGGATGAGATCGTCAGCGCCCGCGTCTCGCTGGTCGTCGGGTCGATCATCGCCACCGCGGCGTATGCGGCGATCGTCTATGCGATCCACCGCGCCATGCTCGGCCCCAACGGGCGGTCCTTCGACATGACCGTGCGGCGCCTCGCGGGAACGAACTGACTTGCCGGTCAGCCGCGACCCGGAGGCTCGGCGCCGGGGAGCGCGTCGCCTGCGAGGGGATTCCCGACTCGGTCACCGCGCCGATGCCTCACGCCAGTGCGTCAATCGCCCGCCGCACATGATCCCGGATCACATCGCGCACCATGCGAAACTCCGCCGGCGCCATGTGGCGCGGATCGGGAATCTGCCAGTCCTCGCGCTTCTTCGCGCGGACCGACGGGCACGCATCGCCGCACCCCATCGTCGCCACGAAGTCCCACTCGATGTCCGGGAGCTCGGCCAGCGAGTTGCTGCGATGCGTCGAGAGGTCGTAACCCACTTCACGCATCGCGTCGATCGCCTTCGGATTGACGAGGCCCGACGGCCGTGAGCCGGCGCTCCACGCTTCGATGTTCTCGCCGCCGAGCATCCGCGCAAACGCCTCGGCCATCTGGCTGCGGTTCGAGTTCTCGACGCAGACAAAGAGCATGCGCCTGCGGACCGGTTCTGACTGACTCATCGTCGCCGCGCCTCCCGTGGCGCAATGGTACGAGCGGAATCACGGCGAGGCGGGCGCGCTCGGCCACATGAGCCACAGATAGAGGCCGTAACCCGCCAGAAGCAGCGCCCCTTCCCAGCGCTTGACGACAAAACCGCTCCGCGCCAGCGGAAAGAGCAGCACGGCGAAGGCGAGCATCGCGCCGAGATCGAGGCGCGAGAGGTCCGGCGCCTCCATCGGCGCCACCAGCCCCGCGATGCCGAGAATCCCCAGCACGTTGAAGATGTTGGAGCCGACAACGTTGCCGATGGCGATGTCGGGCTGCTTGCGCAGCGCGGCGACGGTGGAGGTGGCGAGTTCGGGCAGGCTCGTGCCCGCCGCGACGATGGTCAGGCCGATCACCGTCTCGCTCACGCCCAGTGCCTGCGCGATGGTGACGGCCCCGGTGACGAGCGCCCGCGACCCGCCCACGAGCATCGCCAGCCCTGCAATGAAGAGCCCGATGTCAATCGCAAGATGCCGATGCTGCGGCGGATTGCCCTGCGCGAACTCCGCTTCGATCTCCGGCGGCGGCTGCGCGACCCCGGCTCGAAAGGAGAATGCCGTATACGCCAGCATCGCGACGAAGAAGACGCCGGCATCGAGACGTGACACCGCGCCGTCCAGCAGCAGGGCGACGAGCAGGACCGAAACGCCGACCATGATCGGAATGTCGAGGCGGATGAGTTG
>JBDIVQ010000145.1:0-8504 GCA_039794345.1 Phycisphaerae bacterium | reverse complement strand
TAAGCAGATCGACCATGTACGGCGAGTGGGTCGTCATGACGATCTGCGTGTGCTTCTTGCTATCGATGACTTCCCGAAGGACGGAGATGATCTTCTCCAGACGCTCAGGATGGATTCCATTCTCCGGCTCCTCGAACAGCAGGAGGCGCGGCTGTTCGGGCAGATGCAGGATCGTTAGATAGGCGAGCACGAGCAGGACGCCGTCGGAAACCTGAGCGGCAGGCAGCGGCTCCCCGCCCTTGGCGAGTCGAAACGCCAGTCCCTTTCCATCTCGTGGCTCCAATCGCGGCAAGTCGATGGTCGGAATGACGCTGGCAAGATATGCCTGTTGCGGTTGCAGGATAATCCCGGAAAACCCCGAAAACATCCGAATGAAGCGCTGCTCCAATTGGGCGAAGAGGCTGCGGTCGTATCCTAGGATGTCATCAAGGCAGCGCACCAGTCCGAAACCTGTCGGCTCGATGCGATACCGCCAGCGAGTATCGAGCGCATTCGAAATCGCGAGGAAATGAGGATTCCACTGATGCCAGTGAACGCCGCGGAGCGAGTCGCGAAGCTCGTGAACAACTTCCTTTCCGATTGCCGCCGGCCATTTGGGCGGTTCCGACTCGCCCAATGCGGAGAGCAGTGAACGCGTCACACTATGGCGTGGCAGTTGAGTGGAGGTTCCATTGCGACAGATGGATTCGTTGAGAAGGCGCATATCCCTTCCAGACACAGGGAACCCACATCGAATTGAGTAGCGGACATCTTCGCCACCAAGACCTACGTCTACGCTGATCTCGACCTCTCGGTCCGCGGCGCCGTTCCAGACCAGATCGCGTCCGTTCCACAGTCCCGGAAAACTCTCATGGATGCCGTGATCGACGCTCTGACAGATCGCATACAGCGCCTGCAGAATGCTCGTCTTCCCCGCGTCATTCGGCCCGATGAGCGCGTGGATCGGCGTGAGATCGACGGTGACATCACGCAGAGCCTTGAAGTTCTGGATGTGAATCCGCTTGATCACGGACTGTGCCCTCTGCGTCGGTGGAGGTTGTGCCTCAGGGAATCATATCGACAATCCCGAAAGCCCGCGCCAGTGCTTTCACCACCCTCAGAACGCCTCAATGATCTTCCCGTGCTGGCGCAGCACGATGCGCTCCTCGCCGATGCTGAGGATCACGATGACGTACAGATCCTCGTTGACGTGCCCGTCGGGGTAGACGTCCTCACCACGGACGGCGAACTCAGGCGTCTCGCCGTGCGGCAGGAGCAACTCCATCCGCCCGCCCGCGAGGCCGGTGTCGGGGTTGACGAGCGACATGCGCCTGGCCGCGACGCCTTCCTTGTCGCGCAAAAAGGAGTAGAAGATGCGCTCGATCTTCATCGTGCGGTCCCTGCGGTCAGCCGCGAGGTTCTGAACCCTGAAGTTGAGCACGAGGTGGCGGATGTTCGCATCGGGCGGCATGCGGTTGTGCCAGGCGCCGACATCGACAAACTCGAACCGCCCCGTCGTGTTCGTCTCTTTGCTCGGGATCGCGCCGGCCCGGGGGTAGGGGATCACCTCCATCTCATCGACGCGAATGACGTCATCGAGCACGACGCCTTTGACCCACGCGCGCCGGCCGGGCTGAAGGCGGCCGGCAAGGCCGGTCGCATCGGCGACGTTTTCGGCGAGAAGGATCGCCCGCATGCCGGCCGAGGCGCCCTTGTCATCCGGATCAGGTTCGAAGCCCCCGCCGGTGAGCGTCCCCGCGGGCCAGTCGGGTTGCCGCTCCGGAAGCGCAAAGAGCGTCGTGAGCGTGCCGAAACCCTCGAACGCCTCCCCCGTCCCGCCCGCCGACGTGGCCGCGCATCCGGAGCACATCATCGCCGCGAGCGCAGCGCACACAAGCAGATGAGTCGTCATGTCCATCCTCCCGGTGTTGCCGGGCTGGCAACCGGCAACCCTGCGCGGGATCATACTCGATGCGGGGGACGCGGGGCGGACCATCGGCGCTGCACGCCGGCGCGCTCCCTTGCGCAGAGCCTCCGGGTCGCGGCGAAACGAATGCCTCGATGCCTCGATGCCTTGATGCCTATCCGCGCAGGAACTGCCGGGCCACCTTCCACACCGGCCCGGCGCCCATCACCACAAGCAGGTCGCCCGGGCGGCAGACGTTTTCGAGTTGCTCGACGATCGCCTCGAAGGGGTAGAGGTGCATCGCCTGCACGCCGCGCTGCCGCAGGCGATCGACCAGGTCGGCCGCGCTGACGCGCTGCTTCTCCGCCTCGCTGTCGCGCACGAAATAGATGTGGGGCACGATGACCACATCCGCCGAACTGAAACTCGTCGCGAACTGCTCAAGCAGGAAGCGCGTGCGGCTGTGCTGGTGCGGCTGAAAGACGCACACGAGTCGTTTCGGCTTCTCATGCGCGCGCAGGGCGCGGAGGGTGGCGTCGATCTCGGTGGGGTGGTGGCCGTAGTCGTCGTAGACGAGCACCTCGCCGCCCGGGATGGCGCGTGAGCCGAGGCGCTGGAGGCGTCGATCGACGCCGGCGAAGGATTCGACCGCCGCGGTGATGCGGCTCCAGTCGCAGCCGAGGCGGTGAGCGAGGACGCAGGCGACGGCGGAGTTGTAGGCGTTGTGCTCGCCGGGCATCGGCGCCGTCCAGGTCGCCACCTCACTCCCGCCGCGGGAAAGCGTGACGCGGTGCGAGGCGGGGTCGAAGTGCACGACCCAGTCCGCCTGCGTCGAAAAGCCGATCGTCTCGACGGCGCACTCGAGTCCGGCGGCGACGACGCTGCGATGCGCGCCCTCATGCGCAATGAGCAGGTATCCGCCCTGATCGCGCGGCGGCAGAAGCGCGGCGAATTCGTGAAACGCCTCGATAATCGCGTCGAGCGAGCCGTAGATGTCGAGATGATCCTCCTCGACGTTGAGGATGACGCCGAGCGTCGGACGGTGGTGGTGGAAGGAGCGGTTGAACTCACACGCTTCGCCGACGAGGATGCCGGGGTGGTCCGTGCCGGGGATCGCGGCCGATCCGGTGCGCGATCCGCCGCCGATCTGCGCGCAGGTGGCGCCGACGACGAAGGAGGGATCGAGTCCGCACTGGATGAGGATGTGCGCGAGGGTGGCGGTGGTGGTGCTCTTTCCGTGGGTGCCGGCGATGGAGACGCCGGTGCGGCCGAGCATGAGCCGGCCCAGCGCCTCGGCATAGTGCATCACGGTCAGGCCGCGCCGCTGCGCTTCGAGCAGTTGCGGATGGTCGGGCCGGATCGCGGCGGAGGCGATGACGAGATCGCACTCCTCGGGCAGCGCGCCGGAGTCCTGATCGAAGGAGACGGCGATGCCGTCGCGGGCCAGGGCCTCGGTGAGATCGCTGCGGCTGAGGTCCGAGCCGGAGCAGCGCGCGCCGCGAGCCAGGAGCATGCGGGCCAGGCCGCTCATCCCGCACCCGCCGACGCCGACGAAGAAGAGATGCCCATCGCGCACGTTCCATGGCTGGGCATGCGCGAAATCGCCGCGCTCGCGAGCGCTGCGAGTCGAGGCCGCGTGGCCGGGTTTTCTGGCCGCTGTTCCCACTTCCGTGCCGCTCTTGACGTTCATGCTGTCGCCGCGCCTCCCGATGATACCCGCAAGGCTATCGGCCAATCCGAAGGGCGGGATTGAGCGATCGCGCCCCGGCGCGCGTGGCGGCGCGACCGTCGCCGTGATACATTCCCTGCATGTCGGCCGACCTGCCCTACCGCATCGCCGTGCTCTGCTACCTCTTCGACGAGCAGGGGCGCGTGCTGCTGCTCCATCGCGCCAAGCCGCCCAACCTCGACCTCTACTCTCCGATCGGCGGCAAGCTCGAGCAGCCGACCGGCGAAAGCCCGACCGCCTGCGCCATTCGCGAGATCAGGGAAGAGGCGGACATCGACGTCGCCGCCGCCGATCTCCACCTCGCCGGCATCGTCAGCGAGCGATCCTACGAAGGCCAGGGGCACTGGCTCATCTTCTGTTACGAGGTCATCCGACCGGTGCGCGTCGCGCGCACCCACCTCAATGAAGGGCGTCTTGAGTGGCACTCGCTCGATCGGGTGATGGAACTCTCGATTCCCCAGACGGATCGCGAGATCATCTGGCCCGCCTTCCTCGAGCATCGCGGCGGCTTCTTCATGGTGCACATCGACTGTTCAGGGGAGCGGCTGGACTGGCGTTACGAGCAGACCTCGCGCGCGGGACACCGGTGCGGGTGGTGAACCCACCCGTCCGGGTGACGAATCTGCGAGTTTTTTCGTGGTTTTCTGCAAGTTTGACCGGCCCGGCGATTGGCTCGCATGAAGGCCCGACGATAGAATAGCGTCAGAAGTTCCCGCCTTGATGCGGGGATGGAACACCCTCGTGCCGAGCACGACCTCGGAGGCCTCCCTTGGACACAACAGCGACTTCATCCGTCCCGGCTGCAACTGGTCGATCCCGAAGGAGCGGCCGTATGGCTCCGTCCAATTCCAATCGTTCCGCCGGCTGGCTTGACTCGATCCGCGACCTCACCACGGCGGCGCGCAAGCGGCTGCGCTGCGATCGACTGCTCTTCGGCATCGTCGTGCCGCAGCGCCCGCGCATTGACGAGATCATCGCGTGCGACCGCTTCCCGGCGGCCGCAATCCAGTCGTGGCTGGAGTCGGGCCACCGGGGCGATGCGCTGCTCCGCGGTGCGATGCGCCTCGGCGCCGCGGCCGGCACGGCCGGAGAGGCGAACTGGTCGGGCTCGGACATCTCCGCTTCCGCCCCGATGGCGTGCGTCACCCTTCCGGAAGGCTATCCCGATCGGCGCCACTGGCTGCTCATCGCGACCCGCGCCGCCGATCCCTTCACCGACAGCGACCTGCACGCGCTGAGCCTCCTCGCCCGGCAGTGGGTGGCTCGGTTCAACCAGCCGCGCGAGGCGGACCTCTGCCGCGTTCTCGTGGGCAACAACGACCGGATCATCCACGCGAACCCCTCGGGAGAGGCGTGGCTCAACGCCGCCCAGGTCGATCTCAAGTCGATGATGTCCCTGCTGCGCGAAGTCGTGGACCAGCGCTGGCCCTCCTTCGCCGACAACCAGTTGCACGACGTCGTCTTCAACCTCGGCGGCAAGCCGGTGTGGATCGTCATCGAGCGCCGCCGCGCCCTCTCCAGCGACGCCGCCGAACAGTGGTATCTTGAAATGCGCCCCCTCGAGCGCGGCGAGATGCTCCCCGTCGGCCTCGTCGAGGACGACCGCGTCGGGGAAGTTCTCGGCTACATTCACGATCGGTACAACGAATCCCCCAGCCTCACGGCGATCTCCAACCTCGTCGAGGTCAGCCCCTTCCACTTCCACCGCCTCTTCTCCCGACTCGTCGGCACGACGCCCAAGCAATACGTGCTCCTCAAGCAGATCCACATGGCCAAGTGGATGCTCCGCAGCAAGCGCATGGCCATCAGCCGCATTGCCTCGGACACGGGCTTCGCCAGCCACGGCCACTTCACCTCGACCTTCCGCCGCATGCAGGGCCAGAGCCCGACGGAATACCGCGAGCAGAGCGACGACTGACCGCCGCGCCCGATCACGCCACGCGCCCTTCTCTCGAAACCGCGCCGCCGCATCGAGCCGGTGATCGCCCCTGACCTCACAGCAGCGCCGACCCGCCGCGCGCATATCGCCTCTGGCCCGGCCGCTCTATCGTCCTGCGGCAGCGATCTGGTCATGTCCCGATCTCCCATCCCGCCGCTGACGCCGCGACTGCTCCTGAGCGCCTACGCGCAGGGGTATTTTCCCATGGCCGACCCTGATTCCGGGCAGATTCACTGGTACAGCCCCGATCCGCGCGGCCACCTGCCCCTTGATGCGTTTCACACGCCGGCATCGCTGAGCAGGAAGGTGCGGCGCCGCGTCTTTGAGATTCGCTTTGATACCGCCTTCGAGGACGTCATGCGCCAGTGCGCCCGGCCGCGGCCCGGCCAGCCGGACACCTGGATCAGCGCGGAGATCATCGCCGCCTACGTGCAACTGCACGAACGCGGCTTGGCTCACAGCGTCGAGGCGTGGCGCGAGGGTCGGCTCGTCGGCGGGCTCTACGGCGTGTCCATCCACGCGGCGTTCTTCGGCGAGTCGATGTTCAGCCGACCCGACCTCGGCGGCACCGACGCCAGCAAAATCTGCCTCGTCGCGCTCGTTGAGCGCCTCAAGGCCCGCGGCTGCACGCTCCTTGACACCCAGTTCGTCAACGCGCACCTCGCGAAGTTCGGGTGCGTCGCGATCGCGCGCGATGAGTACCTCCAGCGACTCGACGAAGCGCTGCGCCGCACTGAAGTGTCATGGGATGAACGCGTGAGGTGAATCGGCGCGCGCCGCGGGCGTCTCCGCCTCAGCCTTCCGCGATCTCATCCAGCAGGTCAAGGTCGGCGTCGCGCAGGTCCTGCTGCGCCATCTCCAGCGCCTGGTTGAGCGAAGCGATGAGGCGCTTGGTCGAACTGATCGCCTGGTCCATGCTGCGGCGGCTGACGATCTGGCCCGCGAAGGGCCGGGGCTGCTGCCGGTCCACCGCCTGCTGCGCGCTGAGCAGGCTCGAAAGCAGCACTTCCGCCTTGTCCCGCGCCGCGTTGGTCTCAATGAGCACACGCAACCGGCTACCGAAGCGCTTGCGCCTTCGCAGATCCATCCCCGACCTCCCGCGCCCGATAAGCCAACGCCCGACAACCCGGGTCCGGCGGCGGACGCCCTCACGCTATCGGCGCGATGGGCACGGAAGTGAAATGCTCAGGCCACGAGCGATTCGGGTCGGGAGACGATTCGCGGCTCAATGCTCACGGTCGCTTCGCCGCACTCGGGCACGAGCGAGAAGACCAGGCGCTGCGCCTCGGCCGCGTCGCCCTCCTCGCATCCGCGCCGGAGCAGCGCAACCATTTCGCGGACCTGCTCGTCCCCGGGGGGGGCCATGGTCCAGATGCGTATTCCCGGGTGCGTCGTCGGGAGCATCGACTCGCCGTCGCAGGCGAGTTCCTCGAAGAGCTTCTCGCCCGGCCGGATGCCGGTAAAGACGATCGGAATCGTGCCTCGCGAGCCGTCGCGTTTTCGTGACGGTTCGCGCCCGACGTTCACACCACCCCCGTCTTCGGACTGCTCCTCGACCACCGCCTCCAGCCCGTGGGCCCGAATGAAGCGTTTCGCCAGGTCGAGGATGCGGATCGGCTCGCCCATGTCCAGCAGAAGCACCTCGCCTCCCTTGCGGTCTTCGAGGGCCGCGGCCTGCATGACGAGCGAAGCCGCCTCTGGAATGGTCATGAAGTAGCGCGTCATGTCCGGATGCGTCACCGTGACCGGCCCGCCCTGGCGGATCTGCTCGGTCCAGATCGGCAGCACGGAGCCGGACGAGGCGAGGACGTTGCCGAAGCGCACCATCCGGAAGACCGCCTCGCTCTGCTGGTTCATGTGCTGCACGTACAACTCGGCGAGGCGCTTGGTGGCTCCCATCGTGGAGGTGGGGTTGACGGCCTTGTCGGTGCTGATCATCACGAACCGCTCGCAGCCGCTGGCGGCTGCGGCATCGGCGATCGCGACGGTGCCGAAGAAGTTGTTGCGGATCGCCTCGACGGGATGATCCTGCATCATCGGCACGTGCTTGTGCGCGGCGGAGTGGAAGATGACCTGCGGCCGCAACTCTCGGCACAGCGCCAGCGTCCGCGGCGCATCGGCCACGTCGTGCAGCAGCGCCTTTCGGCGCACCGTCGTCCGCCGCGCGATCTGCCGGTCAATCTCAAAGAGCGCGTTCTCGCTGCGCTCCATGAGGATGAGTTCCGCCGGCTCGAACGCGGCGCAGCGCCGCGCCAGTTCCGAGCCGATCGATCCGCCGGCGCCGGTGATGAGCACGCGGCGGCCGGTAAGGACCTCGGCGATGGCCCGCTCGTCGATGCGCTGCGGGCGCCGGCTGAGGAGGTCGGCCACGTCGATCTCGAACTGGCTCCGCGGCCCGACGCCGGCGAGTTGATCCTCGATCGTGGGAAAGAAGCGGTCCGGCACGCCGAGCCGCCGCACGCTCGTGCGCAGCGCCGCCACCGCTTCGGACATCGCCGCCGGCAGGGAGATGATGACGGAGTCAACCGCCTCCGGGCTGACGACCTCGTCGATCTGATGCGCCAGACCGAGGCAGCGCACCCCCTCGCGCTCGAGGCGGGCCCACGCTTCCCCACCCGCCTCGCGCCAGAGCAGGGCGCCGAGGATTCGCGGCCGGGTCCGCTCGGGAAGCAATGCCAACTGCGCACCGACCTGCGCAATCGTCTCGGCGGTTCCAACGAGGATCGCACGGCACGGCGCGGCATCGTCGCGCGTGGGCTGGAGAACGGATGACATGACTCTCCACATCGGCGAAGCGGCTAGGATTTCAACCCTTTTCGATGTCCCGCCGGAGTCCGCCGCATGTCTTCCGCCGCACCGCCCGCCTGGCACGCCGCCATCGTCGCCGCCGTCGATGCGCAACTCACCCGGGCGGTGGCCGAGGCGGACCTTCCGGCAAATCTTGCGCAGGC
>JBDIVQ010000144.1:0-8513 GCA_039794345.1 Phycisphaerae bacterium | reverse complement strand
TCGACTACGGCGACAACCTCTTCAAGTTGACCGACCGCCACGGCCGATCCGCCGCGCTCGGGCCGACGCACGAGGAAGTCATCACCGAACTCATGAAGGCGTACGTCACTTCGTACCGCCAGTTGCCGCTCAATCTCTACCAGATCCAGACAAAGTACCGCGACGAGTTCCGGCCGCGCTTCGGCGTTCTTCGCTGCCGTGAGTTCCTCATGAAGGACGCCTACTCGTTCCACGTCGATGTCGAAGGGCCGGGCGGATTGAACGAGACGTATGACAGGATGTACACCGCCTACTGCCGCATCTTCGACCGCTGCGGGCTGAACTATTCGATCGTCGAGGCGGAGAGCGGCCCGATCGGCGGCAGCGCCAGCCACGAGTTCATGTGCAACTCGCCGGTGGGGGAGGACACGATCCTCAAGAGCGACAAGGGCAACTACGCCGCGAATGTCGAGAAGTGCGGCATCGGCGAGCGGCCGCACGATCTCAACGGCGCGCCGACGGGCGAACTGACGAAGGTGCATACGCCGAACCTGCCGGGCATCGAGGGCGTCTCGGACTTTCTCAAGGTCAAGCCGAACCGGATGCTGAAGTCGATTGTCTGGCCGTGGACGGCGGGCGATCGCAGCGGCTGGGTCATCGCGGTCGTCTGCGGGCACCACGACGTCAACGAAGGCAAGGTGCGCGACATTCTGCGCGGGCGGATCGATCGCGCGCTCACGCTGCAGACGGAGGGAACCGAGGCGGCCGCACGCGCCGCGGGCTTCGCGATCGGCTATGTCTCGCCCGCTGCCGCAGCCGGGAAGTCGCAGTGCGTCGTCATCGCCGACCCCGACGCCGCGCAAGGCGGCTTCTGGGCGACGGGCTCCGATGAGAGCGATCATCACGTCAAGCACTTCAACTGGAAGCGCGAAGTGCTCGACAAAGGCGTCCAGGTCCACGTCGCCGACATCCGCAACGCGATGGATGGCGACCCGTCGCCCCTCAACGACGGCGGCACACTCCGCGCCAGCAAGGGCATCGAAGTCGGCCACGTCTTTAAACTCGGCACGAAATACTCCGACGCGATGGGATTCAGCGTCCTCGACGAGAAGCAGCAGAAGCGCTCCGTCATCATGGGCTGCTACGGCATCGGCATCGGCCGCATCATCGCCTCCGCCATCGAGATGAACCACGATGAGAACGGCATCATCTGGCCCGCGTCGATCGCCCCCTTCGACGTGCTCATTACGCCCATCAAGTATGAGGGCGAAGCGCGCGACGTGACGGACCGCCTCGAAGCCCAGCTGACGCAGGCCGGCCTCGACGTGCTCGTCGATGACCGCGACGAGCGGCCGGGGCCGAAGTTCAAGGACGCCGACCTCATCGGCATTCCCATCCGCCTCACCATCGGCGACAAGGCGCTGGCGCAGGACTGCGTCGAGATGGTCCGGCGCGACGGATCGCTGGGCAAGGGCGAGATGGTGAAGATCGACGAAGTGGTTACGCGCTGCGCTCGATAGCGAGTATCGCTCACGCGCCCCCTCAATAGCCTGCAGCGCCGCGATCAATCTGACCGATTGAACGGTGAGGAGGCCCCTCGCCATGACCAGCATCAACGATCTCATCGCCGCCTGGCGCGATCGCACCAGCCGGATCGATCGCCTCGGCAGACTCTTCGTGATTGGCTGCGGCAAGTCGGGGACGACCTGGCTGCGCCACATGCTCAACGGCCATCCACAGATCGTCGTCGAAGGGGAGGGGAGTTTCGCGTGGCGGCTCCTGCCGCATTTTTTTCAGGCGCTCGAAGCCTTCAACAAGCACCAGCAGAAGGGCCAGCCGCCGGTCACGCACTTCGAGTCCAACGATGCGCTCGTCATGGCGCGCCTGCTGATCGACACGCAGTTCGCCCGCTACGTTGAGCATGCTCGCCAGTCGGGACGCGATATCCGCGGCCTGCGCTGGGTCGGCGACAAGACGCCCCAGCACACCATCGCCATTCCCCTGCTCAACACGCTCTTTCCGCAGAGCCGGTTTGTGCACATCATGCGCGATCCGCGCGATGTGGCGGTGAGCGGGTGGTTCCACAGCGGCGCGACCTCAGGCCGCACCTTCGAGCAGTTCGTGCATCACTACATGAACGAGGTCTGGCCGCTTCAGGTCGGCTCGGCGCGGCGCGACGGGCCGCCGCTGGGGGCGAAGCGCTACTTCGAGATCCGCTACGAAGACCTGCTTGATGCCGAGGAGGAGATCGTCCCCCGCCTGCTTACCTTTCTCGATGTTGATGCATCACCGGCCGTCGTCGCACAGTGCCGCGCCGCCGGCTCCTTCAAGCGCCTCTCCGGCGGGCGCGAGCGCGGCGAGGAGGATGCTGGCAACTTCTACCGCAAGGGCGTCGCCGGCGACTGGCGCCACCACCTCCCGGCTGATCTCGCGCAGAAGTGCTGCGATCGCATCGCCGGCCTGATGCGCGATGCGGGCTACGACCCGGATTGCGCGGCCGCGCTCGCGGGCGCTTCCGCCTGAAAACCGGAAATCGACCCCGGGCCGCCGCGGTTGACATTCCTCGAGGCGCGCCGTTTGATGAACTGTGTCCAGGCGCAAGGCAGCGAGGGTGGGGCAAGGGTGATGTGGTGTAGTTTAAGATCACGGCATGTGTCCGGCGCCGCGGAGGCGCCGGATTGGACCCCGAAGGGGTCGAGGAGCGTAGCCACGGGTGGAGCGGTGCTTTGCATCGCGGAACCCGTGGAAACGAGCGCGCTTCAATTCCAATCGCCCCGGAAGGGGCGAAGGAGACGGTCGAAGTGCAACCGCGCGATTCACTCCACGTTGTGCGTGCAACGAAATGCGTGCGCCTCCGCCGCCCCTGCCGGGGCGGAGAGACCTGTGCATGCTGCTGACCACGGGTTCCGCTCGCGCGGGCTGCGCCCGCGCTTCGCTCCACCCGTGGCTACATTCCGGCGCCCCTCTGGGGGCGAAAGGCATGGCGTAACCAGTATGCTGCTCACTTCACGCCGCTTCCTCATAGTGATTGAGCGATCGCCAGGAACATGGAGTACACCCGGGTGATGTCCGCTTCGTTGAGCAGCAAGATTCGCACCTTCCTCGCCGGCAGCGGCGCGGCGCTCATGCTCTCGTGGATGCTCGGCGTGCTCATCGGCCTGGGCGGCTACACCTTCTCCTACGCCGAGGGCACGTCCTATCTCTCCGACGATCCCAAAGCCTGCGTCAACTGCCACATCATGCGCGACTACTACGACGGCTGGCAGAAGGGCAGCCACCACGCGCATGCGACGTGCAACGACTGCCACCTGCCGCACGACTCGTTCATCGGCAAGTACCTGACGAAGGCGGAGAGCGGCTACCTCCATTCCAGGGGCTTCACCCTCCAGGACTTTCACGAACCGATCCGCATGCGCGACAAGAGCAGCCGCGTCCTGAACAACAACTGCCTGCACTGCCACAGTGATTTCGTGAGTCATCTGACCATTCACGCCGCCGATCCGCTCGATCCCAATCCGCGGACGTGCGTGCGCTGCCACGAGGGAGTCGGGCACGGCCCGGCGCGTTGAGGAGAGCGATCCGTGAACCAGTCTCAGAACAAGCGTCCCCGTGCCGTCGTCCGCTGGACCGTCTACGTCGCGACGGTCGTGATCGTCGCGGTCTCGACGGCGCTGGTCATGTCGCTCTTTCAGAACATCGCGCAGCGCAAGCGCGAGGCGCAGCAGGTCGTCTTCTCTCTCGTGGACATCACCGAATCGACGGTTGATCCGGCGCTGTGGGGGAAGAACTTCCCGCGCCAGTACGACAGTTACCAGCGCACGGTGGACGTCGATCGCACGACGCACGGCGGAAGCGAGGCGTTTCAGAAGCTCGACGAGGAGCCGGTCTGGCGGACCATCTTCGCCGGCTACGGCTTTGCGCTGGACTACCGCGAGGAGCGGGGGCATGCCTACATGCTCACCGACCAGCGGGAGACGCAGCGCGTCACCATGCTCAAGCAGCCCGGCGCGTGCCTGCATTGCCACGCCTCCGTCGTGAAGGCCTACCGGGAAGCGGGCCTCGAGAAGGGGGCGGGCGGGAATCTGCAGGATCCGCTCCTCTCCGAGACGGGGCTGGCGCAACTGCGCCAGGGCTTCGAGGCGATGTGCGCCATGCCCTACGAGGAGGCGACCGCGCGCGTCGATCATCCCGTCACCTGCCTCGACTGCCACGACCCGGAGACGAACCAGTTGCGCATCACCCGGCCGGCCTTCATGACCGGCATCGCACGCCTCGCCGAGTCCGCCGATCCGCTGCCGCATCTGCCCAGCGTCGAGCGGTGGCGCCAGGGGGACCGCTCCAGGGAATACGATCCCAACGCGCTGGCGACGCGGCAGGAGATGCGCTCGCTGACCTGCGCCCAATGCCACGTCGAGTACTACTTCAAGGGCGAGGGGAAACTGCTGACCTACCCCTGGCACAACGGCCTCAAGGCCGAGCACCTCGAACAGTACTACGACGATGCCGGCTTCTCCGACTGGACGCACAAGGAAAGCGGCGCCAAGGTGCTCAAGGCCCAGCACCCCGAGTTTGAGTTGTGGAGCCAGGGCATCCACGCCCGCAGCGGCGTCTCCTGCGCCGATTGCCACATGCCCTACAAGCGCGAGGGCGCGATCAAGGTGAGCGACCACCACATCCGCAGCCCGCTGCTCAACATCGCGCAGTCATGCCAGACCTGCCATCGCTACCCGGAGGAGGAGATCCTGGCGCGGGCCGAGGGAATCCAGAACCGCAATCGCGCGCTGCTGACGCGCGCCTCGGATGCGGTCGTTGAACTGATCACAGCCATTCGCGCGGCCAGGGAGGCCGGGGCGACCGATGAGCAACTGGCCCGGGCCCGGTCGCTGCAGCGCAAGGCGCAGTGGCGGCTCGATTTCGTCGCCGCCGAGAACTCGATGGGGTTCCACGCGAGTCAGGAAGCGGCTCGGCTGCTCGGGGAGTCGATCGACTACTCCCGGCAGGGCGAGATCGAGATCCTCCGGTCGGGCTCCGCCGGGTCCTGATCCGTCGCATCGCCGATTGGGGGATCGACCTCACTTCCGGCCCCGGCGTCGTGCCGACCGCGTGGTGCTGCGCCCCTTGCCGCAACGCACCGGGCCGCGGCGAGTACACTAGGCAACCATGTTCCACGCCCAGCGCCGCTTCGATTCCCTCTGCCTGACGTTCCTCGCCGCACTTGCTGCAGGCTCCCTCTCCACCCTGGCGGGATGCGCTTCGGGCCTGTCGGAGATCGACCGCAAGGCGTCGCGCCTGATCGCCGAGCGGGCGGGGGCGATGGGGGGCAACTCGATCGCCCCGGACTTCGAGCACCTGGATTCCGTGCGCAGCGAGGCGGATCTCATCCGCCACAACGCCGAGAACACGAACCTCACGCCCGCGACGCGCAACCCGGCCGCGGCGGACCTGAGCATCCCGCGCGGCGACGCGCAGGGCGAGGTGGATGCGCTCCTGCTCCGTTACGGCGATCCGCCTGCCGACGCTGAACGATTCACCCTCCAGGAGACGCTCAAGTATGCCGTCTCCCACGCCCGCGAGTACCAGACGGCCAAGGAGGAACTCCTGCTGGCGGCGCTGCGGCTGCTCATCCAGCGGCACCAGTTCGGCCCGCGGTTCTTCAACGAGGTCGGCGCGGAGTTTGACGGGGACGCGGAGGACGGCGACTACGAGATCGCCGCCCGACTCATCAACGAGTTCCGCGTGACCCAGCGCCTCCAGACGGGCGGCGAGGTTTCCGCCCGCGCCCTGGTCAACGCGACCGAGCAGTTGCGCCGCCGCGTCGGGCAGGGCGAGAGCGAGTCGCAGTCCGCCAGCATCATCCTTTCGGCCAACCTTCCGCTTCTGCGCGGGGCCGGCGACGTCGCCCGCGAGTCGCTCATCAGCGCCGAGCGGGACATGGTCTACGCCACGCGCACCTTCGAGCGCTTCCGCCAGCAGTTTCTCTTCAACATCGCCAGCGATTACTTCGACCTCGTCCGCGCCCAGGCGCAGATCGTGAACGCCAGGCGCGTTCTCGCCAGCCGCCGCAAACTCTACGAGGAGACGCAGGCGCTCTACACGGCCGGTCGCAAGCCGCAGTTCGAGTTGAGCGAGACGCGCGCCCGCGTGCTCAGCAGCGAGAACAGCCTCGCGAACCAGCGCGACAGTTACACGGTGCAGCTGGAGCGGTTCCGCATCCGCCTCGGCCTGCCGCCGGACAATCCCTACCTCCTTGACACCGTTGCCTCGTTCGACCTGCCGGTGCCGGCGCTGGACATGACCGAGAGCGTGCGGCGCGGCCTGCTCTACCGACTCGACCTGCAGACCTCCCGGGACCGCGTCGAGGATGCGCGCCGCGGCGTCGCGAACGCCCGCAACGACCTCCTGCCCGATCTCGACCTGAGCGCCTCGATGACGCTCATCACCGATCCCGACCTGAAGCGCGGCGGCCTGCAGTTCGACGAAGAGGAAATCGACTACAGCGCGGGAATCACCTTCGGCCTGCCTCTCGACCGCGAGATCGAGCGCATCGGCCTGCGGCAGGCGACCATCAGCCTCGAACGCTCCCGGCGCGACCTGCGCGAGGACGAGGACAACGTCGAACTGAGCATCCGCTCGGCGGTGCGCGACATCCAACTCGCTCTCTTCAGCCTCCAGATCCAGAACGAGAGCGTGCGGATCATCGAGAGGCGCCTCGTCGGCCTCGAACTGCGCCGCCAGGATGTCACGACGCGCACGATCATCGATGCCCAGGATGAACTGGCCGCGGCCCTCGACGCCCGCGACGCCGCCGTTCGCAACCTGCGCGTCGCGATCATGCGCTACCTCCTCGAAACGGGACAGTTCCGCGTGGACGTGGACGGCCAGTTCATCGCGCCGCCGGGCATGGAACTGCTCACGCCCGAAGAGGCCAGGGCGCTCTACGAGGTGGGCACGCGCGGCGAGGAGTCATACGAACGGACCGAGGAATCCCGACCCGGCGCCGAACCCGCGCCGGGGGAAGACCCCCAGAGCCCGATCAACCCGCCCGCGGAGGAGCCTCCCCCCGGGGGTTCCGCCTGAGAAACGGATCGGAATCGCGACTGACCGGTATCATTGATTGAAATGAGCACTCCCGCACCTGACATGAACAGAACTTCTCCCCACCGCCGCCGCGCCCTGATGCTCAAGGTTCTGCTGGGCCTGATCGTCGTCGGCGGCCTGGGCGGGACGGCGATCGTCATCACCATGAACCGCCCTGCGGGCGGCGAGACGTCCGTCGATGACCGCTACCGCGTCAAGGTGACGAGTTTCGACATGACCATCCCCGCCACCGGGGAACTCGAAGCCCTCAATTCCGTCGAGATTCGCAACCAGGTCGAAGGCCGCACGCTCATCAAGTGGATCATCGAGGAGGGCAGTCGCGTCGCGAAGGGGGATCTTCTCGTGGAGATCACCAGCGACGAGATCGTCAACCGCATCGAGGAGGAGACGTTGCGCGTCGAATCGGCGCGGAGCGAACTGGTGGGGGCCCAGGAAGCCGTCGCCCTCCAGGAGAGCCAGAACCTCTCGACTCAGAGCCGGGCGGAACTGGCCGTGCGCCTCGCCGAACTCGAACTCAAGCGCTGGCAGGAGGGGGAGGTCGCGACGCGCAAGAAGGACATCGACGTCCGCCTCCAACTCGCCGAGCGAAACGCCACGCAGCGGGCCAAGGACTTCGAGAACTCCAAGATGCTCTTCAAGGAGGGGTTCATCAGCGAGAGCGAACTCGTGGACGACCAGAACCGCCTCGATGAAGCCACGGCTGAACTTGAGAAGGCCCAGCTCGCCAAGCAGATCTACTTCGACTACGAGTATCCCAAGGACTTCGAGGCCAAGACGAGCGATCTCAACGAAGCCAAGGCCGAACTCGAGCGCGTCGTCTCCGCCAACGCCCGCACCCTCGAGCAGAAGAAAGCGGACCTGATCAACAAGGAGCGCCAACTGACGATCCGCGAATCGCGCCTGGCCAATCTCGAGCAGCAACTGGCGGCGTGCTCGATCCGCGCCCCCGGCGACGGACTGGTCGTCTACGGCACGAGCGTCGGCCGCAACCCCTGGCGCCGCGAGGAGCCGCTGCAGATCGGCCAGGAAATCCACGCGAACCAGTTGCTCATCATCCTCCCTGACACGAGCCAGATCATCGCTTCCGTCCGAGTCCACGAGACGCAGTCCAGCCGCATCCAGATCGGCATGCCGGCGAGCGTCAAGATCGACGCCCTGCCGAAACTCCAACTGAGCGCCAAGGTCCGCAGCGTCGGCGTCATGGCGGAGCAGAACGGCTTCGGCAGCCAGGTGCGCGAGTACACCGTGCGGCTTCTGCTTGAAGGGCCCAACGAGTGGGATCTCAAACCCTCGATGCGCTGCAAGGCGGACATCCTCCTCGGCCGCGTCGAGGAGGTCATCGCCGTGCCCATCCAGGCCGTCTTCGTCGAGCGCGGCAAGTCCTACGTCTGGACGCCCAGCGGGTCGCAGTGGATCAAGACGGCGATCACCACCGG
>JBDIVQ010000143.1:0-8516 GCA_039794345.1 Phycisphaerae bacterium | reverse complement strand
GGGAATCGCCTTGCCCGTCGCGGGGTTGATCGCGTATGAACCGATGAAGACGCCGGTCTTCTCCTTCGCCTCGGCCTGCCGCTGGACTTCGGAGCGCGACTCGGCGAAGCGGCGGTAGGCGGCGACGGCCTCGCGCGGCGTCGCGGCCGGGGGCACGCCTTTCCACGATTCCAATGCGTCCTTCGGCCACGCCTCGGCTGTCAGCGCATCGACGAGCGGATGCTCCGGCGCCAGCACCATGTACGTCGCCCCGAAGAGCGTGTCGGGGCGCGTGGTGAAGACGCGGATGGTGCGTACATCGCGTTGCCCTGATGCCTCGATGCCTTGATCCCTCGATGCCTTGAAATCGATGTACGCTCCCTCGCTGCGCCCGATCCAGTTCCGCTGCATCAGTTTCGTGGACTCAGGCCACGCGAGCGGCTCAAGGTCGTCGAGCAGGCGCTCGGCATAGGCGGTGATGCGCATCATCCACTGCTTGAGCGGCCGCTTGTAGACGGGGTGGTTGCCGCGCTCGCTGCGCCCGTCGGCCGTCACCTCCTCATTCGCCAGCACCGTCCCCAGCGCCGGGCACCAGTTCACCGGCACCTCGGCGAGATACGCGAGGCGGTATCCATCGATGATTGCGCGGCGGTCATCTTCGCTCAGTTGCGACCACGCGCCGGAGCAGCCTGCCGGCAATGCGCGCCGGCCGCTCTCAAACTCGCGCACAAGTTCAGCAATCGGCCGGGCGCGGCCCTTGCTCCCGGCCGGGTTGGTCGCCTCGGCGTCGTACCACGAGTGGTAGATCTGAAGAAAAATCCACTGCGTCCAGCGATAAAACGCAACGTCCGTCGTGGAGACGGAACGCGTCGGGTCATGTGCCAGGCCGAGTCGCTTGAGTTGCGCCCGCATGGTGGCGATGTTGCGTTCGGTCGTGATCCGCGGATGGACGCCGTGCTCGACGGCGAACTGTTCGGCGGGGAGTCCGAAGGCGTCGTAGCCCATGGCGTGGAGGACGCAGTAGCCCTTGGCGCGGAGATAGCGGGCGTAGATGTCGGTGGCGATGTAGCCCAGCGGGTGGCCGACGTGCAGCCCGACGCCGCTGGGATAGGGAAACATGTCGAGGATGTACTGCTTGGGCCGGCCCTTGAAGCGCTCAAAGCCCGGCTGGCCGGGATTGGGGGTGATGAAACTGCCGCGCTGCTCCCAGCGCTGCTGCCACCTGGCCTCGATGGCGTTGGCGGAGGCGGCGTCATAGCGGGCGAAGGTGGCGGGGCCGGCGTTCATGGAAGGGCGATCTTACCTGCTCGTTCGGCGGCGTCACGCCCCGGCGCATGCGGGCCGGGGTCGCCAGACCCGGGTCGGCAAGAGCATACGCGGCGGCGGCCCGTCCAGCCCGTCACCGCGCCGCTCCGACGAAGATCCGCCGCGCTTCGCCCACGAGGTAGAAACTGCCGGTGATGCAGATGAGGTCGGCGCGCGTGACCGCCCGTCGGGCCAGGTCGATCGCTTCTCCCAGGCTCGGGGCGACCTGCGTCATCTTGCCCGACACCGCCGCAAACTGCTCCTGAAGCGCCTCCGGGTCCGCCGCCCGGGGATTGAGCCGCGTGCGGGTGAAGATGATCTTGTCGGCGGCCGTGGCGACGGCGCGGAGCATGCTGGGGATGTCCTTGTCGCGCCCGCATCCGAAGACGACGACGAGCGAGTCGTAGGCGACGTAGAGAGGCAGGGTGCGCATCAGGGCGCCAACGGAGGCGGCGTTGTGCGCGCCGTCGATGATGATGCGCGGGCTGGCGCTCACCTGCTCCGCCCGGCCGTGGATCGTCGCATGCGACAGTCCCTCGACGATCGCCTCCTCGGGCAGCGCATCGCCGCGCTCGCGCAGCGCATCCACCACGCCCAGCGCCAGCCCGCAATTGAGCGCCTGGTGCTCGCCCCAGAACGGGACGCGGACGTGCTCGAAGACGGTGCGGGGCGATTCGAGGCTGATGCGGCAGTGCGGCCCCTGCCGGGAAGTGGCCTCGAAGCGGCTCGTGAAGGGCAGTTCCTTCTCGAGCAGGCGGATCGGAGCGCCGACGCGCTGCGCCTGATCGCGAAGCACGTTTTCGACCTCTTCCTCCTGCGGCGTGCTGATGATCGGCACGCCGGGCTTGAAGACGCCGGCCTTCTCGCGCGCGATCGCGGCAAGCGTGTCGCCGAGCACGTCCATGTGGTCGTAACTGATCTGCGTGATGGCGCACACGTCGGGGGTGATGACGTTGGTGGCGTCGAGGCGCCCCCCGAGGCCGACTTCCATGATCGCCAGGTCCACAGCCTCCTGGGCGAAGTGGAAGAAGGCTGCCGCGGTCAGGATCTCGAAGAAGTGCAGGTGGTCCACCCGCGCCGAGCGCGCCGCCCAGGCCACCTCCGAGAGCGCCCGGTGCATCGCCGCCTCTGAAATGTCGCGCGTGCCGACGCGGAGGCGCTCGCGAACGTCGATGAGGTGAGGCGAGGTGTACTGGCCGACGGTCCACCCGCATCCGGCGAGCGCGGCGGCGAGCATGGCCACCGTCGAGCCCTTGCCCTTCGTCCCCGCAACGTGCACCGTGCGCAACTCGTCCTGCGGGTCGCCGAGTTCCTTGAGAATCGCGCGCGTGCGGTCGAGGCGGAAGGCCTGCTCCGGCTCGCGGATGCGATTCGTGCGTTCGAGGTCAACGTGCTCGAAGAGCCATCGGAGAGCGGCGGCGTAATCGGCAAACGACTCCGCCTGCCCTTCGCGGAGATGCATCGGCCGCGACTTCCTCTCTCCCCCACCAGCCGCCATGGCCAGCATCGTACTGACGCGGGGGAGAGGGTCAAGCGGCGCGCCGCGGCGGCGGCGGCGCACCGCGAGGCGACCCGCCCGCGCCCCTCCCGGCGGCGTAGGATCGTCTCTTTCCCACCGCCTGCGCGCAGGAGCCCTGCTTGCCATGACCATCGAGGAGATCCGTCACCACAGCAGTTTCGGGTACGAGGCGTGGCGCGTGCTGCGCATCGTCGGCGAGTTCGTCGAGGGCTTCGAAACGCTCGCGAGCATCGGCCCGGCCGTCTCCATCTTCGGATCGGCGCGCATGGCGCCGGCGGACAAGTGGTACCAGGAGGCGGAGCGCTGCGGACGCCTGCTGGCGCAGCGGGGCACGGCGGTGATCACCGGCGGCGGGCCGGGCATCATGGAAGCCGCCAACAAAGGCGCCTGCGAGGCGGGCGGCATCAGCGTCGGCCTCAACATCGCCCTGCCCATGGAGCAGCAGCCCAATGCGTTCCAGACTCACGAACTCACCTTCAACTACTTCTTCTGCCGCAAGGTCATGTTCGTCAAATACGCCAAGGGCTTCATCATCTTCCCCGGCGGCTACGGCACCTTCGACGAGTTCTTCGAGGCTCTCACCCTCATCCAGACCTTCAAGATCGATCCCTTCCCCGTCGTCTGCGTCGGCACCGAGTTCTGGAACGACCTCGTCAAGTGGATGCACCGCACGCTCGATGTGAAGTTCCGCACCATCAGCCCGGAGGACCTCGACCTCTTCCGACTCACCGACAGCGTCGAGGAGGCGGTGGAGATCGTCCAGGCGCACATCGCCGGCGAGCCGGTGACGGCGGCGGGGCTGCCGCAGTTCACCGGCGCCGAGGGGGAAGTCTCCGCCGAGGGCACCCGCGTCGGCCTAGACAAGCACCAGCACAAGCGGCCGCGCGATTCGCGCCCGAAGAAGCCGGCCGACTGAACCGGACGCCGGGAACCGCCCCGCGGCCGGCGCGTATGAGATCGTCGATGCACCCGCCGCCGAATCGAATCTGCCGCGCCGGCTGGATCGCGCTAGGCGCCGCGCTGGGTCTGGCGCCCGCCGCCCCCGCCGCGCGCGCCGGCCAGCCGACGCCCGCCGCACCGGGGAGCGGGATCGTGGAGTTCGACCTGAGCGAGGCGCCGGTCGAAATCGTGCTCGAACCGACTGAGACGTTTACCCTCCCCCTTGACGAGTTCCCGGAGGCGGTCGTCGTCGATCTTCCCCGCCGCCGGGCCTATGCCACGACAACGCTGGTGGCGATCAACATCTTCTCGATCGCGGCCACGCTGTGGGTCGAGACTCTGGTTCTCGTCGTCGCGGTGCCGACGGCGTGGTGGCTCCGCCGCACGCTCCATCGGCCGCAGCAGGTCGGCAAGTTCTACTGTCGGCGCTGCAACTACGACCTGACGGACCTGCGGGGCGATCGCTGCCCGGAGTGCGGCGGCGCGCTCTCGACCGCCATGAGGGTGCGCGGGCGGCGGCGCTGGCCCCGCCTCGCCCTCGCCGGGGCGATCATCCTCGCGACCGGCTCGCTCTATGCCTCGTTCGGGCGCGCTGTGCCGCGGCGCATCTGGCCGGAGCGCTGGCCCGCGTGGTGGTCGGAGACGCTTGACGACGTGGCCGAAGCCAACGCGAAACACCAGTGGCTGATTCACCACAGCAGCGTTCTCTCACGCGTTCACGATCTCGACCTCGACGCCGGCGGCGCTTCGCGCATCCTCTGGACCGGCCGGCGCGGCGAGGCGGACCACATCCATCACCTCTCCCTCGCGGCGGACGGCTCGCGCCTGTGTCTCTGGACGAGCGCTTCGCTGCGCGTGTGGTCGGTCGCGCGCCGCCGCGTTGTCGCTGAGACGTCCTTCAGCGATCCCCTGCTCGCGCCGCTGGGCGGCGCAGCCAGGCAGGTGCAGTTCAGTGCCGACGGGCGCAGCGCCCTGCTCATCGGCGCTTCGCCCCGCTTCACCGCCATGCTCGTCGATCTCGACACGGGGCGCGAGGCGTGGAGGCTGGCGAGCGGGGCGCTCCCGGATCTTGAGCAGTGGCGCGTGCTGCACGAAGGCTCGTTCGACCGCTTCCTGCTCGCCGGCGACCGGCCGGACACCGGCGAGACCGTGCTCTCGGAGTGGTTCGTCGAGGCGGGGCGCGAGCCGGCGCTCATGCGCCGCTTCGCCACGAGCGCCTACAGCCTCGGACCGCGCCTGGCGCGGCACGGGCACGGGCCGCTCGTCTGGGCGAGCGACTTCGATCGCGTCGAGGGGTGGAATCTGCAGACGGAGAGCATCGAGCACCGCCTCCTCCTGCCTCATCCGGTCGCGCTGCTCGGCGCCTCCTCCGCGGCCGGCGAGCGCCTCATCATCACGATGTTCGGCGATACATCGCGCACATGGGTGGTCGAGCCGCGCGTGGGCCGCGTGGTCGCGGAGTTGTCGCGCACCCCGCACCGCACGCGCGGCGTCGAGGTGCTTGCCGACGGCCGCACGTTGGCGCTGTGGGGGTACAGCGACGACCAGTCGCGGCGCGTGCTGCACCTCTACGCGCTCCCGTAACGTCTCACGAGGCGGATGAACGCCTGCCCAGCGCCGCGGCGCCCGCCACAGCCGCAGTCGCGAAGACCGCCGGCGGGCGGCCGAAGCCCCGCTCGAAGACGGCGCTGAGGCGTCTCGTCACCTCCTCGGCTGCATCGGGCTGAACGAGCGCGATCGCGCACCCCCCGAAGCCCGCCCCCGTCATCCGCGCGCCGAAGACGCCGCCGCCGCGCCCGATCGCCCGCGCCGACTCCACCACGGCATCGAGCTCCGCGCACGACACCCGGTAGTCATCCCGCAGCGACTCGTGCGAGGCGTACATGAGCGCACCGAGAAGATCCAGATCGCCCGCGCGCAGCGCTTCGACCGCCGCAAGCACCCGGCGATTCTCCGTGACGATATGGCGCAGCGGGCGGAAGAGAGCCGGGCTCATGCACTCCTCGCACCGCCGCAATGCGGCGTCGTCCATCTCGCGGACGTTGGATGTGCCGTATTCGCCCTGCGTGATCTCTCGCACCGCCTCCATCGCGGTGAGGCACTGCATGAGCACACGGCTGTACTCGCCAGCCGCCAGTCGATGCTCGACGCGCGTATCGACGATGAGCACGACCGCCTGCTCCGCCGCCGGCATCGGCACCTGCTCAAAGGTCTCGTTGAGGCAATCGATGTGCAGGGCAAAGCCGGCCCGGGCGTGCACGCAGATGAACTGGTCCATGATGCCGCAGGGCGTGCCGGCGAAGTCGCGCTCGGCGGCGCGGCACAGCGCCGCCTTCCCGCGCCCCTCGATCTTCACTCCCAGCACCTCTTCGAGCATCGTCCCAAAGGAGACGCTCAGTGCGGCGCTGCTGCTCAGGCCCGAGCCGACCGGCACCGTGCTCTCGATGAGGATATTAAGGTTGGGCAGCGTGTGGCCGCGCTTCTGAAACTCCAGCGCCACGCCCAGCGGATAGTTCGCCCACTCGCTCCGCGCCCGCCTGCGGCTGCGCTTGAGCGTCCTGCTCAGATCGATCTCGACTTCATCGTCGAGGGCGCTGCTGCGGATGATGGAGCGCCCGCCGGAGGCCGGGGCGGCCAACGCGACGCACCAGCGCTCGATGGCCATGGGCAGGACGTGCCCGCCGGTGTAGTCGGTGTGCTCGCCGATGAGGTTGACGCGCCCCGGTGAAGCAGCGATCCATCGAGGTTCGCCGCCGAAACGGGAGGCGAAGACGCGAGCGGCCTTGCGTGCAACCTGCTCAACGGCTGGGCCGGGAAGATCCGACATGGCGCAACTCCAGCGCTGTCAACCCCATGAGTCAACCCGCCGATTCGACCACCGGAGAGCGGGACGGCGTTGCGCCTCTCCCATACAATGCCCTCCAATGGCCGAGATTCGCTCACTCGATCCTCTCCTGGTGAACCAGATCGCGGCCGGCGAGGTCGTCGAGCGGCCCGCCAGCGTCGTCAAGGAACTCGTCGAGAACGCCATCGACGCCGGAGCCACGCGCATCCGCATCGAACTCGAACGCGGCGGGATCGAGCGCATCGAGATCACCGATGACGGCTGCGGCATCGAGCCGTCGCAATTGCCTCTCGCCATCGCGCCCCACGCCACGAGCAAACTTCGCCGGGCCGAAGACCTTCACTCGATTGCAACGATGGGCTTTCGCGGTGAAGCGCTCGCGGCCATCACCTCGGTGAGCCGGTTCTCGATCATCAGCCGCGCCTCGGGCGAGCAGATCGGCGCGCGCCTCGACGGCGAAGGGGTGCGCTTCAACCCCCCCGCTCCCTGCGGCGCTCCGCCGGGCACCACCATCACCATCCGCAATCTCTTCTTCAACACCCCCGCGCGGCGGAAGTTCCTGCGCACGGTGCAGACGGAATACGGCCACATCTCCGATCTCGTCGGGCGCCTGGCGATGAGTCATCCCGCCCTCGGTTTCATCCTCGTGCATGATGGAGCGACGACGCTCGACCTCCCGCCGCGCCAATCGCCCCGCCAGCGCATCCTCGAAGTCCTCGGCCAGGAACTGGAGCGCGAACTGCTCGAAGTGAGTCAGGAGGATGCGGCGTTCGAGCGTCCCATCTCGGTGTGGGGTTTCATCGGCACCCCCGCCGTCGCCCGCGGCAGCGCCCGACACCAGCACTTCTTCGTCAACGGCCGCTTCGTGCGCGACCGCACCATCGCCCACGCCCTCAAGGAGGGCTATCGCGGCCTGCTCGATCCCACCCGCCTGCCCCTTGCCGTTCTCTACATCGAGATGGATCCGGCTCAGGTCGATGTCAACGTCCATCCGACCAAGGCGGAGGTGCGCTTCCGCGAGACGCAGTCGATCCACGGGATGGTGCTCACGGCGGTGCGGCAGCGGCTGCTGCTGGCCGACCTCACACCGGCGGCGAGCGTGCCGGGCCTGCGCGGCGAGATGTCCTGGAGCAGCGGCGACGCCCCCCTCGTGACCACCCAGCCGACCTCCGCCCGCGCCTTCGTCGAGCACTTCCGATCGCTCGACCCCGTGCAGCGCGGCTTCGCCTACCAGGAACTGCGCGAAGCGCTCAAGGACGAAAACCTCGGCGAGGAGAACATCTTCGCGCATTCCCCGCCCGCGGCGGGCAACGGCGCGGCGACGGCGAGCCAGGCGGTGCGCATCCTTCAGGTGCATCAGAGTTACCTCGTCGTCGAGGATGCCGAAGGGTTGAGCATCATCGACCAGCACGCCCTGCACGAGCGCGTCATGTTCGAGGAACTCAAGTCGCGGGTGCTTGCAGGTCCGCTCGAAGCGCAGCGCCTGCTCATGCCGAGCATCGTCGAGGTCCGGCCGGAGCAGATGGCGCTCCTCGAGGCGCTGCGCCCGCTGCTCGACCGCATCGGCGTCGAGGCGGAGGCGATGGGCCCGCGGTCGATCGCCGTCCACGCATTCCCGAGTTTTCTGTTTGAGAGGCGGGTCGATCCCGTCGTGTTTCTGACGGAACTCTTCGACCGCGCGGCCGAGGAGGGCTTCTCGCCCGAAGATGAGGCGGCCCTGCACGAGGTGCTCGACATGATGAGTTGCAAGGCGGCGGTCAAGGCCGGCGACCGCCTCTCGGAGGATGAACTCAACGAACTGCTCCGACGCCGCGAAGAAATCGAGCGCGGCGGCAGTTGCCCGCACGGAAGGCCCACGACGATCCGCCTCACCCTGCGCGATCTCGAAAAACAGTTCGGGAGAAGGTGAGGAGGCAGGGAGGCACGAGG
>JBDIVQ010000142.1:0-8651 GCA_039794345.1 Phycisphaerae bacterium | reverse complement strand
CCGCACATGATCCACTTGCTGCTAGACATCTTCGAGAGAGTCCAAAGACGGTCGCTTCCGGCCTACCTGGCCAAGGTATTGACTGGACTGCTCTTTCCGATTGCTCTTCTCGGAGCCGTGTTCTTCGGCCTCATCGTTGGACTTGAACTCAGCGGACGCAACCCACAGCGGCTCGGTCCTGGCATCACGTTGACGTTGGCGCTTGGAGTTGCCGCGGTTCTCTCCTTTACAATTCACTCACGCTTGAGTTGCCCACCTGAAAGATAGTCGTGAAGACAATCCTCTGACACCATGAACCCATCCGACTTCACCAACTTCTACCACCGGCATCGCGCCAGCGCCATTCTTCGCACAGACCTGACCGACGCCGCCGCGCCGGCGATGGAGGCCGCCATCCGCGCCGGTTTTCGCATCTGCGAGTTCACTCTCACCGTGCCCGACGCCTTCGATCACATCGCCGCGTTCGCACAGCGCGAGGGCATCGTCGTCGGCGCCGGCACGGTGCTCACGGTTGAAGACGCCCGGCGGGCGGTTGAAGCAGGGGCGCAGTTCCTTGTCTCGCCCGTCGTCGATGAAGCGGTGATCGAGGAAGCGACGCGCCTCGGTGTGGCGATGATGCCCGGCACGCACACGCCCACGGAGATGCTCCGCGCCCACCGGGCCGGGGCGCCGCTGCAGAAACTCTTCCCCGCGCCGGGCATCGGGCCTGCGTACGTGAAGGCGTGCCTCGGTCCCATGCCCTTCCTGCGCATCGTTCCCACCAGCGGCGTCGATGCGACCAACGCCGCCGCATACTTCTCAGCCGGGGCCTTCGCCGTCGGCTTCGTTGCGCCTCTCTTCGATCCGCTCGACCTGCGCGAAGGGCGGTTCGACCGCATCGAAGCGCGCGGCCGCGAGCTCCTCGCGGCTTGCCGCGCTTCGCGCTAGTACCGCGTCAGCGTCGCCGCAGGACATGGTCCGCGGGACCTCTTTCCCCGCCGCTGGAGAGGATCTTTGGAACCTCTCTCCGCCTCGTCCGTTCCCGTCCGAGCATCGAGCCTTAGCGCGGCACCGCATCGCCGCCGATCACTCGACCGTCAGCGTGACCTCGAGGTCTACAAGCGGGGCCGCATCCAGCATCGCGCGCATCTCCGCATCGTCCGTCGCCCGCCGGCGCAGCGCCCAACCCTGCGTTACGAGCCGCACGCGCCTCGTCGCGAAGACCCACGGCGTCACGCGCCATTGGTCGTCCACGACGCGGGACAGTTCAAGATCGATCCGCTCGCTGCGCCACGGCACGGCCCGGACGACGTCGCTATCACGTTCGCTCATGCACACGATCAGCGACATCCAGTCCCACGCCGCGATGAGCGCGCTGGCCCGATCAAGCCAGGCGTCGTCCGGCGTCGCGCGGCACGAGTCGGCGGTGCGCACCTTCGCAAGCAGCGCGGCCTGCAACGCCTTCTCGCCTGCGAGATACTCGCGCACGGCTGAATCGGTGTCCGGCCCGTCCTCGGCGCCGTGGTAGCGCTCGTACAGCCCAGTGCCGTGGCGCGAGACGAGCAGAGCCGCGAGTGCCGAGATCGGTTCCACCTGCTTCGAGACGCCCGACCAGATCTCCACGTGAGCGCGGGTGTCAAGTTCGAGAAAGGTGTGCGGCCATCCGGTGTGCGGGTTCCACGTGGGGCGCCGCTCCCATTCGATCCAGCCGACATCGTGCAGCAGCGCCGCGAGCCACATCTCCTCGCGCCGGTCCGGCACTTCACCCCACGCGGCGGCGATCTGCGCGCTCACCCACGCGTGCGCGGGCTGACTGATCGCGATGATTCCCTCCGGCGCGCGACGGTGGAGCATGCGGACCCTCCCTTCCCGCGGGCATTGTACGGGCGCGGCTCGGTGCGTTCAGTCGGCGCAATCGGGCCGCGAGGGCGCTCGCGCAACGCTTGCGCAGATCTCACGGAGTGTGCTTCTCGTTAGTTTTTCCGCTCGGAGTTGCCGGGGCGCGGCGCACGCGAAAGATAGTCGCAATCGCCGCACGCCCGACGCCGCCGCACTTTCGTCAGGCGACGGTTCGGCGGGGCTTCAGGCGAAGCGCCGCGACCGCGTTGGTCGAGGCGCGCGGATTGATCGGGAGCACGGGTCCATCAAGGACCGGGCGACTCTCAGGGTAAACGGCGGGGCGCCCCATCGCCCCCGAGTCAAAAGGAGCCGAAATGAAGACGCACGATCGCAACTCTTACCTTCTCTGCCTCGCCCTCTCTTCGATGAGCGCCATCGCGATGGCCGGCGACGGCCCCGCCGACGCCGACGCCCGTATCGCCGCGCTGCAAGCGCAACGCGCCCAGATCGACGCGCAGATCCAGGCCATGCGCCATGGCGAGCGCAGCGCCTGGCTCACCGGGCCGCAGTCCGAGGAGATTCGCGCGCTGGTGCGCGAAGTCATCGCCGAGAGCGAGACGCGTTCGAGCCTGCTTTCCGAGGGCGGCAACGCCGGCTGGGACAAGGGCTTCTTCCTCAGGAACGACGATGGTTCCTTCTCCCTCAAACTCAACGGCCAGGTGCAGACGCGCTACGTCTGGAACAGCACTGATTCGCCGGATGAGAGTGTCGCTTCCTTCGAGATGCGCCGCGTCAAGCTCGCCTTCAGCGGCAACGTCCATTCCAAGGACCTCAAGTACAAGGTCGCCGGCGCCTTCGACCGCAACAGCGGGGCCTTCACCCTCGAAGACGCCTGGGGTTCCTACGCCCTTGGCGGCGACTGGACCATCAAGTGGGGCCAGTTCAAGCCCGCCTTCAATCCCGAAGAGACGATCAGTTCGTCCAAGCAACTCACCGCCGACCGCTCCGTCGTCAACGAGATCGTCAATCTCGGCTTCTCGCAGGGCGTGGAAGTGGCGTACCACGGTGAGCAGTTCGCCTTCGCCGCCGGCTTCAGCGACGGAGCGACGCTCTCGGCCATGGCCCCGTCCGGCAGCCGCGCCAACACCCGCTTCAACAACGACACGACTGAATACGCCTTCAACGCCCGTGTGGATGCCCTTCTCGCCGGCGAGTGGAAACAGTTCGAGGACATGACCTCCTGGACAAGCGACGAAACCGGCGTGCGCCTCGGCGGCGGCCTCTTCTACCAGGACGGCGAGTACGGGACCGGGGCCGAGGAAACCAAGTGGCTCCAGTGGACCTTCGACGGGCAGTTCGAGTTCGGCGGGGCCAATCTCTTCGCCGCCGTCTTCGGCCGCCACAGCGACGCCAACGCCGCCGCCGCGACCGATTTCGACCAGTACGGCTTTGTCGTCCAGGGCGGCCTTCACCTCGTTCCGGACAAGTTCGAACTTTTCGGCCGCTACGAGTGGTTCGACTTCGACGGCGCCTTCGCCGACGACTACAGCGCCGTCACCGTCGGCTTCAACTACTACTTCCGCAAGCATGACTGGAAGTGGACGACCGACCTGGTCTGGAGCCTCGATCCCGTGCCCTTCGACGTGACCGGCGTCGGCCTGCTCGCAGACGCTCCCGGAGATGACGAGCAGATCGCGCTCCGCACCCAGATGCAGATCCTCTTCTGAGCGGCGAACCGGCAAGAAGGCGCACGCGAAGCAGAATGGCACGCGAAAGAAGAGATGAACTGAAGCCGGGGTCGATCTCAGTCGATCTTCTTCCCGCCCGTTCCCCCGCTCCCTGATCGCGCGGGGCGCGAGCGCAAGCGAAAGACGCTCGATCCTCGATGATCGCCGGCGGACGTCCGCCTCCGCGGCGCCGATCCACAACTCGACTCTTTCAACGGGCGCGACCACCCGCCCGACGGCGCAACCGACGGCCTCCAACCCCGCCGGTTGCCCGTGTTTTTGTGCTTCCTCAGCGTTCCGCGATCCGCCGGAACCCGCCGCAGATCATGGGGGAGCATCTCAACCCGCTTGAACTCCGTTGCAGATCAGGATTGCCCCTCTCGTCCGATCGCTCAACCTGGCGCGCCCGGGGTTCACCTGCACCCGCAGTTCTTTGCTCCGCGACTCTCCATCAAGTTCGCCTGCTCCACCTGCCCGTTCTCCGTGCCCTCTGCGTTCTCCGAGTTCACTTTGTGGTCGCCTCTCACTCAAACTGATGCACGACCAGTTGGCTGATGGCGCACTCGTTCTGGACGAGGGCCTGGAAGAGGATGGTCTGGTTGCGCGCGACGGGCGGGACGGTGCGGGTGATGGTCGCGACTCCATTCTGGTCGGCGATCGCCGTGCCGATGACGGTCGGGCTGTCGAGTTGGAGGGCGTTCTGCTGCAGGTCGCAACCGGGGATGCGCGTGCCCCCGCCGTGGAGGCTGTAGAGGAAGTAGACTTTCTTGCCGGGCGTCACGTCCGTGACCGTGATTGTGTTCGCAACGCCGGCAGTGCCCGGCACCGGTGCCGCCATTTCCATCGTCGGATAAACCGGCGACATCAGGAACGCGAAGAAAGTCCCCTCATCCGGTAGGGGGTAGGCGGTGCCGGAAATCTGACCGGATTCGTTGATGTCCCAGCCCCATTCCGTACGCCAGCCGGTGCGCGGCGGCAGAAGATCGTCCAGTAACGTCATGCCGATGAATCGATCCCAGTAGATGCCGATGAAACGAAACCCGCCGGTGGGCGAATAACCGACGACCTGGCCCGCATTGTTGATGGCATAGGCGTGCGAGTGCGACGTGCCTGGCGGCTTGCCTAGATCATACATCTGGCCGTCACGCCAGAGAAAGGCATCATATCGCTCTGGATCCTCGTCAATCTGAGAGGACCCGACGATATCACCCAGATCATTGATACCGCTCGCTAGACTGTCGCCGCTGCCATTCGATCGTAACGTACCGAGATCGATTACTCTCCCATTCTCCCAGACTACCGCATGACGGTCCGTCTCCACCGATTCACCTACCACCCATCCGTTGTTGTTCATGCCCGAGGCTTGCGAACTGTATCGAGGATCGAGTCCTTCCAGATCGATCATCTGGCCCGCAACCCAACGGAACGCGTGCCGCGGCAGCGATTGCCCTGGCGCGATCTGCGACCAACCGACGATTTCGCTGTGTTCGTTGATGTCGAACGCCTCGGCGCGATCTCCGCCCAGCGTGCCGATATCCTCCATCTGTCCGTCTCGCCAGAGGAAGGCCCGCCATGAGCTCCAGTTGGGCGAAGCCGAACGCCCGACGACTTCGCGTGCCGAGTTGATATCGAAAGCCTGGCTCACGGTTCCGCCGAGTGTGCCCAGGTCAACCGCTTTGCCGTCAATCCACATCGTCGCGTGATAGGTGCCTCCTGCGACCCACGCCGACCCGGATACGTCGCCCCATTCGTTGATGCCGTAACCTAGGCTGTACGCGCCACCCAGAGTCGGCAGAGGAAAGAAGGCGAATTCATGATTCGGTGGAAGGGTCCGCCAGGCACCGACACACATGGTCAAGGAGAGCACTATTGCCAGATGACTCAACCGCTTCATGGATGGACTCCCGATTGCGATCAGAATCTACTGCGCCGCAGGACGCGGCGCAGTAGTTTCATTCACGATTACTGCGAACACTGCGGGCACTGATTGCCGTGCGGCGTGAACGGGTCGATCCAGTACACCTCCGCCACATCCTCTCCGACGAATTCATCGAAGGCGACAGTCGCCTTGGAAAAAGGCTCGCGATTCGAATCCAGGTACATGCTGCAGACATGGCTGGCGATCAAACACGCCATGTCGTAAGGCATGTTGGACGGCTGCTGCATGCCGGTTTGTCCATAACAGGCGACGGTGAAAGCAGCTCCGCCGAGTGCCGCCAATACCTCTTGCATGCCAAAGCGATCGCCGTAGGTTGGCGCGTCCAGAAACTGTGTCTCGCGCCAATCCACAACGAAATCGTCCCAGACCTCCAGTGGGAAGGGGAGATCATCCCAGCAGAAATTCTCGGGATGTCCAGGTTCCGGTCCCTCATCATCCCGAAACGTCACGTAGATTGCCCTGTTGGACGGCGTGTACCATCCACCCGGCGATATATCAACTCTCGGCCGCCACTCCAGGCTCACCGCAAGGGCCGGGGGCGTCCAGGGCGGCGGCGGGTTGATCCCGTTCGTTCCCATGAGACGATCCGGCGCAGCGGCCGCGGGTCCGACCGCCGTCCAGATGTCGTGCATGTCGAAGTACATCTGTCGCTGGTTCACCCAGTCGGCGATCTTCGTCGTCTCATCACGCTGGTGATTGTCGCTCTCGTATCCCAGATTGACCTTGTCAGCACTCAGCCCCGCCACGATCATCCGCAGCGGCCGGCCCGCCAGCGCCGAGCCCTCCAAAGCCGCCCACATCTGCACATCGAGCCAGTCGAGAATCGCATCCATCGCCACCAGTTGACACTCTTCCGACAATTGTCCGTAGGTGCGCTCCTGAGACGGTCCGCACGTCTGGCCGAGTTCACCGACCCGGAACTTGTACTGCCCGGCCCCTCCGAAGGCCTCGTTGCCGAACTGCACCCAGTCGATGCAGCGTGCGTACAGGTAGCCGAACTCGCGCAGATCGGCGAGGATGGTCGCCTCTTGCGTTCCGGTGGGAAGGTAGTCGTGATCCAGATCCTCGATTCCTTCCAGCGTCGAGCGCATCGTGATGATCGCTTCACGCTGCTTGGGGTACTGCGCCGTGCCGCGGGTCCACCGCTCGATGTCTTCCCGGAACGAGCACTCATCGTCGGCAAGCACGCCATTCAGGGCGTACTCGTCATCAAGTTCCGAGATCTCGACGGGCAGGATCGCCAGGTGCATGAGCAGCCGCACGGCCTGCACGTACGGAATGTGGTGGCCCAGGCCGTCTGAGTATCCTGGCGCGTGCAACCCGACTCGCATCTGCTCCCCATCATCGATGAGCCAGTTGCTGTTCGTGTCCGCTTCGCTGCCTTCGAGGATTTCCCGGAAGTCCGCCGCGCCGTCGTTGTCCACGTCGTAGGGCACCAGCTTGAAGGCGATCCACTCTCCATTGGCATCGTCCAGCTGCGCCACCCCGGCGATCTCGCCGCTCTCGGTGATGTCCGTGCAGCGCATCTGGAACACGTCCAGCCGCGAGAGCATCAGGTTCTGGGGGTCAAGAAGTTGGCCTTCGATCGGCGTCGCCGCGAGATTCGTCGCCTTCCACAGATAGTGCTCGCCAACGACTTCGGGCAGGGTCTCGTCATTGAGCGCTTCCGGGATGAAGGGCGTGGCGATGTCGAGGGTCTTGCCCGTCCAGCCGGAGTTGTAGACCCACAGAACCGTCTCATCGGCCTGCGCCGGGTCTTCCATGATGGCGCCGATGATGTGCAGATCCTCGTTGATTTCTACTGCGGTGGCGAAGGCAGGAGACTCCAGCGTCGTGAGCGCCTCGACATTCCATCCCTCCTGCTGCACGTAGAACCACGCGACGGCCTGCACGTCGAAGTCGGCATCCTCGGACTGGCCGACGATGACGGGTGGGTACGCCGGACCCGGCGTCACTCCGTGCGCCGCCGTGCCGACGGCGAATGCAAGGGGCGGCAGCAGAACGGGCGCGCCAAAGAGCATCGACCACGCCACGGGCGCACCGGTGAGGGAGGTGCCGACGACCACGCCGGAGTTGTTCACATCGCTCGCGTACCCGGTGCCGATCTGAGTGAGGGTGCCGGCGCTGGCGCTGGTCAACGCGAGGAAGAACGCCTTGGGCCCGGAATTGAGACGCGTGCCGCAGATCTCCAGGTCGTCATTGATGCCGGCGAGGCCGGCGTCGTCGAGAACGATCGGCGACGAGTTCGCTTCGAGCGGCCCCTGCCAGCCGGCGGCGTAGAGTTCGTCGTACCAGATGAAGCCGTGATTGACGGAACCGTTGTTCATCGTCGCCACGACGACGCCGTCATCGTTCAGGTGAACGCCGGCTTCATGCACCAGTGTGTAGCCGTCCGGCAGCGGCAACTCGACGAAGACGAAGGGCTTGAAGACCGGCGCGGTCATGGTGTTGACCGTTTCCTTCGCAGCGACCACCGTACCCTCCGCGGAGGTCGCCGCTTCGGCTCCAACCGTCGGCCCGGCCCACCTTCCTTCCGACGCGGTGGCGTGCGCGTGATGCATGGTCTCTCCTCCTGCCGCCAGCAGAATTGTACCGACTGCGAGCAGGGCGAGAGTGGAAGAACGTTCGCCGTTCGCCACATGTTGAACGGAGCGCTTCATTGACGCCTCCTTTGTGCGAGGCGATGGCGGACCACACCCACAAGATGTCGGTCCATCCAGCGCATCGCCGGCGACCATCGCCGGCGGGCGCCACTCATGATGCGCTGCCGTCCGGGCCGAGTGCGCGGCGGATGGCAGTATGCACTTGTCTCAGCATACCGGCTGGCTGGGACTTGGCGCGTCAAACATCAGCCATCCGGCGAAGAAACGTGAAATCAGGGAAGCCGCCCTGCCCCGCAAGTTGCGCAGCGAGCAAACACTGTTGCCCCCCCTTCGCGAGCGGAACAGTGGAGTTGCGATCCCCAAATGTCCTACATATGAACGTAGTCCGGCATGGGCATGGTCCGTCCGCCAGGGCGGGGTCAGGGACTCCCCCCGCAAACCACGCTATTCCGGTTGCGGCGCGCCGTCAACTCAATCCGGGGAAGACTTGACGAATCCCCCGGGGAACCTGACGAATGGGGTGGTGGTGGGGGAAGGTTCCCTGCGCGCAACTGCTGTTTCCTT